>DLRJ01000095.1 GCA_002500485.1 Dehalococcoidia bacterium UBA7891
TGCTAGTAACGATATCGCAATTCAAGGAAGCTTTACTGACAATTTCCGACTGGATAGATTTGGGGTGCCTTGAAGATACTGGAATAAGAACCGGCTCCAGTAACTTCAAAGGTTCCAGCATATTGGCGAGATCATGGCCCCCAGTCGCCCCAAAAACTACGATCACTTTGGAGTTACTCATATGGTCGTTAACAGTCTCTACCAATCGTTCCATTGAATACGGGTTGTGAGCGCCATCAACAACTAAAATTGGACCTGATGTTTTTAACACTTCGAATCTTCCAGGCCAACAGACCTCCGACAGTCCAGTTTCAACCGAATCTCCATCAATTAGATAACCCAATTCTTTTATTGTCTCAATAGCACATATGGCAGTAAGGGCGTTTTCCGTTTGGTGAATTCCGAGTAATGGTAATTTGAATTCGTAATCTCGTAGTGGAGTCTTTACCTGGAGGTACTGTCCAGATAAATCTTTATGTTTTATGGCAACGGAATAATCTTCGCTGACTTTTTTGATCGGTGCATTACATGCAGCAGCAATTCCTGTCACGACATTCATCGATTCCCTGTGCTGCGGAGATATGACTACTGGGATTTCATCCTTTATGATTCCAGCTTTCTCAGAGGCAATTTGGGCTAAGCTATCGCCTAATATGCTGATATGGTCAAGACTGATAGAAGTGATTACTGAAACAATAGGTAATAGTATGTTTGTTGCGTCCAACCTCCCGCCTAATCCAGTTTCAACAACCTGGAAATCAACATTTGATTCACCAAAAAAATGGAACGCGGCCGATACCATAAACTCAAACCAAGTAACCTCACCATATTGACTATTTTGCCCAGTCTCCATAACTAACGGCCAGATCTGCTTAACAAGATTAGTAAAATCATTTTTGGAAATCGGCTCAGACCCTATCCGAATCCTCTCAGTTAAAGAATGTAGATGAGGTGAAGTTACTAAGCCCACTTTATATCCAGATGAATCCAATATAGCCGTGATCATGGCTGAGGTGGTACCTTTGCCTTTTGTGCCAGCTATATGAACAGAGGGAATATCCGATTGGGGATTGCCCAGTTGAGTGCAGAGGAGACGCATCCTTTCCAAGTGAAAGAGCGAATGATTAGGACTATGTTTGCCTCTTTCGAAATCGGCTAAAGTAAGAGTCTGCTCAACAGCACGGTAGTAATCACTATCTTCTTTCAAGGGCGCTAGAATTGAGTCGGGAGAGGTAGTGACCCTACTGCTGCCGATGACTGTATAGAATCTATTCCTACCGTACCAGTCGCATTTATATTTGATTTGTTAGATGCAGTCCGAGATCCGCCTAAGGCACGACCTTTAGAGGAATTCAAAGTATCGATTGAATCTACTTCAGTGATCAAAGAATTTATTCTTTCTACCAACGTTTTGGCTTTTTCTATAGTATCTTCAGATATGTGCACTTTGAAATCATCAAAATTTTCCAGAAGATATGCCGCAGGCACATATCGATCAAAGACACCCCCAGCGATTCCTGTTTTCGCGAAATATACCTTCAGTCTTTCCACGATCCTTGGATTACTTTCAGTGATGGATCTCATAGTCAATGTATGGTCCAGTTGATTAGCATAAGAAAGGTTGACCAATTGTAAATAAACCTTTGGATCAAACAAATCCTCGATGTCCGCGTCTCGTACCCTGGTAACTTGAACCCACTTTACGGGGTTCTCGCCTTCTAATTCATTTTTCCTATTGATAGCCTCTATCTTTTCCTTATTTGTTGGGGTTAAATCCATCATCACCGCGACACTAACATAGTTATCCCCAAGAAGAGTGATGAAAGTAGAAAGGTTATCCGTGCTACCCACGGGTATAATCACCCATCTTGGGTCGATCCTCGACCCGGCCTCTGCTGCCACCATATCACCCAAAACTTGTAGGTATATCAAATCAGACGGAGAATTAACCATCAAACAGTGGGGAGATAGAAATAAGGTTTGAGCCATCTGATAACCCAAGGCCATCTGTAAAGGGAATACAGTCTCCCTGTCATTATGAACAGGATCATCGGTTATCACAGTGCCTACACCATCCATATCCTGAACCAACCTGATTCGATGCAGTTTTTCCAGATCAATCATAAAAGGTGAATGGGTGGTGTATAGAACCTGACATCTTGGTGAAAGTCTTTCATCCATGAATCTCAAAAAATCTTTTTGGGCCATGGCGTGTAATGCTGTACCTGGCTCGTCAAGTAGGATTATCAAATCACCACTTTCTGTTTCTTCTAGATGCGAAAAATACGACAAAAAAGAAAAAAACCAGACAAACCCTTTGGACCTTTCATCAAATGACACCGTGACGCGGTGCCTCGCATTTTCTATTCTTACGTGTAAAATTTTTCCTTGATTTAATGGGGCAGCATCCCTAGGATCGGCCTGGGACACATCAAATTCAACTTTTAGTTGGCGATTTTGTTGCCAGTATTCAAATATCTCATCAGTTATGGTTATTGAGGCAGATTCTAATTCGACTTTTATGTCCTCATACCCTAAATCTTTTTCCAAATCCTCTAGAGAAACACCAGATAAAGTCAAAAGAGACAGGAATGTCCTATCGGCATCATCAAAAGGCCCTCCATTTTCTGATCTCTGCCTGAGCTCGTTGATAGATATTTTTCCTCTCATGAGGCTGTAATTATCGAAGTAAACAAATTTAGGGAGCCATTTTTCTAGAAATTGCTTTGAAATTCTCTCAGAAACATTACTAACTTCATCCACAGCCTGCACAGCACTTTGAAAAGAAGTTGGAGCAGGTGTGGAAGGTTGAGTAAAAGTCGTCACGTTGGGAGGTTGTGAAACCGATTCCGCAAGGCTAATTTTCCAATTTCGTTCATTTTTATAGTTTTTAGTGACAATCACTTTGTTTGAAGCCAATATGCCGTCGCCAAAATTCGCCTCGATTTCAGATATTTCCTCGGCATTCAGCTCAAATTCTGCCTGTGCTACTTCACATGGGTTTTGATCATGTATTTTTTTATATTTGATGTAACCTTTTCGAGGGTAATCCCTAATACTAAAAGTATCTTCTTCACCAGAAATAGAATTGATCTTCCTAATAGCCTGCAAAAATGCTGTCTTACCAGACTCATTTTTACCAACCAGAGCCGTGACATCATCAACTCTAACCCATGAGGAATCGTCAATACTTCTGTAGTTGATTACCCTAGCTTGAGTTAGTTTCATAGCTTCTCCACCTCTACGATTTGCACTTTATATTACCTTATAAATTCCTTACCATAGAGAACACGTCCCCATTATATGAATGGCCAGTTCAAACTAACCACAGAGGGACCTCAAAGGCAAGGCATTTATATACCATGTTTAAAGCTTGGTATTACCGTCTCGGCCTCCACCGGTGGAGCGGAAATTATACTTGGCTATACCCGCTACCCACTCGATCCTGATCAACCCCTGTACCTTTGGCTTCATCTATCCACCCAAATTCTTTAAGAATCTGCTGACTATATGTCACTCTACCGGTTACTTTATCCATCGGTTCGGTGGCCAATAATAACGCCGCCTTGGCCATCAATTCCGGATGCTCACCTCGTGGGTCATCCATTCCGGTTACCAAATTATGAAAAACAGTTCCAGGTGTAGGCACTACCTGGGATGGAGACACACAAGTTACGGAAATTCCATCTCCATATACTTCTTGAGCTAATCCTTGGGTAAATCTTTCTAAAGCTGCCTTCTCGGCCCCGTAACAAGTACCACCAGAGTTTGGCGGAACATTTGAATAGGGACCGCGGCCTGGACCAATCGCCGCTCCAGAAGAAATGTTCACTATACTCCCGGATCCCATTGAAATCATATCTTCCAAGGCTAATTGGCTTAGAATAAATGGAGCGTGGAAATTGACTGCCCAAGACCTCATCCAGCGGTTAACTGGGTAGTCCCTCACAGGAATAAAATATGTCAAGGCAGCATTATTAACCAACACATCGACCTTTCCATATAATTCATGAGTCTCAGCAAAAAGGCGTTCGCAATCTTCAGGCAGTGATATATTGGCGATGACTGGTTTAGCCTCGCCCCCAGCGTCATTTATATCACTCACTGTTTTTTCCAAGGAACCTTCCAAAGGATGATCTCCTTCTTTTAAAGTCCTCGCTGCACAAACTACTTTTCCTCCTTCTTTCGCAAAAATCCTGGCAATTTCTGCCCCAATGCCTCGACTCGCACCGGTGACAACGACAGTTTTCCCATCCAAAGTACCCATAACGTTTCTCCTTATATAATTCCTTCAACAATCTGATTACCCTATCCGCCAATAGGAATACATTAGATGATTTTATTTTACAAAGTCATCTGCACACAAGATATCTATTCAATTTGTTGACCCATTTATCGATAAAAATTTATAATCTGCAGTAAATAATCCTTACTTTTTACTGCGCCTGTGAGAGGTTCTACCAATTGTGAAATTGAAACCAGTTATATTGGCAGGCGGTTCAGGTAAACGATTGTGGCCAATGTCCCGAAATCAATACCCTAAGCCTTTTCTCACCAATAATAGTCAAACATCTTTAATTCAAAACACCGTTAAGCGATCACAGAACTTGGGATTGGCTTTGCCTGTGATCGTGTGTAATGAACAAAATCGCTTTCTGCTAACCAACCACTTGAATTCCATTTCAGCTCCAGTTGAAAAAATCCTTTTAGAACCATTCCCTAAAAATACTGCTCCCGCCTTAACGCTTGCAGCACTCTACTTATTAAGAAATTTTGGAGACCATATTTTATTTTCAATGCCATCCGACCATTTCATAGAAGAAGATGAAAATTTCTTTGAGGTTGTAGATACTGCTTCTAAATTAGCGGAAGACGGAGGAATAGTTACATTTGGAATCGATGTGCAAACCCCTGACGTAAACTTTGGTTATATTCAAAAAGGTGATTCAACAAAAAATAACTACTATGAATTGAAGAGGTTCCATGAAAAGCCAGATTCTAAGACCGCACGGAGAATGCATGAATCCAAAGAATTCTTTTGGAACAGTGGGATGTTTCTTGTAAAAGCAAGTTCTTGGATTCATTACTTAAAAATCCACTCTCCAAGAATTCTGGAGGCCTGTGAAAGGTCCATTCAAAATGGGGTAGAAGATGGCATATTTTTTCGCCCTGAATCGAAATCCCTAAATGACTGTCCAAGCAAATCTATAGATCATGCAGTCATGGAGAATCTGGAATTTCCTGGAAATATTTTTAAAAATTGGGTGATTCCCTTAAAATCCGTATGGTCAGATTTAGGATCGTGGGGTTCTTTCATGAGCTCTCAAAATCCCGATAAATCAAACAACCTGCTGCACGGGGAGGTCATTACCGACTCTGTCCAAAATTCCATACTCATTAGCGATCACAGAACGATTGCGGCTTCTCATGTTGACAACCTTATTGTTGTAGAGACACCAGATGCAATATTGGTAGCAGATAGAAATCAGGAACACAGAATTAAAGATTTAGTTGATAAAATCCCAGCTGAAAACACAGCGATTTTCGAAAGCCACAAAAAAGAATTTCGACCATGGGGGCATTATGAAATTTTAGATAGTGGAAAAGAATTCCAGGTTAAGAGACTAACTGTCTTACCAAAACATGCGCTTTCACTGCAAATACATCACCATAGAACAGAACATTGGGTGATCGTATCTGGAGTTGCAACAATTACAAGGGGAAGTGAAACAATGACCCTAAAAAAGAATCAATCTACCTACATACCAAGAGGAGTGCAGCATAGACTGGAAAATGACGAGGGCGAAAATCTCGAAATAATAGAGGTGCAATCAGGCTCATACTTTGGAGAAGATGACATTGTCAGACTTGAGGATCGGTATGATAGGACTTCCAGAAAATGACGTTTATGAAGAAGAGACAAACATAATTTATATGAAAGAAATACCCCTTATATTCCCATTTGCGTTGCTAATCATCCTAGTGGCATTGATGTTTTCCACAGCCTACGGATTAGCTGATAGCACGGTAAAAAAGAAAGGACCCTCACCAAGTCAATATGAATGGGAAGAAAAAGCTGCTTTGTGGGTTTGTCCTTTTCATTAAATTCCAAGATTAAATTAGGAGATTAATATGAATAACCTAGAGGGTAAAGTAGCCATTGTCACCGGCGGCGCCACAGGAATTGGTTACGGAATAGCCAAACGCCTTGCCAACGATGGGGCGAACTTGGTAATGGTAGATTTAGACGCCAACATGATGAAGCAATCAGCTAGTGAAATTACGGCCAGAACTCAGGAAGTGGAAATTTCCATTGGAGATGTTTCTGAGCCTAAAACAGCTCAAGAAGCAGTCAGTAAAGCAATCAATAAATGGGGAAAGATAGACATATTAGTAAATAATGCAGGGATAGGTGGAGTTAACGGAAATATTTGGGAGTTAGACATCGAGGAAATGGATAGGGTATACAGAACTAATCTTCGAGGAGTCTTTTCGTTTTGTCGCGAAGTGATTCCTCATATGTTGGAAAAAGATTATGGAAGAATTGTTAACATTGCCTCTATTGCCGGTAAGGAAGGAAACCCCCGTATGGTTCCCTATTCCTCCACTAAAGCTGCAGTGATCGGCCTTACAAAATCTATAGGCAAAGAACTAGCAGGCACGGGGGTTTTAGCAAATTGTGTTACTCCCGCAGTCGTCCAAACTCGTATATTAGAGGAATTTACTCCGGAGCAAGTTCAATACATGGTCGATAGGATACCTGTGGGGAGGACCGGTGAAATTTCTGAAATAGCCGCTATGGTGGCTTGGCTATCGTCTAGTGAATGCTCTTTCAGTACCGGGGCTGTATTTGACATAAGCGGAGGCCGCGCCACTTATTGATTTTAACTATAGGGTAAATAAGTTTCCCCTATAGTTGGAAGGTGTTTACCCCTACTTCAGCACCCACTGAAACAATCCCGCCTTTCTCAACAAACGCCAAGAGTCCCCTCTTTCCATCAATTTCTTCTTTCAAACCAGGTCGTATTTCATCCATACGAGAACAAGGTTCACAATCTCCTGTGATTTCCAATACTACATCGGCTCCTAAGGACACCCTATCCCCTGCGGAAATAGTCGATAGGTCCAATCCTTTCAAAGTCACGTTTTCACGTACTTGACCAGGCTTAAGATCAAAATGGTTTAAGGTCTCTATATCCATGACCAGTACCTGTCTCTTTGAACGAAGTCCATCCGAGCGCATATGCCTGTCACCCTGCATACCTTGACCTGTAAGAAATTCAGCCTGTGCAATCTCTTTCATAGGCTCTCGACTTCCCAAACATAATCGTAATGAAACTATTGAACCAGCCATAATCAGTAACCTCCATAGGGGCATTTACGCTTCTAAACCCATTCTACACCTTTTCATAAAAATGACCGTTGTATAATCGCGTCCATATCCAATAAATCAAAAAAAGAGCTGAATAAAACAATCACACAAGGATACTTAATATGGGTTCACAAGTAACAATTGGCGATGGCGATTTTAAATATAATGTAGTTGAGAATTGGGAACAGATGCCTACTGATTACTCTTGGTCTGAAACCGCTGGTGTCGCCACGGACAAAAAAGACAATGTATACGTTTTTAATCGCGGTGAGCACCCTATGATGGTATTTGATAAAGATGGAAAATTCCTAAAATCATGGGGTGAAGGTGTATTCACACGAGCGCATGGTGTAAGTAGAGGGCCAAATGACACCTTGTATTGCACTGATGATGGCGATCATACCGTTAGACAATGCACTCTTGACGGAAAAGTACTAATGACAATAGGAAACCCGGGGAACCCTTCAGCACTATTTAGTGGAGAGCCTTTCAATAGATGTACACACACCGCAACAGACCCAGAAACAGGTGACATTTTTGTGACAGATGGTTACGGAAACTCTCGTATACATAAATATTCCCCTGATGGGAACCTCCTGCAATCATGGGGAGGGCCCGGAACTGGTGAAGGTGAATTCAACATCATACACAATATTGCAACAGATAAAAATGGTTATATTTACATCTGCGACAGAGAGAATCATCGGGTGCAAGTTTTCGATAAGAGAGGAAATTTCGAAGCCGCTTGGTCAAATATTCATAGGCCATGCGCTATCTACATAGATGAACAACAAAGAATTTACGTTGCCGAGTTAGGTTATGGAAATAATGTAAGTAAAAATGTGCCAAATATAGGCCCCAGGGTCAGCGTTTTGGACCAATCTGGAAAAGTATTAGAACGAATTGGAGATATGGGGTATGGGTTTGCAACCGGTCAATTCGCCGCTCCACATGGGTTGTGTCTTGATTCCAATTTGAGCATATATGTCGCAGAAGTAGCCAGAACAAATATGAGTCACTACACTACTCCACCTGATGTCCTTAGAAGCTTCCAAAAACTAGTCAAAGTCTAGTAACTGCGCATGGTAGATGCTAATCTACGTCCAACAACCAACACGAAGGAAATATTAATCGACCGGCCGGAGGAGGCTACAAATGGCAGCAACTAAAGCACACAGCAAATTGGTCCAACAGATGACCGAAGCCGGTTCCAAATTTTTAGAAAGTCTTTCGCCGGACCAAAAAAGCAAAGCTTGTTTCGAATATCTGGATGGGGAAAGAATATTTTGGTACTACCCCCCTATGAACCGCCATGGTTTGGCCTTGAGGGACATGGATCCCAATCAAAGGGATTTAGCTTTTAAGTTGATGTCGACAGGTCTAACTGACAGATCATACGAGCAAGCTAGACAAATAATTGCTCTTGAAAACGTATTGGGACCTCTTGAGAAAGAGAGTGGCGTGAAATCATTCAAAAGGGATCCAGAATTGTATTACTTCACTATATTTGGGACACCTGGTGGAGATGATCCTTGGGCTTGGCGGGCAGAAGGACATCACGTTTCGCTGCATTTCAGTGTTTGGAAAGGTGAAATCATTGCTATGACACCTTTTTTCTTTGGGGCTAATCCAGCCGAAGTCAGAAAAGGGCCCCAAAACGGTCTGCGGATTCTGAGTCATCGGGAAGATATTGCAGTCGACTTAATGAGCAGCTTTGATGAAGGGCAGCAAAAGAAGGCGATAATTTACGGGTCTGCACCGAACGATATAATTACATACAACAGCTCCAAAGTTTCCTTACCTGCTGAGGAAGGCCTGTCAATCTCGAAAATGACAGGAACCCAACGAGAAATCATTGAATCTCTAATATCCGAATACATAAATCAAGTACCCGAGGAATTAGCACAGAAAAAATTTGACGAGCTTGAAAGATATGGATTAGGCAATGTTCATTTTGCTTGGGGCGGGGCTACTGATACTAGCGGTGAACATTACTACAGAATTCACGGAGGAAATTTCGTAGTGGAATTCGACAATAGACAAAACGGGGCCAACCACATACATTCCGTATGGCGAGATGTAGACAACGATTTTGCCGAAGATGTCATGAGGCAACACCTACTGGCCTACCACGTCCTCTAGGATCGTATCTAAGAGGGAGAAAATAAATTCTCTCCCTCTTAACATTTAGACCTCTCTAAATTCACCTTCTACAGTATTCTCTGGATCATCAGCCGAAGAGCTTTCTTCCTCAGGTTGGTCTCCAGGCGCCTCACCGGTTTTGCTGTAAACTTCCTGACCTATCTTCTGAAGAGATTCTTGAAGTTGTTGAAGGGCCGATTCAATAGCGGGATTATCTTCCCCCTCTAAAGCGGTCTTTAAATCTGATATTTTTTGCTCCACCTCATCTTTGAGTGAGGCATCGATATGCTCCTCATTTTCTTTAACCAAAGTCTCTGCAGCGAATACAGCCGATTGAGCGGTGTTTCGAATTTCGACCATTTCACGTTTTTGTCTATCTTCTTCCGCATTTTGTTCAGCTTCATCAATCATTTGATCTATTTCATCTTGTGATAATCCTGAACTAGCAGTTATCGTGATTCTTTGTTCTTTACCTGTACCTTTATCAGTGGCAGAAACGTTTAAGATTCCATTTGCATCTATATCAAATGTGACCTCCACCTGAGGAACGCCTCTGGGGGCCGGTAAAATGCCGTCAAGATTAAATCTTCCTATGGTCTTATTCTCATTTGCCATTGACCTTTCACCTTGCAATACGTGCACCTCAACAGAAGGTTGGTTATCAGAGGCGGTTGTGAAGGTTTCACTTTTTGAAGTGGGTATGGTCGTATTTCTCTGTATCAGCGGGGTAGTGACACCACCTAAGGTTTCTATACCCAAAGTCAGCGGGGTTACATCTAACAGCAAAATATCCTGTACGTCTCCCTGCAAGACACCAGCTTGCACAGCTGCACCGATCGCGACAACTTCATCTGGATTTACTCCTTGATGAACCTGTTTACCAAAGAAATCCTCTACCGCTTTTTGTACCACCGGCATCCGAGTCATACCGCCCACCAGAATAATCTCATCAATTTCAGATGAACTAACTTCAGCATCAGACATAGCCTTTTTACAAGGTTCTATTGTTTGTTGGACTAAGTCATTCACTAATTGCTCTAATGTTGATCTTTCCATTGTTTCAACTAAATGTTTTGGGCCAGAGGTATCTGCAGTAATGAACGGCAAATTAATCTCTGTCTGCATCAACGTAGAAAGTTCGATTTTTGCCCTCTCTGCTGACTCCCTGAGTCTTTGTAGAGCCATTCGATCACTCTTCAAATCAATCCCTTGGTCTTGTTTAAACTTATCGCAGATCCAATCAATAATAAGTTGATCGAAATCATCCCCTCCCAAATGAGTGTCTCCATTGGTTGCTTTAACCTCAAAAACCCCGTCCCCCATTTGAAGAACCGTAATATCAAAGGTGCCTCCTCCAAGGTCATATACAGCTATCGTCTGGTCACTTTCATTATCTAGACCGTATGCCAGTGCTGCTGCTGTCGGTTCGTTAATGATTCTCATTACCTCTAGGCCTGCGATTTTTCCAGCATCCCTCGTAGCATTTCTCTGGCTATCATCGAAATACGCCGGCACAGTAATTACAGCTTGTGTAATTTCTTCCCCCAATTTGGATTCTGCATCCTGTTTCAACTTCTGAAGAACCATAGCCGCCACTTCTGGTGGAGCGTAGTTCTTGTCTCCCATAGAAACATGGGCATCACCATTTGTGTGCTCAACCACCGAGTAGGGAACCAATTCCTTATTCCTAGATACAGAATCATCCCCGTATTTCATTCCCATAAAGCGTTTAGCGGAAAAAACCGTGTTATCGGGATTTGTGACCGCCTGGCGCTTAGCTGTTGTTCCGACATATCTTTCATTAGATCTAGGATTAATACCTACGACTGAAGGTGTTGTCCTATTACCCTCAGCATTTTCAATCACTCGAGGTTCACCACCTTCTATAATTGACATACATGAATTGGTAGTACCTAAATCAATACCGAGAATTTTCGGCATTACTTCTCCTCCTGTTTACTTAATTCGTCTTCTTGGTTTTCTTGTTCGGTAAATTTTGAAACAATTACCCTTGCAGGCCTAATGATCCTTTCATTTAGTCGATATCCTTGCTGTATCACATTGAGTATCAATCCATCTTCAGTATCGGAATTTTCTTCATATAAAAGGGCATCATGTTCTCTAGGGTCAAAAGATTTACCTAGAGATTCAATCTGGCTCACACCTTCTAATTCCAGTGCTTTTTCCAAATTCCTTAGCACCAATTCAACTCCCTCTGTCCATTCAGTTTGGGCCCCCTCAGGGGCATTTTCAACGGCCCTTTCTAAATCATCAACTATAGAAATGAATCTTGAAATAACACCAAACTGGACTGCCCTTTTGGCCTCTTCTATTTCCTGGCTAGCCCGATTTCTATAATTAACTAAATCGGCTTGTGCTCGCTGGGCAATTGATTTGTAATGGTCTATTTCTTCGCTTAAATCAATTGATGTTTCTGGTACAACTGTCGAATCTTCTTCACTTTCAAGATTATTCAACTCTTGGTCGTTTGGTCCCGGGGTTGGATTTCCGGATATTTCTTTTTCTTCCAAATCTTTTCTCCATCAAATAAAAATATAAACTTAAGAAGGTCTAGTCTTTAGCATCTTGAACATTTCATTCAGACAATTTTCCAAGTATTTTTTCAATTCACCATTTTCAGCTTGATCCAATCCTGATTTCATTTTCAACATCTGGTTAAACATACCAAGCGAAAGCTCTACACCTGCTAGATTCAAACCTAAGTCACCTACTAAATGTTTAATAAGTCTTAGCCTGACAATATCTTCCTCCGAATATAATCTGAGCATCCCAACAGTTCTTGACGGCCTTACCAATCCGGACCTTTCATATTTACGCAAGGTTTGCGGATGCATTTCTAACAACCGTGCAGCCACACTAATGACATAGAGTCCATCCGGTGAAGCGTAGACACTTTCGGAGCTTCTCGTTCGGGGTCTACCACGCCCTGGTCTAGGAGTCCCCGGGTTAACCGAAACTCCCAGCCGAATCACACGCTGGTTTGCAGGTACTTGGTTCCTAGAATCTCTATGTGGCATAAATTATTTCTACATTTTGATTAGATGTATACTAAAACCCAGACATTTATTTGAATAAATGTTATAAGTTGATTCGTTTCGTGTCAACTTACGTTATATTGATTATTACCCATACTCAAACCAATTGTCTAATGCCAGCGAGCACACCGATGAAAAACAGTTATGACACCTGATTTAGTTATTTTTGACTGTGATGGTGTACTTGTTGATAGTGAAGTTATATCTAACTCCGTGCTTTCTGAGTCATTAGAAGCTATTGGACTAAATATCACACCAGAGGTATGCATGGATCTATTCCTGGGCAAATCTTGGGATTATTGCTTTCAGGTGATTAAAAAACGTTTGGGAACAGAGCCTCCTCGTACTCTATATGAGACATATATGAATGAACTGTTTGCCCAGTTTGAAAAAACCTTGAAGCCGATCGAAGATATACAATTTGCCTTGGACAACATACCTTACCCGAAATGTGTGGCATCCAGCGGACCACACCTAAAGATAAATAAAACCTTATCTATCGCCGGTTTAATGGAGAGATTTGGAAAGCACCTATACAGCGCGGAGGACGTGAAATTCGGAAAACCAGCCCCAGACCTTTTTCTACACGCAGCAATGAAAATGAAGGCTACCCCGTCAAAGACGTTGGTGATAGAAGATTCAACGGCTGGCATAGAAGCGGCCTATAGCGCCGGAATGACTCCTCTAGCTTTTTGCTCAAAAAAACCTAATCGAGCAATTATACAATCAGAAACCATAGTTTTCCGTAGCATGAGAGAATTACCCGATCTGATAAATAGATTGTAATCAGCAACCGGAGGAAGTTGTGAACGATGAAATTGAATCGCTGTTGAGAGGATCTATTGATCTTGACGTACACGCCGCCCCTGACATCCCCAAAAGGCGAATGGATGCCTTAGAAACGACGAGGGCAGCCTATGAAGCGGGGATGGGTGGATTCGTTTTAAAATCAGACAATTACCTCACATACCCTTTGACCTACGCCTTATCTCAAATGTATCCAGGGCTAGAAATATACGGTTCGATTTCATTAAATTCACCTGTAGGCGGAATTAATCCAGAGGCAGTGGAAACAGCGGCCCGGTTAGGTACAAAAGTTGTCTGGATGCCTACTATTTCAGCTGCGTTTCACCTACCAAAAAGTAACTCTGGGAATGGCTTAAATATATTAGACAAATCAGAGAAGCTTACTGATGATATTTTTGAAATTATTGATATCGTTCAAGGAAATGATATGGTCTTGGCGTCAGGATACATTTCACCATTGGAAACGATAAAATTATTTGGGGCCGCCAAAGATCATGGCGTAAGAAAAATGATCGTAACTCATCCGGAGGAACTCCTTGAAGATCAATTGAAAAATTTGACCACACTGGGAGCATACATGGAATACAGCTTTCTTTCATGTATGCCTTTAACCGCAAAAATAAGCCCTATGGGTTTTTCACAGCAGATACTTAAAGCTGGCATTGAAAGATCCGTAGTAACAACTGCTTTTGGACAGCCAGTAAACCCTCCACCATCTGAAGGAATGCGGATGGCTATAGCTGCATTGCTGGATTCAGGAATGTCACCGAAGAACATTTCTAAATTAGTGAAAGATAACCCTAGTGATTTATTGAGCTAGTTAAAAAATCTCCGCTCCTAATAATAAAATCTGGCCCTTGTTTTCCCATCATCTTTACTTCGGTTTTTGTCTTGATAAATCGATTACTGAAAAAGCTAGCAGCAACCAACCAAATATAAATAATAAGGCCCCGAAAGGGGCTATAGCCCCGAACCAATTAAAAGAGCTCAGACTTATCGTGTACAAGCTACCGCAAAATATGACAGTCCCCACAAAAATCAACCATGGTATATAAAAAAAGAACCTGTTAAATCCAACTTTGAAATTCAATATTATTCCGATAAGAATCAAAGCCACTGAGTGAAACATCTGGAACCTGACGGAGGTTTCGTAGATGTCTTTAGCATCCATATCCATGACAGGCTCAAGCCAATGGGCTCCCAAGGCTCCAACCAAAACGGACAAGAAAGCCAATATTGAACCTACACCTATCCAATAGCCAGCAATAGTTTTCAAATATCAACCTTGGGCAATGCCATCTGCAGGTTCTCTATGGGAAATATCTGTCATTTTTTTGATTTGATTGGTTAATCTGATCCGTTCCTCCAATAACCAGTCAAACTGAACATCACATCCAGCAATTGGGCCGGGATAATAT
>DLRJ01000098.1:0-307 GCA_002500485.1 Dehalococcoidia bacterium UBA7891
AGCAAAAACACGCAGCCATAAAATATCCCTAAAAGTCAATGCTATTAAGATGATAGCGTAGCCTAAATTTGCTAGTAAAAGAGGTATATTTGGCATATTTATGTAAGACTAAAATCCATTAAATACCCTTTAATCTGAATCTTCAGTTTCCGGCACCCCTCACTAGGTATTTCATAAGTGCTCCTGATGGAATCAAATTTCTCGGAATGTATTGTGCCATGAGACTAGGATAACGCTTATGGTGTCCACACCAACATATCATTTCTGAACTCATGCCATTCTTCCACCGCCATTATAGGCATCTTGG
>DLRJ01000098.1:616-26607 GCA_002500485.1 Dehalococcoidia bacterium UBA7891
CCATTATAGGCATCTTGGTATTATGTGCGAGTTATCGTGAAAGTCACACTTTGTTGCGAGCCTATTCAACAATGACAGTTGCAGTTAATGACCACTCTCCCTTTTCACCACCAGCCCATGGACGGCTATATTCCCACACGACGATACTGGCCCCTTTTTTGATCGTATTAAGAGTCCATTCTTCTTTGCCAGCGGCTCCAGGGAGACTCTTCTCAGGAGGTGTAAAGGTGTGGCCTATCTGTTGCAGAATGTTCTGGTCCTTTATCTGTGCGGACTCAGGCCATTGGAAGCCTGTGGTAGTGTTGGAACAAAGGGTTACAAGCAGTGAGTCACCCGGTTGTAAATTAACATTCCACGTTAAGTGCTTGTCTTCCAAGAAGCGGTCGCAACTTCCGTTGAAGGAGGCTTGTTCGCCCTGATTAACCGAGCATCCTATGATAAAAAACATTACCAACAACACGTACTTCATGGCACCATTATAAGTAATTCAAAAATGTGTGTGGGGGTATGCTCGCTAAATAGAGATAGGTAGGGACGAAGCTCCTACTAGGGCTAGTACCATTAACTGGTCATCTCAGCCCCAGTGGAGGGACTGAGATGACCCTAATCGGAGTACAGATTTTTACTCCTCCATTATTAGTCTGTAACTGGCTAAGTTTTCATTCCATTCAAAGACATTTAAATATTCAAATCCTATAACACCAAAAAAATGGGCCAATTGCTGCCAGGACAATAAGGTACAAATACGATTCGAATCTGTTGAGGTCGATATTCGGAAAAAAACTACCCTCACTTCTAACCTTATGTTCGAGTCAACCAAGCGAATTTCTGGGGCTTTCGCTTTGCGTCAGGAGCCAACGGAACATTAATCAGAGATGGCCCATCCACCTTTAACGCTGCGTCGATATGATCATCTAACTCTTCTGAGTTGTTAGCATTGTAACCGACCCCTCCAAGACCTTCCATCATCACGTCATAACGAGCGTTAAAGTTCATGGCTCCTTGTGGAAGAAACCCTGATTCAGCGCTCGAAGAAATCTCTGGATCATGCCCCCCGATTCCGCCATTGTTGAATACAATCCACGTAATAGGAAGGTTATGTCGCACCGCGACCTCACACTCTGTTCCGCCAAAACCGAAAGCCGCATCACCTTGGAGACAAATTACTCGCTTACCTGTCTGCACCGCAGCTGCAATAGCGAACCCATGTCCTAACCCCATAGATCCATACGAAGACGCATCTAAACGCGTTCGTGGCTGCATCTGGTTGACAACAGTACGTGAAATGTCCATCGTGCTGGCACCTTCAGCTACAAAGACCGAATCATCTGGCAAACTCTCGTTGATGGAACGTAGCGCCCGATAATATCCAAGAGGTGAGGTCTCCTCCTGCATCATCTCCTGGACAGTCTCAGAATTTTCCCGCACCTTGGCACCCACTTCATTCAACCATTCTGAATCCTGTGGGAATTGCCATTGATCTCTGTCCAATACATCAATCATCTGACCTAGAGTGAGTTTGGCGTCACCTATCAATGCAACCTCAGTCGCCACATTTACTCCGATTTCCTCTGGGTTGAAATCTAACTGAATTATTCTCACATCTTCTCTGAATCGTGGCGGAAGTCCGAAGTGCAACATCCAATTCATTCGAGCTCCTACTAACACAACCAAGTCGGCATTCTGTAGCACGAATGAACGACCGGCAGCCGCGGATTGAGGATGATCATCTGGGATAATGCCTTTCGCCATAGGCATAGCGAGATAAGGTATCCCAGTTCTTTCAACAAACTCTCTCATCTCACTGGCCGCATCAGCGTTATTCACGCCCTTGCCGAAAATAACCAGTGGTTGCTTAGCAGTTTTTAAAGCCTTAATTGCGGCCTCAACATCAGCCGGATCAGATAAGGTTTTCCTAGGACTGATCACCTTGGGGGCCCAAATTACTTTGTCTTCGTCCCAGCTATTTTGTATAACATCACCTGGGAGATCCAGATATGCCGGACCAGGAGTACCATGAGTCGCCTTTTTTATTGCCTCAGCAATATAGATCGGTAATCTGTATGGGTCTTCCACACGTTCAGCAAATTTCGAGTAGGGTCGCATAGCAGTCAGCTGATCAGTTTCCTGGAAGAATCCCTGCATGTGCCCAGATCTTTCATAAGATCCACCAAGTAGTAACATCGGCCATCGATTTGACCATGCGTTTGCATAGGCGCCTACGGCATTCAGCACACCTGGTCCTGATACTGCAAGCGCGACTCCGATTCCCCCATTCCCACTCAGGTAAGACACTGCCTGCGCAGCATATGTGGCTGGCATCTCGTGGCGCATTCCGTGGTAGGTCATTCCTTCCTTCATCATGGCACCAGCAATACCCCCAACTGGGATACCTACAACCCCAAATCCATGCTCCACGCCTTGCGTCTTCAGTGCCTTCGCGATAATTTGTTCTCCGGTGATCTCGCCCATGATTCACACTCCTTCCTGATTTTTAAAATGAACTAATTTGAGCAGTACGTAGCTGCGTCTTTACCAGTGTGAGGATGTTACACCATTCGGATTTAATGCTCATTTTTTCTATGGAATTTTAACTGAATATCAATAAAAATTCTTTCCTATAAACTCGTTATTCTTTGATATCCCTTTGTGCGTAACCCATTTATCTACCCCAAACAGTGCGAATTCCTATCACACCATGTGTTAGTCGAAATGTTACTATTCGCCCATAGAAATTTGCTGACTAATATTTATACCAATTAACCCTTTATTTATCGGGGTGCTCCACCTAATGTTGTTGATTTAATAAGATGCTATCTAAATCGGATACTACTCAGTTTGGCAGCACAAAAGCATGGATTTTTGTGGGGATATTAGCCGGTGGGCACACACTTTACCATTGGGTGGTTCAAGGATTCATTGTGGTGCTCCCTGAGGTTCAACATCATTTTTTTTTGAACAGTATTGGGGTAGGGTTGATTCTTACGGTAAGGGAAGTGTCAACAGGATTAGTGTCCTTACCCGGAGGAATACTGTCTGATGCTCTGAAGCAACACTGGGCTGTCTTTCTGACTGTTTGTTTAGGAGGATTCGGGGCTGGGGCAGTCCTATTGGGGACATCTCCAGCATTTCCACTACTTTTAGCTGGCATTGCCATCATTGCCGCTTCACATTCCTTTTGGCACTTGTCTGCGGCTTCTACTTTATCTCGGAGTTTTCCAAACGATAGGGGAACTGTCTTGTCATTCCATGGGATTGGTGGAAGCATCGGAGATGCAGGTGGTCCATTTGTTACCGGCCTACTTTTATATCTTCTAGGTTGGCAGAAAATCCTCAGCTTTTATGGAGTCATAGCAATTGGATTTGCCTTCGTATTTTTATTTTCTGTATCCAAGATATTGAAACCAAGTGAATCTAAAAAAGACCAGATCAATTATGCGCGCCATATTAGCACGGTATTCCGTGCCCTAAAGCAACCTGTTATATGGGGTATAGCTGCCGTTAAAGGTCTCCGCGGCATGTCCCTAGTAGCACTACTGACAATACTGCCTTTATATTTTTACGATGACCTATCTATGGGGCCTTCTTCAAGAGGGTTACATATAGGACTGCTAATTGTAGTAGGAATTATCACAAAACCCCTGGCTGGATACCTGTCAGACAGGTTTGGAAGAAAACAGATTTTAATTCCTGGGTTAATTTGGTCTAGTTTGATTGCCCTATCCTTAGTGTTTTTTTCACAAGGGATTTTTCTAGCCATATCAATAGTGCTCCTTGGAGTGTTTTTATACCCAGATCAACCGATCATAACTGCGGCAACCCTGGATATCGCAGGGGAAAACATATCTTCTAGCGTCCTCGGTGTAACTGGAACTATAAGTTTAGCTATGAGTACGATGTCTCCACTAATGGCGGGAGCTATCTACCAAAATTTCGGGTTCGATATGGTCATGGTTTATCTTGGAATTCTTTTTGCCCTAGCAGCAGCTCTTACCTTTACCTTACCGTTAAACGTGAATATTACTGATGGATCGAAACTGTAACCACCCTATATAGAGATACTACCCTGTCGGAAATTCTCATTGGAAAGCATGCTACGTGACACTCCTTCGTGCGTACCCCATTTATCTTCCCCCAACAGCACGATTTCCAATCACACCATGTGGTAGTCAAAATGTTACTATTCGACCATGCTCATCAAAATCATCGGAACTAGCCCTTGATTCAGTATATAGCGGATATAGAACAGGCCTGTATTGCTTTAAAAGGACTTGTGTCTGAGAGTGAAATAGGCTTGGATATAGAGACTACAGGACTTGATCCAATACTTGACAGCATTAGGCTTGTCCAGATTGCAACTCCCCTCAAGACATATGTAATCGATATGTATCATGTCCCGACCAGCGTGCTGAACCCCCTCCTCACTGGTGGTCCGATAAAGGTGATTCACAATTCCAAGTTCGATGCGGGATTTTTCTACCAGGCTCCCGATGGGGTAATGGTTGAACCAATTTTTGACACGATGATCACCGATCAAGTGTTGCACCATCGTGGATATGCCAGGAGTCTGAAGGACCTGTCAAAAGAATATCTGGATATAGACCTGGATAAGGAAAAACAAACTTCAGACTGGGGAGTCGAACACTTATCGGAGGCACAGATTCAGTATGCAGCACAGGATGCCGACGTTTTACTTCCACTGAAGCATATTCAGGAAGAGCAGGCAATGGAGCTTCAAATAACGTCAGTTGTAAACCTTGAGAATCGATTAGTACCAGCGATCTGCTGGATGGAAAGATCTGGCGTTAGTTTAGACAGACATCTTTGGGATGAACTGGTCAAATCAGCCGAGGCCAAAGCTGTTCAACTCAAAGAAAAGCTTAACCTTTCCGTGGCAGAACACACTTCATCAGGCCTTGATTTGTTCGGCAATGCCATTGTTTCCGTAAACTGGGATTCGCCCGCACAGGTGAAGAAGCTCCTGAGTGACCTAGGTGTCAAGGTCGAGAACACGAGACATTCAACTCTGGAGGCGAACAGAGGCAAGCATCCTGTCGTGGCACTTTTGCTTGATTATCGCGGGGCTGCGAAAAAAGTCAGCACTTACGGAACTGACTGGAAAAAACATGTTCATCCAACCAGCAGGCGTATTCATGCAAACTGGGTACAGATAGGCTCCGCGACAGGGCGAATGTCATGTAAGAATCCCAACATGCAGAACCTCCCTCGGGAAGCCGCCTACAGGAATTGCTTCCGTGCGGCTCCTAACTGTGTCCTGATAAAGGCGGATTACGAGCAGATCGAGTTAAGACTGGCAGCTGAGATAGCTCCTGACCCCCGAATGAAAAAAGCATTTTACGAGGGACGGGATCTTCACTCTGTCACCGCATCATACCTCTTGGGCAAATCGACAACAGAAACTGTTACAGATTCACAGAGACAGATGGCAAAAGCTGTTAACTTCGGATTGATTTTCGGTATGGGAGCAAGGGGATTATCTTCGTATGCCCAGAATAATTTCCGAGTCCAAATGGATGAGAATGAAGCGGCAGAAATTCGACGACGCTATTTTGAGGCTTACTCGGGAATCAAGAACTGGCATGAGTTGCAGAGCAGTAAACTGGAGACCAGAACAATCCTGGGAAGGCACCGAATACTTGAGGGCGAGCGTGATTACACAAACAGGCTTAATTCTCCAATACAAGGGTCCGCCGCTGACGGTCTGAAGCTGGCTCTCATAAACCTATGGGAGACCCGACATCAGGTAAATGCTTATCCAGTTCTGACTGTTCATGATGAAATAGTTATTGAAACTTCGAAGGAGTTGGCAGGAAAGGCGGCAAAGTGGTTGAAGAGATGCATGGAAGATGGCATGAGAGAATTTCTTCGGGAAGTACCGGTAGCAGTAGACATCACCACCAAAGAGTCCTGGGGCTGAGATATGAGTCAATTTCCAAACACATATATTGCGGAGCGCTGATGAAAAGTGAGTTTATCGCTAAACTCTTGTAAATTTTTGCAATCCTTTTTTTGTTCCAACCTCAGATATGTATATATCTTTCTGGTTGTCGATCCAGATACCGTGCGGAAAGCCTCTAAAGTTTCCCGGGGCCTGCCCTCGGCTTCCCCATCGTCCAATGATCTCTCCTTCCAAGGTAGTTATCAAAACAGAACCTATTCCTTCTGCAATGTGCATTACTTCGTCGTCGTCAATAACTGCATCATTGGGACCCCTAACATCTTCCCACTGATTAATAAAATTGCCATCAGTATCAAAAATTTGGCATCGATTATTTTCACGATCCATAATGTAAACGTTGTTGTTTGAATCTACGGTTACATCATGAGGTAGATTAAATTCTCCTGGTCCAGTTCCGGGATTTCCAGTTGCATTCGGGTTGTCTTCCTTCCTATATAGCTCCCATGCTTCCTGGTTGAATACCGGCTCTCCTTCTCCCCACGAGCATATAAAGTCACCATTATTGGTGAATTTGTGAACTCTGTTTTGCCAGTATCCGTCCGAGACAAATATTTCACCGCTAGCTGACTGAACGGCCCGTGTAGGGGACCTGAAAGGTTCCCCCTGTGGTCCAAGTTCGCCTTTAACACCCATTGACATTAGTAATTCTCCGTTAGAGTTAAAACGTGTCACAGTGTGGTTTCCCGAATCTGCATGGAATATTTCGTCGTCAGGACTAATCCATAATCCATGAGGTGTGGCAAAGTATTCTTCGCCCCATTGAGACAGGAAGTTTCCATCCTTGTCAAAAACAACAATGATTCCGGCATTGGGATTGTCTCCTTCTCTTGTGTATAGCCCCGAATAGGATGTACGAACAGCAACGTAAACATTTCCATTTGAGGTGGTTGCCACATCAGATGCAACTCCGTCAATAGGCCACTGTCCCCACCCTTCTACAAGTTCGTATTGATAGTCACCTGTTCCAAATGTGTCTGCCATATGTATATCTCCATTTTCTTAATTCAAGAACTATTCTCTGAATTTACCATAAATCGAATTAAACGATATAGGTGTGTTTCAGGAATGACTTAGAGTATTAGGGTGTGCTGGCGCGTTTTTCACAGAACCTGCTTAGGTGAACTAAAACTCCGCTGCTCAATAAGGGAGTGGCTAGAATCCCTCCCTCAGGACCAGTCCCTTATAATCGCTTTGTTTTGTTTCTTTAATAGGGTCATCCTTCCCATAAGTAGCTTGGGGGATCATATGACGACTTCATCATCGGGGCGATTAGAATGACCAGTTGCCCGTAGGGTAGGGATGCGGGGTTTTCTTAATTTAGAATTCGATCGTCTATTTTTTTTGAAGCTATCATTCCTCCATCGACCAACAAGGTTTCCCCATTAACGTATTGGCCTAGATCCGATGATAAATATAAAACCGCATTTGCTATATCACTTGGCAATCCACCTTTACCTGATGGTACAAAATCTTTTACATCATCTGGGTTATGCGGTGGCCCATCTATCGAATCATCTTCAATATCGGGTAGTTTATTTGAGATGGCTCCAGGAGCAATACAGTTTGCAGTAATATTTTTACCAGCTAAGTCTGCGGCTATTCCTTTTACCATTCTTCTTAATGCCATTTTAGCTGTACCATAGGCAGTCCAATTTGGCATAGCGACATAAGAGTGAACACTTGATAAGCAAATTATTCTTCCGCCTGTACCACTCGTAATCATTTCTTTCGCGGCTCTCTGTGAGGCAAAAAAATATCCTTTTAAGGACAAATTCATCATTCTGTCCCAGTAGATTTCATCTGTTTCAAAAAAAGTCCTTTGCTGATCAGGAAAAATAGCATTGTTTACTAAAATGTCAATTTGATTATGCTTTTCCATAAAAGAATCGAAAACGGAGTTTATTCCTTCAATGCTACTCACGTCACCTTTGTGGAAAGTAGCATTCACTCCTCTATTAGAAATTATTTCCAGCAGCTTTTTAACGAACTCATCATCTAAAATATCATTTACGCCAATATCCGCACCTTCATTTGCCAATGTTATTGCTATGCCGCGCCCTATTCCTTTTCTAGCTCCAGTAATTAGAACTTTTTTACCATCAAGTAACCCCATTGGATTCTCCTCGAAATTTAGTTTTGAATTCCTGCTCGTCAGGGGCTTGTTAAATACCCAATCAGTGAAAGTGTAACCCATTTGCAGAGCAATGAAATTGCGACTAGGTGGGTATGGATGTATAAGTACAGTAGGATTTCGAGTCCCTTCTTGGGGCCCCAGTATTTTCTCCCCTACCTAGTTAGTTTCACCGACCAAATTCTATGCCATGAGTGGATAATATCTATTTATGATTTTGTTTTAGAATGCTGTCATGAATAGTCAATTTATCCAATGAAGTGAGAGGAATCATATGCCCAACAGAGATTTTCAAGGTTATGCTAATTCACCTCCCAAAGTCGTTTGGCCGAACAATTCACGTATAGCTATCTCGGTAGTTGTGAATTACGAAGAAGGTTCTGAATATTCAATTATGGATGGTGATGAAACCCATGAGTCCAACAATGAGGTGCCCTCACCTGTACCTTCTTCGCAAAGAGATCTCGCAAATGAATCTTTCTTCGAATATGGAAGCCGGGTTGGAGTATGGAGGATCCTGGATATACTGGAAGGCTATTCCATTCCTGCTTCTTTTTTCTGCTGCGCCTTGGCACTTGAAAGAAACTTGATAGTCGGCCCTGAGATAGTTAGGCGTGGGCATGAAGTGGTAGGCCATGGATATAGATGGGAAGAGTACTACCTTATGGACCCAGAATCCGAAAGAACCGCTATTAACAAAACCGTGGAATCCCTTGAAAAAACCACCGGTGTCAGACCTCAAGGTTGGTATACGAGATACGCTCCTAGCGAAAAAACTAGGGAGCTAATCGCTGATACGGAAGGATTCATTTATGACTCGAATTCTTATTCTGACGATATCCCTTATTACGAAAATGTTAATGGTAAACCCTGGTTGATCGTCCCGTATTCTCTTGAAGTGAATGATACGCGTTTTTGGCGAGGTGGAATGAATCGACCATCCGATTTTTTCGAAACACTAAAAAACACGTTTGATCTTTTGTATGAAGAAGGCCTTAACAATCCTAAACTTATGAATATTGGCCTTCATTGCCGCATCGTTGGTCGGCCTTCTCGGGCTGGGGTCTTAAAAGAATTTTTTGAATATGCTAACTCTAAACCTGATGTATGGTTTGCGAGAAGAGATGAGATTGCGAAATGGTGGCTTAAGAACTACCCACCAAATTCGTAAAAATATCTTGGCACGATTCTCTTAAGTCAATTTGATGCGCTGCTACAAGCTTTCATGCCGTTTGTCAGACACCACTTCCCCCCCCTTCATTACTAGGGAGACAGTTTCACCGAATTGGAGACAAGAAATATCTTCAAGAGGATTTTGAGATACAAATAAAAGATCAGCTTTTTTTCCTTTTTCTATAGTCCCTAATTCTTCCTGAAGGCCAATGCATTCCGCTGCCGTCTGGGTCCCGGCTAGAATAGCCTGACTAGGGCTCATTCCAGCCTCCACTAAACAGACCAATTCTTCTGCGTTGTTTCCATGGACCCAACCTCCTGCGTCCGTACCGGCCACTATTTTCACCCCTTGATCCATCGCTGCCAACAAGCTCTTAGTATGATCAGTTTTTAGTTCACTTGCTCTACGTTTCCCGTGAGGGGTACCTTTTTCAGAATGATATTTGTATACAGCAAATGTAGGTGTAAAAAAAATATTGTGCTGGATCATCAACTGGAGATTTCTCGGGTCCTCATGGAGAAAAGTCCCGTGTTCGATCGAGTCCACGCCAGCTTCTAAACTTGCGGTAAGTCCTGGTCCGCCCAAAGCATGGCACATAACTTTTTTACCAAGTTTATGGGCTTCATCAACAATGGCTTCTATCTCATCTTTTGTGATAAGCATGTCTCGAGGTTCCAATCCCATACGGGAACTGGCTCCTCCAGTTGCTGCGAACTTGATAACATCTGCCCCCGCCCCGATCATCTCCCTAACTTTTTTTCTCATCTCGATTGGCCCATTGGCAACACCATCTGGGAGAGCAGGATCGTCACTAAATGGAGTTTTATGGCCTGAAGGACTCAGGTGCCCCGCGATTCCCCCTGTTGGAGAGATAATGCCGACTGAGACCAACAATCTAGGCCCTGGTATCAATTTTTCGTCTATTGCATCTCTAAACCCCGCAGGCAATCCTCCAGCGTCTCTTATCGTGGTATATCCAGTCTGCAGTGTTTGATGGAGTGTAGATGCAATACGCATATGCCGATGAGTTTGCTGTTCCGTTATACCCCATCTACCTGCTATTTCATAACCGAATGATGCAATGTGGTCATGGCAGTCAATCAATCCAGGGATAACAGTAAAGGCCCGTGCGTCTATTACCTCTGCATCTAGCGGAATTTCACAATCTGAAGTTGGATGGGAAGATATTATTTCTTCCTTGTCAATTAAGACTGTCCAGTCTGATTTTAAGGTTAACGCAGTTCCATCGAACAGTTCCCCACAAATCACGGCTTTCATAATATCAATCGCCTCTTATTAAAAAATATGTTGTTAAGAACTCCGGCTGATACTTTAAAATTAGGTTTTGAGTCTAACTGTACCGTCAGCAAGAATATTTTGGACACCTTTGTTAGACTCAAATGCCACTGCGAATAGGGTTGTATTGATTTCTTCTCCTCCATTTACAAGCAACGCAGTCCCGTTTTCGACCGCCCTTCCCAATCCCTCATTGGGATAACTCGTGAATGGTTCTATTCCGACATTGTAGGTCCTTCCATACCAAGGATAGCCAGAACCTCCCCCGAAAGACTGCCAATACCACAAATATCGGTACACATCTGTGGAATAAGAAACCCCAAACCCTACTCCAAAGTCCGTATTAGTGATGCCATACCAACCTTGGGGCATATCGGTAACGTAAGACTGATCGTATGATTTGAAATCTTTATTAGGCACAATGCTTAAATCATGAGTGCCGCCATCCTTAAGTTCAGTATAAGGCCAAGCAGACTCATAAGCTGTTTTAAGACGGTTATTATCATGAAACACAACAGGATGATTCTTAACAGTTCCGCCTGGAAGATCTATAACACACTTGTCGCTCAAGAAAGGAGGCCCAAGAGCGATATGTTCACCCCATACACAATGAACAGGTTCTTTACCCTCATTTACGAGACGTTGCTCAACTTTTAATCGTGCCGATCCTGATTCCAGTGTTAGTGTTTTCTCAAAAAAGAACGGAGTCCGATGCGCCCGGACCGAGAATTTTACACTAACACGTTGAACGTCATCTTCCAAAATTAAGCAATCCCATGGAATGGTGTTAACTTCTCCGTGTAAACCCATATCCGCGCCTCCATATCCTGATGGAAACCCGCCACCAGGTAGTACTGTTTGCCAACCTCCCTCATAGGTATCCATCCAAATACCTACTCCATCCCCGGTAGTAGGTACAAAGGTAGAAGGATTAGTCACTCCCCAAGGTGACCTCCACAAAAAATCAATATCAGAAGGTTTGTGAACAAACTGATATATATCAGCGCCTTTATCAGCTAAAATAACGATACGCAAAACTTCATTTTCGATGACAACCGTCTTCAATCCTCGAAACATCCAGTCATCGGATACTCTGCAACCGTGGTTCCTCTCATGTTGATATCTCATATCACTAGAACTCCTATCGAGGTCCCTGCAATTGATCGACCAATAATAACGAAGCCTTGCAGCAATTCCATTATTGGTATCGTCGTGCTGCTTCGATATGACAATTAATTTAGGCGACCCCATCAATTATGATGAAGTTAGTTAAGGCATTCTGGGTACGCCCTGTTAATATCGCTTGATATTCGTCGCTATTGTTCCAAGCAAGAGCAGAGGCTGTGTCAGGAAACTCAACAACGACATTGAGATCCCCGAGTTTCTCCCCTTCAGTATGTGAAATGTTGCCACCTCGAACCAAAAACACACCACCAAATGCCTTAAAAGTCTCTTCCACTTTTGAGCCATATTGTTCTGTAAATTTCTCTAGGTTAATCATGGTAACGTGAGCAATTGCATAGGCTTTTGTCATCTGTCTTTCCTATCTCATTAGGGTGTTGTTGTTTCGATCAACCGAGTCTTTTTCGGAATTTGACTTTATAAATGCCAGTCTATTCACTACATGAAAATAACTAACTTTTCATTTTCCTATTGGTGTATTTTCTTCCTACTACTGCAGCTTCCTGACTTTGCCCAGCTATCACTCTGGCACCAGACTCTATTACTTCAATTATGTTCTCCGGAGTCCCTGTTTCCAAAAACTTGACTCCATTTTTGTCACAGGCTTTCTTAACTCTTAAAGAGGCATCCTTTATTCTTTGATCAGGGGGGTCTCCGGGAATTCTTTTGATTTTCATAGACATGGACATATCGCCGGGGCCCATTTCAGCAAACCCAATACCGGGAACACTTAATATTTGTTCACAATTATTTAACCCAGCCAAAGTTTCTATTTTGAGGCCCAATAGCAGTTCCCCTTCTGAATTCAATGGCCATGGGTCAGCCTTTGCCCTATATTCATTATCATCTTCAATACCCCATTTTTGTTTTGCCTTAAATTCTGAACCTACCCCTCTTGTCCCGTCTTTAAGACCGTATCCGACACCTATATCATTGCGTTTATATCTACAAGATTCCACAAAAGCAGCAACTGCTTCTACAGATGTTGCCTCACACAGTAATATTCCATGGACACCTCTGGCTAAAATTTGCCTGATTTGCCATGCGTTATAGTGAATTATCTCCGCGCTCTCCCCCTGTACAGGAAGTTCGACAATTACGGTTGGTGTGATATGTCCAGACGGTGTAGGCCCACCATCGACTAAACCATCCATATAGGCCTCTAAACCGCCCATATCGAAAGGGCCATGTTCCATACCTATGTTTATATAATCAGCCCATATCGCTGAATCTTTTTTACCTTGCTCATAAGTCAAAAAATCTCTGGAAAAAGAGTGCAATCCTGTGTAATAAATTGGCTGATCATCTTCTAGTAATTCGATTGCTCTGTTAATTCTCTTGACCATATCTAAGACTCCTAATTCACTTCTTCCGGAAACCTACAGATTATCTCTTTTTATGTCAACTTCATTTTCAGAACACCTTCTTGAGGCAAAGTAATTTTCACAAATACTGAATTTAAATTTCATACAAGGGATAGGCATTTTGGGAGTTTTGTGATGCACAATCTTTAAATTCAGATGCATCCAACGCTTCCGGTCTAAATATTGGTTGGTTCAATTACACTAAAAACCACTAAAATAATATTGGAGAAAACTAATTTATTTTCAGTCTGAGACTAGGGTTAAAGCCCATAGCCTCATTGCCCACATGAAAATTTTAAGTACCTGACAAATGCCTCTTTTATAGGTATATAGTTATAAACCTATTAAGTAAGGAGTATCAAATGGCTACCTATCACGTTACCCACATCCACTCTTTTGAGAATTGTTTTTCTGGCAATTCTGAATCCATGAATTTATGGAAACAGATACCTTCTTTGGCAAAAGAGAATAATGTGTCTATCAGCTTCTTTAAAGTTAATCCAACAGAACACACATTTTTTTTATTAATGGAAGCCGAGGATTATTCTCAAATCGAAAACACTATCGGCCAGTGTAAAAAATTAGGTGACTTCAATATCACACCTGTGATTGAACAAACATTTTATTCCTGATAAGCCGCTGGGATCACATCTCTCAAAGTGATTCCGAAGAATGAAATTTCAGGAACCCTGTGAAATATTATTTTGGAGTCAATTATGTGTGGCCGATTCTCCGTTTATATTGATGACTTGGAATTGATGAACAGATTCCCAAACCATGATGTTGCCCCGTTTCAAGCAATGAAAATTACAAATTTTTCTCCAACTATGGTGATGCCTGTAATCATAGAAAGTCAGGTGGTTAATATGAAATGGGGCTTAATTCCATCATGGTCTCGAAATAAATCATTCGCTAATAAACTAATCAATGCAAGGGGTGAAACCCTTCTTGAAAAATATTCTTTTAAAAATTTAGTTAATACTCAAAGGTGTATCGTACCCTCAAATGGGTTTTATGAATGGGACACAGTGAGTAAGTTACCTTATTTTGTACAACCAACAGATGGCTCATTGATGAATTTTTGTGGTTTGCACACTTTATGGATGGATGAAAATAGACAACCGGTGAATACCTTTACCATCATCACCACAAAATCTAACAAAATCATGTCTAAGATACACAATAGAATGCCAGTTATATTGGAGAAAGGAAGCGAAGAAAAATGGCTGAATCGATCTAACAATTTTGCTGTAGTGCAAAATTTGATTAAACCGGTTGGTAATGCCTCAATATCAATCACACCTATAGATAAAGTAGGTTAATTCACAACTGAATCGGACAAATCTAGGTCAGCATCCCGGTGACAGAATTGGAATGTGTATAATCCATTTCATTACTAACAACACTAACAATGTTTTTGAAAAGGGGCCAGTAAATTGACTTATTTTAATTCTCGCAGGTCCGCAGTAATAGCAAAAAACGGGGCGGTTGCTACCAGTCAACCACTTGCAGCTCAAGTAGGTTTACAAATCCTTCAAAAAGGTGGAAATGCTGTCGATGCAGCAGTTGCAACCGCTGCGGCTTTGAATGTGCTGGAACCTATGTCTACTGGAATTGGTGGTGATATGTTTGCGCTGATTTGGATGGCTGATACAAAAAAGGTAACAGCTATTAATGGTAGTGGTCACTCGGCAGCAGGCGCAAATCCTGAAGACGTGATCTCTAAAGGCTACAGCTCCATCCCAAATAATGGCCCTGATGCAGGATTAGCTGTCAGCGTGCCAGGGACTGTGGATGGCTGGCAAAAATGCCTGGAAAGACATGGCACTATGACCTTGAAAGAGGTACTACAACCAGCAATTGGTTATGCAGAAAACGGCTATGCTGTTACAGACGTCATTGCCTATCAATGGGGGCAAGCTGAAGCCAGGCTAAAGCAAAGGCCCTCAGGTGCGGAAATGCTCTCAAATAACAAAACCCCTCGTCAGGGTGATTTCATAAAACTAGATACTTTAGGAAAATCATTAAAGATAATCGCAGAAGATGGGCCAGAAGGGTTTTACAAAGGAGATATTGCACGAAAAATATCTAACTATGTGCAGTCAGAAGGTGGCTGGTTAACTGAAGAAGATCTAGCAAACCATAGTTCCGACTGGGACGACCCTATATGTACAAACTATAGAGATGTAACCGTGTGGGAATGCCCGCCAAACGGTTCAGGTATCGCAGCACTAATGGCGATGAATATCGCTGAGGGATTTGACATAGCTTCTATGGGTTCCCAATCGGCAGACCGATATCACTATTTAATTGAGTCTCTCAAGCTAGGATATGCCGACGCCCTGCAATACGTAGCAGATCCCAGAGTTACAGATGTCCCTATAGAAGGATTATTAACAAAATCCTACGCCAGTGATCGCAGAAAAAAAATAAGTTCCGATCAAGCAATAACAGATGTCTCATATGGGAAGCCAGTACCAAACTCAGACACAGTGTATTTAACGGTTGCAGATAAATATGGAAATGCCTGTTCTTTTATCAATAGCTTATATTCAGGATTTGGCACGGGATTGGTAGTCCCCGAAACTGGTATAGCTTTGCAAAATCGTGGGGCCTTATTCTCTCTGGACCCTTCACATCCAAACTTTTTAACGGGGAATAAACGACCCTATCAAACCATAATACCTGCCATGGCCACAAGAAATAATGAAATGTGGCTCAGTTTTGGTGTTATGGGCGGCTTTCAACAGCCACAGGGGCATTTACAGGTTATTTCAAACATGGTTGATTTCGATATGAATTCTCAGCAGGCTTTAGATGCTCTAAGGTTCAGTGTCGATGTTGGGGAAACCGGGGCAGTTAGGGTTGAGGAGGGCATTGACCCTAAAGTGGTTTCAGAACTGACCAAGAAAGGTCATCAAGTCGAAGTAATCACAGGTTACCAGAGAATTATGTTTGGTGGCGCACAGACAATCAGCCGGAATCCTGAAACCGGAGTGCTTGTGGCAGGTTCCGAACCCAGAAAAGACGGTGCTGCGGTCGGATATTAAGCAGGATTAATTTATCACAATTAAGGTAATTTTTTACTACGATTCTTCAGTGGCAGCTTTCTTCCCATGTGCATCTCGCCACGATCATATGCTAATTGAATCTGTTTTTGGCGTTCCCTAGAATTAGCTCTTTGTGAATCTGCCAGTTCCCCATAACATTTTGGGCAGCTCACCCCTTCTTCATATAACGGCGATTGACAATCATCTACTGATACGGGCTGCTGGCATCCATAGCAGAGAATGTACTCCCCCTCATTGAGTCCATGGGTCAGAGAAACTCTATCATCAAAGACAAAACACTCCCCTTCCCACATGCTTTCAGTTTCAGTTATTTCCTCCAGATATTTAAGGATGCCGCCCTTCAAATGGTAAACTTTTTCAAATCCTAATTGTTTCATGTAAGCGGTCGCTTTCTCACATCGGATACCACCCGTACAATACATGGCAATTTTTTCAGGTTTGTCTCCTGAATTGGAAAGATTGTCTGCCCACGAAGGAAAATCTCTAAAACTGTCTGTGTTCGGATTCACGGCGTTCTTAAATTTACCCATCGATATTTCATAGTTGTTCCGGGTGTCTACTAACAACAAGCCGTCCTGGCTAATAAACTCGTTCCAATTATGAGGTTCAATATATTCTCCCGATTCATTCAAAGGATCAATATTGTCCTTACCCATTGTCACTATCTCTTTCTTGATTTTCACTTTCATCCGACGGAAATTCCTAGACGAGCTCTCGGAGAATTTCACGTCTATCTTCTCTACTTCATTCCATGAGCAAATGTAATCAATGACTAGGTTTATAGCCTCAGATCCTCCTGCCACGGTACCGTTTATTCCTTCTTCTGCAAGTAGGAAGGTCCCCAATATCTCATTCTTATCGCAAATATCTAACAGCCCTTTGCGTTTTTGATCCAAATTATCAAGCAAAGCAAAATGATATAAAGCAGCCACAGTAAGAGGAGAGTCAACAAGTCTATGTTTAGGTACTGGTTTTTCCATAATCAATAAAGAATATTACTGGGTTTCTCTGACTTCAGATTCTGGCTGTAAATCACCGGGTCCCAGAAATAATTCCCAGGGTCGAAATGACTCGACAAAATCCTTGGCATCTTCCATCGACCCCAACCCCTTCTGCGCACGTTCTGGAGTCATGGTAAAGGTTTTGGCAAATGCATCGAATCCATTCTTGGTTTCCCGAACCCCGCCGATCATTTCTTGCTTATCTTCGACTCGCAATACCAACTTTTGGCCTTTTCTCGTAAATTCCCAAAACATTTCCATAGAGCGTACTCCAAATTTAAATAATCTATATATGAGTTTACCCTGTTACAGAAATCTGAAAAAGCTTCAAGGCCAAACCAAATTGGTTTGACCTTGATAAAAACGAAATCTTCCCCAATAAAGGGAAATTAAAAAATCTCTGGATTCGTCTTAAATCAAACTAGTCAGAAGACGACATAGCAAGACCGACGATAATACTCCATATTGTGAAGACTAAAAAGCAAATCCCACCTATCATAGTCATCAACTCTAACTGGCCTGAACTAAGGCCACCGATAACTCCGGTTACAGCAGCAACAACACCAGCCAAAGAGGCGACGTATGCCATATAGGTATTGTTTTCGTCACGCATTGACGCTGCGCAAGCAATTAACATAGCACCTAACCCGAACAGGATTGTACCTAAAGTACTGATAGCGGTTATACCTATCTGCACAGTAACAGGTCCAGCACCCAAGGCTGGGTCAGTAGCACCTGAAAGTCCTATAGAAATGCCGGAACCTACCACCCACCCAATTATCGCTATCAATACCATAGGCGTTCCTAGACGAGCAATAGCATGACCGGTTCCTCCGGACATATTCGCGACAAACTGCGAGAGTCCCGAAAAGAATACAATGAGTCCTACCGGAACTAGAATCCCGGTTATCGCCGATAATGTAGCGTTACCCTGAAGGGCCGCTACAACCTCACCTGGTGCTGCGGGGTTTGCTGTATCAATAAACAGACCTCCCGGGGTGATGAAGTAACAAATCAATGCAAGGACAGGCCCCATCATCATGGAATACCCTGCCAGCTTATTTACTGAAATCGCGCCCATTTCAATCCTCCTCATTTGGTGATTATGGACTTCAAATAAAACAGACAGGACTATTGCCCTGTCTGATAAATATATTATCTATTGCAATAGTCCTTCAGCCAAGTAGTTCTTGTTCTGTTTTTTTACAAATATAAAAAAATATAGATTAACTAGAATAGTTTAAAATCACCACATATCATCAAGGAAAGGTAAACGATGGCATTAGACTCAAAAATAATTACAGCTATATCAAAAGAATTATGGGATGCAAGAGTCAGTGGAAACTCTGTAACCAACCCTTCACAAACTTATCCTGAAATTACTACTTCTGACGCCTACACCATACAAAGACAATTAATAGATGAGGCCTTAGGTAAAGGAGAGATAATCATCGGCGGCAAAATAGGGCTTAGTTCAAAAGCAAATCAGGAAAAATTTGGAATAGCCGAACCAATCTATGGCCATTTATTTGATTCTATGATTCTTCCTGAAGATGAACCAATCGACATCTCAAAAATGTTCAGGCCGGTAGTAGAACCGGAGATATGTTTTCTACTTGATAAGGAACTAAAAGGGCCAGGCACTAATGTAGGCACTGTTCTTTCAGCCACTAAAGGGGTGCTGCCTGCATTTGAAATAGCCGACTCTAGACTGAAAAAGCAAAGCTCAAGGGTGGAAGACAATATTTTGGATAATTCCGGAGCCGCGATAGTCCTTCTGGGTGGCGTGTTAAACCCAATTGAAAAAATAGACCTTAGGCTTGTTGGAATGGTACTGGAACGAAACGGGATGGTCATAGATACAGGGGCTGGAGCTGCTGTACTTGGACATCCCGCTCAGGCTGTAGCAGGATTAGTCAACAAATTGTCAGAATTTGGAATGAGTCTAAAAGCCGGGTCCATAATAATATCTGGTACCCCGGTCGCTGCTGTCCCTGCGGCAAAAGGAGATCATTTCACGGCTTCCTTTGACCGACTAGGTACAGTATCAGTTAATTTTATTTAATCAAGCAGGGTGTAATTAGGAAATTTTAAATGTCGATAGAACTAAAAACCTCAACGTGGGATGACTTCCCCTTAGTAAAAATTATTAACGCAAGAGGAGAGAACGGGTATAGAACCCAGGCTGATTTCGACGCACACCAATTAGTGTTCACACCAGAAAGATCCATTATGGCATTTGACGGCAAACACATGGTTGGAAACGCACTAAGCTACGAAATGGATATGTACATACCTGGAGGTCTTTCAAAAATAGCAGCCGTTGCCTCTGTTTCAGTTCAAGCGACTCATCGTAGAAAAGGCATCAACCGAGCTATCATGAAATACCAACTTGAGGATATCTATTCTCGGGGAGAACCACTTGCCGTTCTACAAGCATCCGAAAGCATTATTTATGGGAGATATGGGTACGGTCTTGCTTCATTTGAAAGCAACCTCGAGATAGAAAAAACTAGAAGTGCCTATGCAGTTGAACACGCTTCTATGGGACAAACCTATTTCGTGGAAGAATCTGAAGCCCGAGAAATATTCCCTCAAATATACTCGAAAGCCATAGAAAACAGGAATGGGATGGTGACTAGGCAGGAAAATTGGTGGGAATTCCGTTTTAGGGAACCTGGGTTGAAAGGTGGAGACCCCAAATCTTGGTTCGTGAAATATCAGGAAAATGGTCAAGATGATGGTTACCTGCGGTATACGATCAATGGTACAGAACTAAATGTTATCGAATTAATAGCGTCTTCCCATCAAGCATATTCATCCCTTTGGAGAATTTGTCTGGATATGGATCTCGTTGACGTGATAAAGGCAGAGCACAGACCCGCAGATGATGAATTGAAGTGGATGCTAGCAGACCCTCGAAGACTAGTGGAGCGTTCAAGCGATAGGTACTGGGTCCGTCTGGTAGATGTCAGAACCGCCCTTTCTCAACGGTCGTACTCATCTGATGGGTCTTTAATACTCAAAATACAGGATGATTTTCTTCCATGGAATAAACAGGTTGTGGAATTGAGTTCCGAATCTGGGAAATCCTTATGCAGCATCTCTAATAAAACCCCAGATATTATATTGACTGCAGGAGATTTGGGAGCTGTCTATCTGGGAGGGATAAATTTTTCAACGCTTTTATCGGCAAATAGAATTGAAGAAGTAACAGAAGGCTCCGTTGCTCAAGCCAATCTTATGTTCTCTACTTCGAGAAAACCTTGGGGGTTTGATGGTTGGTAGCCAAATCGTAATTTAATGTCAGACCGTACTAAAATTAGTATTTTCTGTAGCATTAACTAAAAAAGAAGATCTAAATTTAACCCCCCAGCGATCGTCTTCACGTATGAAAATCCACAGAGTCTGAAATTGATTATATTCACTGCCATCAGAATGAATTCTGGATTGAATCATGGTGAGATGTACTTTGTCAGGCCCCTTTTGAATTGCCTCGATGAAATTGGATTCTGTTCTAACCCATCCTTCCTCTTTTAATTTTTGAGTTTGTTCATCAAAGTTGGCGTTTATATCCGCAGACGTGTTCCAAACCTGTATTTGATTAGATCCAGACAACCGGAGGTGAGGGAAATGCAACTCAGCTACCATCGCATCTCTATCCCTTGAATTAAACCCCTGTAACCACCGATTATAAGATTCTCTGGCTTGCTCTACCTCTTGTGGCATAAGTCTCCTTAACCAATTCATATACCTCTCTCAGACATACCAAGAGGTAAATAAGGGTGTGCGTTCATTAATTCCTCATTAATTGTTAGCCCTAGCCCTGGCCCTTCAGGCAAATCCACATATCCGTTTTCCTGTCTTGGCAAACCTTCAATAACTTCAAAATAATGAGGTTCATAAAATTCTGCGTGGTATTCCTGAATTAAAAAATTAGGCATTGCCGCGTCTAGATGCATACTCGCAACAGTACCAACAGCCGAATTAGTGTTATGCGGTGCCATCATAATGTGCTGCGCCTCTGCCATCCCAGCTATTTTTTTTAGCTCGGTAATTCCACCAGCGTTACAGATATCCGGCTGAAGAATATCCACAGCTTCATTCTTAACAAGGTCAAAAAACGGGAACTTTAGATAAAGTCGTTCTCCTGTGGCAACTGGTATATCGATCTTAGACCGGACCTGCTTCATTTCTGAAACATTTTCCTGTGAGACGGGTTCCTCAAACCAAAAGGGATTGTATTTTTCCAATCTCTTCCCAAGATGTATGGCTGTGTGCACATTAAAGCGGGCATGAACCTCCACAAGAATATCGACATTAGGTCCAATTGCTTCTCTTACAGCAGCTACTCTATCTTCCGCTAATTGTGCTTCCTCTGTTGTAATGGTCGTGTATGCCACTTTCCCAAATGGGTCAAATTTCATGGCTGTATAGCCCATAGCTACGACCTTTTTCGCTTCTTCGGCATTTTGCTCAGGAGTACCTGGAGTGGTATACCAACCATTTGCATATACTCTCAATTTCTGAGCATAAGGTCCTCCAAGAAGTTCATACACAGGCACGTCCAAGATTTTGCCACGCAAATCCCACAAAGCTATGTCAATTCCAGACAAGGCTGTTGAAAACAATCTTCCGCCTCTCCCCAAGTTATCCTGATGCAGTCTAGTCCAATGCAACTCACCATTCATTGGGTTTTTCCCAATTAAATAATTCCCGGCCCATTCTTCGAGTAAGGAAGCAACTATAGGGTCTTGATTAAGCATTGAAGCTTCACCAATTCCTTCTACTCCCTCATCAGTTTGGATTCGTACTATTAGCCAGTTTCTCTTTGCATTTTTATGTTGTGAGGAAAATATGTTTATTTTTAATCCAGTAATTTTCATAATTGCTCCCACAAGATAAAATCATAATTAATGGTGCATATCGTATTACAAGGGTGAAGGGTTAGTATATTCACCAAATAGCCTTCTCACTAATGGAACAACGGAGGAAACACAGATGTCATTGGTAGAAACAGAAAAAAAAGACCAGGTTTTCATAGTTCGAATTAACCGTCCTGAACGATTAAATGCTCTCGGCTATGAAATAAGGACGCTGCTTGCCGAAGCATGGAATGAGTTCCGAGAATCGAAGGATTTGGAAATCGGTATCTTTACAGGCACAGGAAGAGCTTTTTGCGCAGGGGAGGACATGAAAGAATCGCTGGAAGTGGGAATAGTGGGCGGTAAAAGACCGACCACAGAAGATCCTCTCATGAATGGGTCTCTTGAGAAACCGGTAATTGCAGCTGTAAACGGTTATGCGATGGGAGGTGGTTTTATGCTAGTCGAAGCAACCGATCTTCGTATTGCTGTACCTGAGGCTATATTTGAGGTTTCTGAAGCTAAAAGATGGTTATTAGGAGGATTTAATCATGGGCATATAGCCAAATTACCTCATCCTGTTGCAACGGAAATGGCTCTGGGATTCAGATTTACTGCACAAAGATTCCACGAAATCGGTTTCATAAACAAGATAGTGGACTCAGATGAATTAATAGATACTGCTGTTTCCATGGCTCACCATATGCTGACCCTCCCACCCGCATCCAGAGTTAATACAATACAAATGATGAGGGAGATGAAACCAAGGGTGTCTGGAAGTCTAGAACAATTGGCTGCAGCTTTGAAAGATCATGGTGATAAAAACGATCTTATTGAATCCAGAAAAGCCTTTGCAGAAAAGAGAATCCCCCAATTTTCCGGTTGGGATAATCCTCAAGATAGATATAACCCTCCAACTTTGACACCATAAAATAAGGGATAAAGTAATTAGTTGTAATTTACAACAAAGAATAAAGACAAATTAGTCATATGTTTTGGCACCAATATTCCTATGAAAATTAATTTACTAGTTATGATCGTCTTAACCATCCTACTGGTAGTACTAACACCACTTCTAGTTATGGGGATCATAAATCTTGGTAACAATATAAAACCCGATGAAGATATCAAATCTGAAAAACAAGTTGGCTTGGAAAAAAATGAGGGGATAGAATCAGAGTTACCTCCATCCACTACCACACTCATCTTAACTTACCCAAGTCCTATACCCACTTACACTCCACTACCTACTTACACTCCAGTACCAACATACACTCCACTACCTACTTACACTCCATACCCCACAACGCCTCCGACGCCAACTACAACTCCGGCTAGTACTCCAACTCCAACCAACACACCAATCCCAACCTTGACTCCTATTAATACTGAGACTGTAGCAACAACCAAATTTGCCAATCAACGCTATGCTTTTACTCCATTGATCGGATTGTGTGATTTTTCAAGTTCCTTAATTCCAAAACTGTCAAGCGAAGAATTAGCATTTATGAACAAGAATAAATTATCGGAGGTTGTCCGCTTTTTTCCATCCAAAATATTTGACGATGAAACAACGAAAATTGTCACAACGGGAAACATAGAAACCTTTCCTGTAAAACTGCATGACGATGGTACTCATGGAGATGATATTGCCAACGATGGCCTATTTTCCCGAGCCTGCATTTCCAAGACTGACCTAGAAATCACCTTAACTGATTTCGATAATTTAGCCGCATCATATCGATTCCGTGATGGTATGTTAAGAATCGTTGACGCCAGTCTAAGGGGAACGGTTCCAGTAACAACCTTATCACCAGACCTCATGGCAACAGAAAATGCAATGTTCATGACCCTTGGTGCAGAGTCCTATAAGAAAGTGCGGTCAGGCAACACGTTCGATCTCCAAAACCCAAAAACATGCGAGGCCTGTGAAGAAGTATTAAATGTCTTCGGTGATGTATTAGACCATATTATTCTGGTTCCAGATGAACCGATGGTTGACAAGAATACAAATGAATATGCAAGTTATTTACGAACCTCAGATAGCACCAAAGGAATCATGACATATGGTGATCCAATCTGTGATCCAACCGGATGGAACAACCACGGTAAATCCGGCGGTATAAATAAGGATTATCGAGATTTAAAATTTGGTTGCCCTTCGAAATTCCTGAACGGAGGGGATTATCCCAGGTTAAAAGGAATCATATGGGCAGGGGGAATGGAGGGTCTAAACGCGGCATTTGGCCGTTGGGTAGGCATAGGACCACGGAATGGTAACTTCCCCCTAAACAGTGGCGTAAGCTGGAATTCAACTGATCGAAAAAATATTGATGCTAACACTACCGTTAAAGGACCTTATCCCATAACGGAATCGTTATGGGACCCTGAAAGGGGCAAACCTCACCAAGTACAGGTTCTATCAAACAACAAATGGCAAGATGCGAGGATAGAAGCCATTGGAGGTGGAGTGTTTTCGTTGACTAATCTTGATACTGATCACTACCAATTTGACGACATTTTTCTATATATGATGGGTTTTATATCCTACGAAAACGCGCTTTCAGAAAAATACTACTACCTTCAAGAATTAGACTTGAGTAACTGTACCACCGGAGCTCAAAATCTACGGTGTTCCGACCAGGACACTGTCATAGAGGAAACACAATACAAAAACGCAATTGAATTCACGGTGCAAAACATGCTCAGCACCTACGGCCCCAGGGATCCTGTGTATTCTGAAGAAACCACTCATCTGAACGCGCCGGTTATTGTACTTTCAGAAAGTGTCCCATCCGATGCATCAATAGTATGGCACGACCTACTATTTGACTGGTGGGGAACAAAAGAAGGCTACGAAGTCAACTATGGTGGGCATACATGGAAGTCGGTAACAAAAGGCACGGCCACAATTTCAACTGGATATAAATAGGTTGATCTAAAGCTGCCTATTCTTCCCAAAAGACCTCAAAAACAGTATGGTCCCCAGGCAGGCCTTTCAATTCGAATTCCATTTCCTCTCCGAATTTCAAATCACCAGCAGAATCAGCCATTCTCTTAGTGACCGAAGAAATCAAAATTTGCTCAGCTTCTGCTTTGGAAGATATTCTGGCGGCCTCACTAACAGCCCTGCCAAAATAATCCCCATTCTCCAATATCGCTTCCCCTGTGTTCAATCCAATCCTTACATTTATGGGTAACTCGGGTTGTTTTGCCCGGAGAGTCTTCAAGGATTTTTGAATCTCCATAGCACATATCACGGCATTTCTACTACTTGCAAAAGCCGCCATGAACCCATCTCCCATCTCCTTAACGATATAACCTTCATGCTCTCTTATTGCATCACCAAGGACACCTTCATGCGTTCGAGATATTTCTCTGAATTTTATATCCCCGAGCTCGTTAACTAAATCAGTCGAACCATACATATCACTGAATAAAAATGTGATGGTACCACTGGGCGGAGCTGAAATGTTTTTGGCATCCGCTGCTTCCTGCAAAACGACGATTATAGCTTTCCCTTCGGCCAAATCGATACGATCCCCACTGTTGAGAGTCAGAGTATCGGCAGGGTTTATAGAATTACCGTTGTGAGAGGATCCATTAGAACTGTTTAAATCTCTTGCAAAGGCCATATCACCTGCAGACCAAAATTCAATATGGTTGCCTGAGACATATGGATCATCTATCGTCACATCGCAGGATGGAGATCTGCCAACAATTACATGTTTGTCAGTCAGAATTTGGCGCTCCCCTTGTTGGGGACCAGATGATATTTCAATTAAATAAGCCATTACCCCAATAATTTACCAGCTTTTGGAAATAAATGTAAATGGGGCTCACAGAAAGTTAGTTATTCCCGCCGCTGTTAAACCCACCGCTGCCGCCGCTGTTAAACCCGCCGCTGCCGCCGCTGTTAAACCCGCC
>DLRJ01000100.1 GCA_002500485.1 Dehalococcoidia bacterium UBA7891
GTTTTCCAATGCATTGCCTTTACCTTTCCTTACAAAATGGGTAGGTAACGCTCTACTTCATATGGTGAAATTTGTGAAGAATACCTATTCCATTCTATTTTTTTGTTTTCAATAAAACTATTAAATACACTGTCGCCTAAGGTTTTTTTGACTAGTTCACTGTCTTCAGTTATCTGGATAGCTTCCCATAAATTTCCAGGTAGAGACTCTATTCCAAGAGAAGTTCTTTCGTTTTCCGACATCTCATGAACACTCTTAGTTAATGAGGCGGGCATCTCATACTTATTGTCGATGCCTTCCAATCCAGCGGCTAACATTACACTGAACGCCAAATAGGGGTTGCAGGATGGGTCGGGCGCTCGATACTCAATCCTTCTAGAGGATTTCCTATCTGGTTTAAAAGAAGGAATTCTTATTAAATCTGACCTATTGACCTCCGCCCACGTTATGTAAGTCGGCGCTTCATATGCTGGAACCAACCTTTTGTAAGAATTGACCCACTGGTTTGTTACTAGAGTTATTTCTCTAGCGTGTTTCATAAGTCCAGCGCAAAAATGTTTTGCTATGTCTGATAAGTGAGCCTCATTTTTCTCACCATAGAATACATTTTCATCCCCTTTAAAGAGGGACATATGCGTATGCATTCCGTTGCCGTTAATGTCCGCTATTGGCTTAGGCATGAAAGAGGCATAATACCCCTTGGCCATTGCTATTTCTTTTACCACTAATCTGTAGGTCATAACAGAATCAGCCATTGTTAAAGCATCAGTATGTCGCAAGTCTATTTCATGTTGGCTTGGCGCTGATTCGTGATGGCTCGATTCCACTGGGATTCCTAATTCTTCCAAGGTTAAAACTGTATCTCGCCTTAAATCAGTACCGACATCAGGGGAATTTTGATCAAAATACCCACTGTTATCTAATCCTACGGTTGAGCTTGAATCCTTGAAATAAAAATACTCAAGTTCAGGAGAGACATAGTAGGTATAACCTTTTTCTGATGCTCGATTGAGGTTTTTTTTGAGGACGGATCGAGGGTCGCCTTCAAATTCTTTGTCATCTGGGGTGATGATGTCGCAAAACATTTTGGCGACGGCATTTGTCTTTGGTCTCCAAGGTAAAAGACTGAAAGTGGTCGGGTCGGGTAGTGCATATAGGTCCCGTTCATCTGCCCGAGCATAGCCTTCAATTGCAGATCCATCAAACCCCATGCCTCTCGTTAGGGCATTCTCTAACTCTACCACGGTGATAGCAAAGCCTTTAATATTACCCAATATATCGGAAAACCAGAGGCGTATGAATTTCACATCGTTTTCTCTGGCTTCGCGGAGAACGTATTCAACTGCCTCACTGTTTCTTTCCAACATTGGGAAATCCTTATTAGGAAGGGCTTGCTATCTTCTATTTGTTCTTGTAATTAAGGAAAATATAGGCATTAAAGAGTAATCATTTGTGAAAAAAGTGTCAAACAAAATTCACACTTGACCACTGGGAAAAATAACGATGCTCCACTCCTAAAAAAAGAGCGGAACATTCTAGAATAACTAGGTCAATTATGCATCGAATGAAAGGTGGAATTCATATGGATGCGGTCGCAGCCTCACTGGGTCAACATCATTTTCAGTTTTAAAGCTGATCCAATTTTCAATAACATCTTCGGTGAATACCCCACCCTTTAGTAAAAATTCATGGTCATCCTGTAAAGCTTTAAGGGCCTCTTCAAGACTTCCTGGTACTTGCGGAAAAGTTGCCGTTTCCTCCGCAGACAGTTCAAAAAGGTCTTGTTGGAGCGGTTCCCCTGGGCTGTAGCCGTTCTCTATTCCATCAATCCCTGCCATTAACATAGCGGCAAAAGTAAGATAAGGATTACAAGTTGGGTCTGCAGACCTGAATTCCACTCTTTTTGCGGCCGGATTATCGAAATACATTGGAATCCTGCATGCAGCCGATCGGTTTCTAGCTGACAGCGCCAAAATCGTTGGGGCTTCGAATCCTGGTGTTAATCTTTTATAGGAATTTGTCGTTGGGGCTGCTAACGCCATTAAGGCTTTACCATGTTTTATTAGGCCACCGATATAATTGAGAGCGAGTTGTGATAAACCGGCATATTCGTTTCCTGCGAATAAAGGTTCACCATTTTTCCATATTGATTGGTGGGTATGCATACCTGTCCCATTATCATCAAATAGCGGCTTGGGCATGAAGGTCACTACTTTTCCATGTTGTTTGGCAACATTACGTACCGCATATTTGTACATCATCACATTGTCGGCAGTTTGAAGCAGAGGGCCAAACCGCATGTCTATCTCCGCTTGGCCTCCAGTCGCTACTTCATGATGTTGAGCCTCTATTCTCAGGCCAAAGTCATTAACAAGGCTTCTTACCATTTCACTTCTGAGATCTTGGGCAGTATCTACCGGAGAAACTGGAAAATAGCCACCTTTATGTCTCGGCCTGTTGCCTTTATTGAGTGTTTCTCCGTCCAGCATGTACTCGCTTCCAGAGTTCCATATTCCTTCATCAGAATTAACCTCGTGGAATCCATGATTTGATCCATATCC
>DLRJ01000099.1 GCA_002500485.1 Dehalococcoidia bacterium UBA7891
GTTCGACATCCAAACGTCAGTCCTGATTGTTTTAACGGCCTTGTTCAGGTAATTGCCAATCAGTTTTTCACCCGCCACCTCACTATTCGCATATATCCAGATACTTTCATTCTCTAGACTGACCTTTAGGTGATTGTTTTCAGCATCGACCCAGGTCGGATAATATATTTCTCCATCAATATCCAGGGACCATTCTGAGGTTTGTTGCTCAGTATCAAATGTTTCGATTGCAATCGATTCAGATTGAGCAACCTGTCCGGGAATAAACGAAACCTGATCCAGCCACGCGGCATCCTTGCCTGCGCTCAGGTAGAAATCTTTTTTATAGGTCCATCGTAGTGTGTGTTTTCCTTCATCGACCGAAACGGTCATCTCGTACCAATCCGCATCACCGGATATTCGCCCCTTCTCCGAGCGATCAATACTGAAGGCCAGATAATCCCAGCTGTTCTCGGAGGAAACCTTCCACTTGAAGGTAAGCAGGCCGGATCCTTGTACTGAGGTTTCAACCCAGGTTTCCTCTCCGTGATGGACAGTCCCGCTTTGGGCCGAACTGGCACCTTGCTGGGGGGCAACTCCGTCCTGGCCTGTCCAATGTGCGTCTCCCCCGCTACTCCAGGTCAGGCCTGGCGCATCCAGTGCATCCGCAAGGGGGATGATTTCAATCAGTTTCAGTTGTGCACCCTGACTGGTGACTGAACCGTATTGATTTGAAACGCTCACAGAGTAAGTGCCCACATCATCCTCCCTGCCGGTATTGCTGATGTTCAGTATTGAATCATTGGCTCCCGCAATTGGTGTCCCGTTGAACATCCATTGGTACTTTAAGGGTTGCGATCCCGTGGCATCTACGCTGAATGATACATCTGTGCCTGGTTCAATGGAAATACCCTGGGGTTGGATAACAATGGACGGTGGGGTTGATGAGGGATTGCTTTCTTCTCCCATTCGTTCGTCAATCCACGCCTTAAGACTGGAAAGTCTGGCATAAATTCCATAGTTATTTGGCCGGGCACAGCCATGCCCCCAACTGACGACGCCAACCTGCAGCCAATTGCCGCCTTGCTTGACCACCAATGGGCCACCGCTGTCCCCTTGGCAGGAATCCTTGCCGCCATCCTTCAGCCCTGCTGCAAGCATTTGCCCGGTAATATCTCCATTATAGGATTGTGGCTTGTTTGCCGTAGCGTTGCTGACAATCGGAAGGGTGACTTGTCTTAGGACATCCGGATACTCCCCATCTTCGGAGAGCGCGCCCCAACCGATCACGGTTGCGTCTGTGCCTGCCTTTGGAACAGATGCATTTCCGTTAATTGAAATTATTTCCACATCATTCAACGGGCGTTCAAGCTTGAGCAGTGCCACGTCATTTATCATGCTGTCATCATCGTAATTCGGATGCATGATCACCTTGGAAACCTTGATTGCCTCCGCTATGCCGCTCAATCGGTGGGCACCCACGGCCACGGTATAAGTCTTGGCACCGCGTGCGTTCCTGGATCTATCCACAACACAATGTGCGGCCGTAAGAACCCATTGCGGGGCTATCAGCGAACCTCCGCAATGGTGCCCACCGTCTTTTTGCAGGGACACAATCCAGGGCCACGCCCCCTTATCAGCGATCTTACCGCCGACGATCAACAGTTGATAACCTGGCCCGCGCTGGCCCGAGATCTGGGAGTTAACGGTAATTACACCACCACAACAGTTCTCTTTAGTGCTCTTGTCCCCGGTCCCACTGGCGCGAGATTGCTCGGCCAAAACCAGCAAAAGCATGAATAGAATTGTTCGGTAATAAAAATGATAATGAAGCATCAAGCGACCAACCTTATGCAAAAGGCGCTTGGCAAGCAATCCCGTTACTTTTTCTGAACAGAATAGTATTATTGGATTTGGTCTTGTTTTTTAGATTTGGGAACTATCAACCTCCTCCGCAAACACGGCGCCCAGACTAACCCTTCAAATGGACCAGTTTAAGTAACCTTGACCAATGCCGTCAATAGTGAGATAAGAATGGTGGTCAAAATTGATTAGTACTATCGAGTCTCAGAATGAAAGAAACCATTCAATTGCTTGCGTCATGAAAGGTATAGCTGAGGTGTAATGGTTACCGTTTGGTATAGGTTCGATAATCTCGACATTTGATGCACCTTGTTCAATGAAGGCCTTTTTTGCGAAATAGGCATTTTCAATAATGACATTTTTATCCTGAGTGCCATGATATAGTCTTAGTGGAGATTCAGGAACCCAGTCTGTAACATCGTTGTTCTTTAAAACTTGGTGAACCCAATGATCTGGATCGGTTTTAATCTCGTTAAGAAATTCTTCCTTCAAAACTTCTGTGAAAACAGAAGGGAGTTTTTTGTTAGCTTCGTCACCCTTTATCGTTCCATCTACAAGTCTTGGAATACTTTCAATGTATTCTGGCTTGTAAATGGATTGATAACTCGGGTCGAATCCATACACCCTATTGTAACCAGCTAAAACATAGGGGAAATAAAATGGATTAGGATGTGGCCTACTAGACAACAGATCATCTAACATAACCTTGCTCATACTGTAAGGGCCCGCACCGGCAGCACATGCCTTAACGTTAAATTCATCGGAATGATAGAATTGCATTTCCCTTTGGAGTGCCACTGCCGCTTGACCGCCTTGTGAATAGCCGAAAACAAACGTTTTCCCCGAATTATCAATAATTGAACTATCTAAAAAGACCTTCGCCGCTCTCGCAAGGTCTACAGCGGCGGTGGCTTCTGAACGAGCATGCACATACGGGTGAAACCCTTCCCCGCTACCCATTCCAACATAATCCGTAAGTGTGGTTACGAAACCTTTTCCTGAGCATAATACACCTATTAAAGCCTCACTAAAATCGAAAGCCAGATCACTGCTAATGTTATCAAAAAAATTTAGTTTATTAGATGGTGCATCTGATTTTTTGAGTATTGTTCCATGTTGATACATTACTAGGGGTGCTCTTAATTTTCCGACAGGAACAAACAAAGAACCACTAGCAATAACTGCTTTCCCCCACGGATTTACAGTCTTATAGGTGATACGGTAGCATTTTACGTCATAATCCAATGTCATGGGTATTCCTTCTGCAATTAGAAGTAAATTAGATATAAATGCCGAGTAGGTTTCTCGGAGTTCTGCCTTAATGAGTTCTCCACGATGAACGGGGTCAACCTCTTCAATTCGATAAAATTGACTCCTTGCGGTGGCAGTTTGCGAAAATGTTTGGCTAACAGATAAATCGAAGGGTATGGGATGATTATTTGAAGGAATCAGCCAGACTTTACCATTTAGATCTCGTTTTTGACTAATGATTTTATAGCCTTCCGATGATTTAAAGTTTAGGAATACCCTATCTTGGATTTTATTCAACACTTGCCCTGAGGTTTCGGTAAGACTTGTGTTCATCAAAAGCAAACAGAGAATGAGTAGATGTTTGTTCTTCATTATTTAAAAATAGAGTCAGTTTATACCATATTGCTCTATCCAAAGGGATAAGCGGGGTAGGAAGCTTGTTTATTCGAAATAGTTAATAAGACAATGGTCCTACCTCTTGATTAAGCGATAGAATCTTGCCAGATCGGTTGGGCTTAGAACATAGGTGAATTTTTCAGCAGATGTAATAATCTTGCCTGCAGGCACTTCGTTCAAGTTTTCACCTCCCAAGTCATTTGTCCACTCCAGTCGGTAACCGTCAAAGTCTGAAGGCCACGATATAACCACTTGATCATCCTTCAAACCAATTGATAGTTCTGGCATTGGCACATCAACACCCTCTTCAGGCACATATACAAAGTATGTGAGGACTTCACTGCCATTATCAAAATAATCAAAAGTTTGTACTTCAACAGCGTAATCACCCTCCTCTACGGTCTGAAAACTAATCTCCAGACCATCTTTACCGTTTTCGGGGATCGTTATGAAAGCGTCCTCACCGCTTATAAACCAGGTTTCATACCCCCCATCTTCAGTTAATTCTTCCATATAGTATACAGGCCATAGCTTCCCCCCAGGTTCTAGTTCTATATCGGATGACGTGGCGGAATGTGTGCTCTCCTCCGTTGACCCTGTTTCTACAGCATCTTCCATAATGTTATCTATAACCCCATATCCGTCTTCGTCAAAACGAGTTATCAAAATCAATGGGGTCAATTCAGCACTTCCGGGAGCTTGGTAGTCGGCTAAACTGATATAAAGGTTAGACCCAGGCTCCATTGCCCAACCGCCAAGATAAATGGGGGCATATGTATCTGAATCCGCAAGTGAAATAACGGGCATTGTGGCATCCCACTCCACTTCATACTCTCCTTCACCGTCTAATAAAGCACTGCCTATTCCACCCAAATATACGTATTCATTTGGATTACCAGTTAATTCATTTGACACCAAAGATACATAGGCCGAATAGGCATCATCCCCATTGGTGACTTCAAAATCCATGATCGCAGGGTCATTCCAGCTGGCCACATGAAAATCATCTTCTTCAATCGAGATATTGCCATCCTCTAATCTTCCGGATTTTGAGCCATCACTTCTTGAGGATATCTCTGGCGCAGATTTATCATTGTTATTAATGTTTTTTACCTGTCCCAGATATTTCAACCAATTATCACCGCCAAACTCGGGTGTCAGGAAGTTTAGATGGGCCCAGAATTTCACCTCATGGACTGTACCATAATTATAATAAAGTGTTCTGTCCGGCGTATAGCTTAGCCTAAGTCCTCCATCTATTGGATAATAAATAGATAATCCTACCGCTTCCTGTCTTTTGCTGCCGGCCGTTTTAGCGATTATCATTTTCTTTATTGCATCCACCAACCCTAAGGAGGCTGTTTTTAGTTCTCCTGTGAAATGCTTGGCAATTTCCTCTGCAAAGGAGCCTAGATCAATATAATCTGTAACACCCACAGATCCTTCTCTAATACGAGTACCGGAATTCCAATAGTGAATTGCTTCTCGCCTTAGTTTTGCGAGGATTAGTGCATTATTTCCAGAAATGGATTCTTTAAGGATTGCAGCAGTAAAAGCCTTTAGCTTGTCATTATAGACGTTGAACAGTTTCATGTCATAAGCTACATGAAACTTATATTCCCTATCTGATTGCTTTCTGTTGTGATGCTCTCCCCAAAACATGACTTCTTTTTTTCCAAATTCAATATTGCTTGTATCTGGGAATGCTTTCAAATATCCCAAAGTTGCGGAGTAATCCCATCCATCTGCGTAGTCAAGCTCTGGGCAAGCGATGTAAACATCACATAGTTCATGCACATCCGCCAATACTTCAGCACCTCCCATCAAACAAGTATCAAAAGACAAAAAATCGAGCTTTTTCAGATCATGTTTCAATAGTGTTTGAAGGACTGCTTCTTTGATATCTGCAGTTTTCATGTTCGGCTTGCCCCAAGTTCTTTGACCATTGTTTTTGTCTCCCCCAAACCCCGTCCATTGGCCCCCGTGATCCCAAAGCACCAAGCCATATCGATCTGCCGGGTAGTTGCTTATTCCCCAATCCAAGAAATCTCCCAATTCATTGGCATCATCCGTGTCCCGCTCAGAGAGAACCTGCACAACTTCATGACCTGATTCCAGTACGACTCCCCTTGTTACTTTATCTCTATGCTCCTGTTTGACATTATAAACATCTAAAATATATTTACGACTTGCGTCAAGGTCTGTTTCAACAACTATATTCAGCTTCTCGTTACCGCCGACCTCCTTCATTTCTTCCAGATCGCCAAGGAAATTTGAGGTTAGATTATGGTCGGCATTCCCGTAGACAAAAACGGTCCACGAATTAGGTGCAGATGTTAATTTCTCATAAATGCTTATATTATCTATTGCCCACCACCAGTTGTTGTTTCCCTGATAATCCCACCTCACCACTACACTCTTCGCTCCAGCGGGATTGTTTAACTCCAACTTTACAGTATCATTCAAAGCATCAGGACTATTCCCATCTAATTTCAATAGTTCAATCTCGTCGCCCCCATCATAGCTCACTGTTACGCTGCCGTTTTGAGGCTCTTTCCTCCAACTAGAGTCGTATTTTAATATCAATGTGCTCTCACCTGCCCCACTGATGTCTATCACTGGCGTCCCTAATGATGCGTCAAGCGGTGCAGGATCCATGTCATCATACTCATCTGAATCCGCCACAGCAATCACACCTCTGCCTTTCTTAAATTCACCTCTCAACTGACCTGCTGTCGCGTTCCATGATACAGGATCAACAAAAGTCCAGCCGTCAAACTCCTTCACAGCTTCCCCTCCCGCTATAGGCCCATGCCCATCTCCTTTATTCATCACCCAACCCGTTGGCCCTTGCGCCGTCCAGTCGGTTCCATCACCGTCTTTTTCACTATCCGACTCAAACACTCCCAGCTTTAAAGAATCAAAGTTCTCTGAAAAATAAACACCTTTACTCAAAGTGGTGAAAACAGCAGAAGCAATGATTTTATACCCATCATTCTCTAGCCAATAAACCTTATAGTTTCCTGGATGAGTCCCATCTAGGACCATAGATCCAGAAGTTCTTCCATCAGTATACTTCCAGCTTACGCTTTCTACACCATCGTCACCCGGCTTTTGCTCTTCCCTAAACACTCCGATCCAATCCTTTGCATTCCCAGGCCCTGCACTAAGACTAATCTCAACTGGTTCTCCTTCTCGATATTGTGTCTTGGATAGACTCAAATTAGCTTCACCACCTATCTTCTTTATTACGTTGATGGTGACCGTTGCCATATCTGAATCAACATCTTCATCACTGGCCTTAAACGTAAAGCTGTCACTCCCTGAATAGTCGGCCTTCGGACTGTAGGTCAGGGCCGGGGCTGTCCCGCTTAATGTCCCGTTCTTCGGCTGACTCAGCACCGTAAAGCTAAGATTATCCCCATCCTCATCACTCCCCGTCAGTGTAATAGACACCGTACCATCCTCGTTTACCTCTACGCCCTGACCCGCTACCACCGGCTTGTCGTTCACGCTAGCAACACTAATCGTAACCGTCGCC
>DLRJ01000014.1 GCA_002500485.1 Dehalococcoidia bacterium UBA7891
GAGTCCCATGTATTTAGGGGGTGGGGCTATGCGCCTGGAGGCAGGTCTCCCGTGGGACTTATTTGAGGAGGTGAACAGTGGGTGGGGCTATGCGCCTGGAGGCAGGTCACTCGAATTGTTGAATAATTATTTTGGACCACAAATACTAAATTCCTAATACCATTCGTCAGGAATGCTTGCTTTCTTTTCCGTTATAAACATTCTCAAGGCTTCATCAATGACTTCATCGAGGGGTGGACTTTCATACTGCACCAACATCTCTTTCCAGCGGTTATAGGCACGTTTTTCTGTTGTTGGACGATTTTCTTCATTCCAAAGTTCATAGGAGTTGTTATCAGCTATCTCAGATCGATGGTTGGCATTACGAAAGTGATCCAAGGTGTGTCGGACACCGAGGAAATTACCCCCTGGTGTGACTTCCTGGAAGGCTTCTATTGCTAAATGACTCTCATCTATTTGAAGACCACTGAGATATTTTTGTAAAATACCGCAATGGTCTGCATCAACCACAAATTTTTCATAACCCATTGTCAGTCCACCTTCCAGCCACCCCGCAGCTTGGAAGATAAAGTTTGCTCCACTCATTACTCCAGCAAGCATCGCATCCGAAGACTCTTGCATGGCTTGTCCGTCAACCAATTTCGAGGCGGTGTATTGACCACCACATCGGAAAGGTAAATTGAGCCTTTTAGCCAATTGCCCAATAGCAAGCGTGGCCAACATCGATTCGGCAGTACCAAATGTCGGGGATCCGGTCTTCAGATCCATGGTGGTCAAAAAGTTTCCATAGACGACAGGACAACCTGCTTTGACCAATTGGGCCAATGCAATGCCTACCATTGCCTCCGCATGAGCTTGCGCAAGTGCACCCGCCATCGTGACTGGGCTCATCGCACCTCCCAAAATGAAAGGAGAAATGACCACTCCTTGGTTAGCAGCAGCATAAATACACAATGCTTTTGACATCACCTCATCATAGACCAATGGAGAATTGGCGTTGATATTGCCTTGAATGACACAGTTCTTTTTCATGAATTCTGCACCAAAAACGATTTCAGCCATTCTCAGTGAATCAATCGCACGATCCGGAGCAGTGACACTTCCCATAAATGGTTTGTCTCCATAGCGAATATGAGCATAAACCATATCTAAATGACGTTTGTTGACCGGGACATCGACCGGCTCACACAAAGTCCCGCTTTGGTGATGGAGCCAGGGAATCATATACGTCATTTTGACAAAATTTTCGAAATCCTTGATGGTCCCATAGCGACGGCCGTCTTTAGAATCGGTGACAAAGGGAGGGCCATAAGCCGGAGCAAAGATGACATGATCTCCTCCAAATGTGATTGTTCGCGTGGGATTTCGGCCGTGCATGTTGAATTGGCTGGGGGCTTTTTGGCATAGAAGACGGACATGCCCCTTGTCAAAGCGAACTCGCGACTCGTTGACTGTTGCTCCTGCTTCTTTGAAGAGCTGGATCGCTTCATCATCTCCTAAAATTTCAATGCCAATTTCGCTCAGGATCCATTCACTTTGTGCTTCAATCTGGACAAGCCCTTCCTCCTGAAGCAGAGCATAGCTTGGGATTTTTCTTGTGATAAAGGCTGGGTGGTTTGGTTGATCAACAGCTAAATCTTCAATACGAATTTTCGCATTTTTTCGACGCCGTGATCGTGGTGTGGTGGCGATAATGGTCATGATTTTAGTTCTAGAGGTCCCAGATGAAGAAGGAGGTTAATTCAATGATTACTATGCCCGTCTTCCTAAACTATTGTCTCATCACTTATGATTAAACCCATAATTTTTATGTGGTTAGCATAATTAAATTTTTTTGATTAGGACCTAATAAGACATTAGACATACATCAACATGAGAGGATTGTTAAGCCAAACCCAAAATGACTCTGTATGTAGAAATGCGAGTAACTACTTTATGTAAATTCGGTTGATGCATGCGCCCCCCGGGCCCTATCCCGGAGCATCCATCTCCCGCATCTCGATCAACCCAGGATTCCTATGTATCGAAGGGCGGCCCCTTGGGTGGGTTGGGTGCAGCATTCATTGAAGCGATTATGCCTAGGACAAAAGAGTATTTGAAATGGCCGAGAGGTCAAATGAGGCATTGAACAAGCTGGCCACAGCACTCGATCTGAACTCGAAAACTGTGGCTGAAACGGTGAACCTTTAAGGACAAACGTACAAAGATGATGGTCAACTAGAACCTTCAGCTTTTATATGACCAACAACCTCGTAAATCATTTTGATGCCCTCATCATTTGCTTCTTTTCTATGACTTTCTCTTCTAGCACGCATGCTTTCAAAAACTTCTTTACTTGGAAAGGTCGCAACAGATCCGTGGGTCATTTCATCAATCTCAAACCACTGAACTGAACAATTTGGGTCAGCTTTTCTTAGGGCTTCGTCCAAACCTTTCTGCATTGTTTCCCAATCAATTGGATTGGAATGTTTCCAAGCGGTATTTACTACATATGTCATAAGCCTCCAATATTAATAATCAACTAATAGAAAGGAATACGTGATCGTACCTCGACTTGCAGGATCTGCAAAGACCCTAGCAAGGTGGAAAACTCAGCCCGTCAGATTGGCTTCAGCAGGATTCGTTTGTCGCAGAAGGCAGACCACGCCTCACAATTTGTCCACCTGGTCACCAAACCGAGTGGAGTTACTGAATCGTAATGTTTACCATATTTTATGCTTACTTATCGTTGATAATACTTCTTGGCTTTCTAAGTCCACACCTGCTTCTTTTCTCATGTTGATAACTTCAGGTTCACTTAACATCTTCATTGCTAAGTCCGGATCATTAGCCTCACCTAAATCATATACAACTGTTTCGTCATCATTAGTGGATGCGAATAGCATCTTATATCCATATTTATCCATGTAAGGCTGTTAATCGTCTATAAGCTGTAACCATCGGTCAAAACCTTTGCTGATCTTAAACGTTGATAAGAATTTCATGAGTACCTTTCCTTTGATTGAGGTTAAAGATGAACCTATATTTGCCAGATTCTGGATCTAAGGTCAATAGACTGGGCGAATAGCTTCAGCTTAAACTAAGGAAATAAATCTTACCCACATCCAAACCATAGTTGCTGTAGACGGGATCCACAAAAGTGATCTTATTGGGAAACCTCCTTTGATGATTAATTGGTTGAAGAATATATGATATATGGAGTGAGCTACTCTAAAATATAAATACCAGTAAGCCAAAGTAATAAAATAATCATCTACTTTGCCCGTAACAAAAATAGAGATGCAAACAACGTAGAACAGAATCGGGAATTCAAATAAATTTGCTAAATTCCTTTGCAAGTTTTTAAGTAGCTTACTTCCTTCATCAAAAGGAGGATGTCTATGAGCTTCACCAACTACGGTCTTATTAACATATATTTCTTTAAGTCTTACTGCTATGGATAATAATAAAACGATTACAGTGAGTAGCATCAAATAATACATAGGTAGAAAGATTTCAGATTCCATGAAAAATCCTTTGAAAGAGGTTTATGGGAAACCTATATTTGCCAGATTCCGGTTCTAAGGTCAATGGACTGGAGCAACTGATTCAATCTTGGAGGGTTCAATGTCACCTATTGCACATTCCAGATGGCCTTGGAGGTGGTAGAAAAGAAGGAAGGGTACGAAGTGGCCTTCAGGTGGATCTCAAGTAGGAGGAAAGCCGAAACGTTTTGTTTAAGGAAATTGAAAAAAAGTGTTGGGCATAGACTTTGCGATATTGAGTATATGTCCAGATACAATGAAATCATCGAAGAGTTCGATGTTGAAGTTTGCACCCCTGTAATCACCCAGGTTCGCAAGAAGGTTGAAAAAACAAAATCCTGGCGTTTATACCGTCTGGATTTGATGTATGTTTACCCTATGGGTGAAGACCAAATCTGCCACCGAAGGTACGCCACAAAAATGGTAGTAGCGAAAGATGATGATGCGGTAATTAAGTTTAGGAACTCAGGCCAGTGGAGAGACATGAAGTGGAAGCAATTGAAACACGATATGTCTGATGAATCACCAAGGGGGGGATGGGTTGAATTTGAGTATGTAATGGATTTGGCACCAGGGACTCAAAAAAACTACTTCATTATAAAATAAGGAACAAATAATCCTTTGCTCTGCAAAGACTGATGGGAATCGACTAGGCAAGTATATGATAAAATTCTGGCGTGAAATTATTGTACCCTGGGGTGAATCTGACCCATTTGGGTTGGTATATTATCCAAGAATTGTGGCTTGGTTTAATGACACAGAGCATGAACTATTTAGAAATATTGGTTACCCAATAGAACAAATGATCGAGAAAAATAAAACCACATTCGTTATGGGTGAAATTCAATTTAGATTTATAGGTCCTGCAGCATATGGCGATAGGATCATGACAAAAATTAGTTTAGAGAAATTGGGGAAACGAACACTTCACTGGGTATACGAAGCCAAAAACTCTAATACTGAAAAACCTATATGCGAAGGCAAAGCAACACGAGTTTACGCTCAAATACAGATGGATGGAAATCTGCAATCCCAACTAATTCCTGATTATATAATAAATGCTATCAAGGAATTGGAAAACTTTGATAATTCCGAAACAGCTTGGGGTCAATGATTATTAATTCTAAGAAGGGACTGGGGCAACCGTTTCACCCCTGAAGGGTTTACTGTTTCCTATTGCACGTTCGAGATGGCGTTTGAGGTGGTGGAGAAACGGGACGGGTATGAGTTCGCTTACCGCTGGTTTCCTTCCAAAAAAAAGGCAGAGGATTTTTGTCTTGGACGGATAGGAGGGAAATAGTACGTTTTCTTTTTTATCGTTTCGCAATACATTCAAAAAACGAATATGGCTACAAAAATAGAAGGTGGATGCTCGTGCGGAAGCCTAAGGTATCAACTAAAAGATAATCCAGTTTTTGTTCATGCATGTCACTGTAGCTTGTGCAAACAACAAACGGGTAGTGCATTTATTGCACATGCATTCATCGAAAGTTTTAATTTTGAAGTTACAAAGGGCACACTAAATTATTTTGAAGGCGCTACTGGTAGTGGAAACCCTCATGAAGTAGGCCGATGTGACAACTGCAGTGTTGCAATAATAAGTTATTATAGAGGTCAAAGATTACGAGGTGTTGTAAAAGTAGGTACTCTTGATGAACCAGAAAAATTTCCCCCAAAAGTTCATGCTCATGTAAATAACAAAGTGCCTTGGATTGAAATCCCAAAAGATATTCCAGCATTTGAAGGAAATTATGATTTTGAAAAGACTTGGCCTAAGGAAAGTTTTCAAAGATGGACCAAAGCCATTTAACCATCTTCTAAAAAGTAAAAACTTTTATAGTGTGTTCTGATGATAGCTAAAAAAGACCCTATTGTGGTCAGAATTCGGGATGACTAAACAGTTGATCAGGCACTAGAGGAAAAGAAGATGGAAAAGGATTTGAAACTAATTGAGAGAATAGAAAAAGAAGAAAACACCAAGTCTGAGAATGATGAAAATTGATCAACGGTGTCCGACCAGTTCCCAATACTTGATTTCCCAGTCAATCTCAGGTTGATCTAGAGTTTGCTGTTCTAGCTCAATCACACGACGCTCAAATTCTTCTTGTCCAGAATCGCCATAGGGATCAAAGCCTAGCTCCTCGGCTTCTTGCCTCATGCTTTCCTTGACGTACTTCTGAATTGCTTTGGATTGTGTGGAAAGGATCGTGAGTGTCATTTTATGAAAAATCTTTTAACAACCCAATAGAGCAGAAGAGAGACAGCCGTGATTCCAAGCTGAAACCAAAACCAATTACCGAACAACGAAATCAAATAAAATTGAAAAAATTCCTGCGTCTCATTTTCTAAAATTACCGACCATTTAAACAAATAGTCAAAAAACAACAATGCAATCCAAAGCAAAGAAATTATCGCATATGTTCTTATTAGTCCCTTCTCTAAAGTCATAGATGACTAATATTTTCGATTCGACTGAATGGACTAAGTTTCGTCAAGGGATGATGAAGTCGAGTTGGGCGAAGGTTGTTCAGTGAGGGGCTTTTTATCATTTATGTTTCCTCTATGTGTAAAGAGCATTGCAATTCCAAAAATTACAATCATTAGAATAATTTCGGCAATAATCTTTAGAGCGGAACGATTTTTACTCATCACAATGATTCTTAAATGGAAAGGAATACGTGATCGTACCACTACTTGCAGGATGTGCAAAGACTCTGAATGAGAATCCAATAGTCGGAATGTATCAAACACCCGGAGTCCCATGTAAAGAGGAGTACCCCTTTTGGCCCTACATTGCCGGACCGCTTTGAAGTGGGTCCAGCTTGGATAGATTGATTCAGTTAAGATAGGCAGGACTTACTTGGTCACCGGAGAGAGGCTTTAAAATCAGCTGGAAGAGCAGTTCATGCTTTATTGACTCAGCCTAATAGCCTTAAATTTCTTATCCCTTAAATCTTGGAGAAGCCTGCCCGGTCACTGAAGTCTTGGCACAAAAAACACCTCCTGCCAGAGGAAATTCGTTCAGATCCAAATCTCTTGCAGCAGTAGTGATGAACAATAGATTCCTATCAGGCCCACCAAAAGCGCAGCTGGTAACCTGAGGTACAGGAATTTCAAGGATACCGTCAATAGTTCCATCAGGAAGAAATCGAGTAATCCGGCTTCCAGCCCAATGTGCGAGCCAGACGGCATTTTCATCGTCAACGGTCAGCCCATCTGGATAGCCTTCTCCCTGCTTAAGCTCCGCAAAAAGTTTCCGATTGGAAAGGCTTCCGTCGTTATTTTTGTCGAATGCATAAATACAGCGTCCTAACGAATCGACGTGGTAAAGGGTTCCCCCGTCGTTTGTTATGGCCGGTCCATTGGGTACTTTATAGGGACCGTCCCATTTGGAAAAACTCCAATCAGGATCGATCCGGTAAAGCCAGCCAGTGGGATTCACTTCAAGATCATCCGTGCTTCCTGTCCAGATCCTTCCTTCCGCATCGACTTTGGCATCGTTAAACCGGTTTTCAGGAATTTCCGATTCGGGATCCAGCATTTTTTCTCGAACTCCACTTTCTAGGTCCACACGATAAATTCCGGATTTACATCCTGCGATGAAATCCGAATGTCCATCACGTGGTAAAATCCAGCCTGTTTTCTCAGGAAAATCCCAGCTTTTCACTTCACCGTCTCCCAGTTGAAACCGGTGTGCTTTGCATCCGTCGATATCAACCCAGTAAAGGGCCTGTTCTTCAGGAATCCATAATGGCCCCTCCCCGCATATTGAGTGTCCTGTCCAGATGCAATTCAGATCTTCAACAATGCTGAGTTTCTGATTCATTTTCTTTTTAATGGAAATGAGTGAAGTCGGGTTTTTAATCGAGCTATATTGAACCTTTCCAAGCACCCTGTCAAAATGGTTTCACGGCTTTGGTTATGTCGCAGAAGTAAATCATTGAGACTACCGTCATGGAATTGACCGCAGTTAGATGTTTCTGGTCAGAGACGTAGTCAAGGCCGACCATCCCATCCAGACCCTAAAGATAACGGGTTGACACCAGTTGACGGCTGAAAAAGCTGTGAAGAGGTGGAGACGTGGAATCCCAAGAACCGTATACATTAAGATACTTCCAAGAAACGAGGCTCATGATCTGGGGGTATTGAACTTGACCAATTTCGCAATGCTCAACGTCAACACTGAAAAAGTGGCAAGACGGTTTGAAGAAATCAAACACCCTGAGTCCCATGTAAACAGGTGCCCACCCTAGTGCCCTCCCGGAGGGGGATGAAGCCCCACCCTCTTGAAAAACTTTACAAGTCATAGGATTTTCAGTAATCAAACATTCTGAATTTAAGTTTGAAATGTATTTTGATCGTGCCCTCACTAGCCAAAAGATATAAATGAACACCAGTACACTTGATTTTGAGAAAGCATGCTTTGTTAGCCATTTAGAATGTTCTGAGACAGGTTCGAGGATTGAAGCAGATAAGCTACATGGGCTTTCAACCTCCGGTGCACCTCTTTTAGTAAAATACGACCTTATTTCAGCACAAAACTCATTTAACAAAAAAGAGCTATCTCACCGCCCTTCAGACATTTGGCGTTATAGGGAATTGCTCCCTTATAAATCAACTAAAGATATTATCAGTCTTGGGGAAATGATGACGCCCCTAATAGAAATGCCATTAACAGCAAACAAACTCGGAGGAGAATCACTACTGATTAAAGATGAGGGTAGAATGCCTACTGCTTCTTTCAAGGCACGTGGAATTGCTTTAGCAGTCACAATGGCGAAATCATTCGGTATTAAAAAAATTGCCATTCCAACTGCTGGAAATGCTGGTGCGGCACTTTCAGCATATGCTGCGAGAGCAGGAATTGAAGCTTATGTCTTTACTCCTGAAGACACTCCAGAGGTTACTTTGAAAGAAATTGCATTCCATGGTGCAAAAACCTTCCGTGTGAAAGGATTAATTGATAGCTGTGGAAAAGTCGTAAACGGAGGAATAGATGAAATGGGTTGGTTTGATATGTCGACACTTAAAGAGCCCTATCGTATCGAAGGTAAGAAAACAATGGGTTTTGAAATTGCTGAACAATTGAATTGGTCTCTTCCTGATGTAATTTTTTATCCTACTGGTGGTGGAACAGGGATTATTGCAATGTGGAAGGCCTTTAAAGAATTAAAGGAAATTGGATGGATACAAGGACCTTTACCCCGAATGGTGGCCGTTCAGACTACTGGGTGTGCTCCCATCGTCCATGCCTTTGAATCGGGGTTTGATAGTGTTCCTCTACCT
>DLRJ01000078.1 GCA_002500485.1 Dehalococcoidia bacterium UBA7891
GTTACAAGAATGTTACCCATTTCAATCTCATTCCCCTTTTTTATATCATCAAATCTCCACCATTTATATCGATGGATGCCCCCGTTATATACGAGGCTTGGTCAGATGCCAGAAATGAAACAAGATCAGCCACTTCTGAAGGTTGTCCAAGCCGCTTTACAGGAAACATGTCTGCATATTCGTGTTTTCTCTCATCTGAAATAGTTGATCTCACCATTTCTGTTTCGATCAAGCCAGGACACACTGCATTAACCGTTATCCCATACTCAGCAACCTCTTTAGCCGCATGCCTTGTTAAACCAAGGACCGCTGCTTTTCCGGCCGTGTAATGTGCTCCACCAATCGTGCTGACATTTTTCCCAGCACTCGATGAAATATTGATTATCCGCCCCCATCTATTTTGCTGCATTGAGGGCAACACAGCCTTGGAGCACAAAAAAGTTGATTTCAAATTCCCTTCGACCACGTAATCCCATTCCTCTTCAGATATCTGAAGCAGAGGTGTGGGCCGTAATACTCCAGCGTTATTGACCAACACATCGATGTGTCCAAAATGACTTTCAGTATGTTCGATCATTTGTTGAACATCACAAATATCTGTGACATTACCGACATATGAAATCACTTTAGGGTTATAGCTTTTGATATCAGAGACAGTCGCCTCAGCAGTGGTCTCATTCATATCGTTAACTACAACTGAGGCGCCCTGCTGAGCCAGTGAATGGGCTATAGCGCTACCCATACCTTGACCGGCACCGGTTACTATTGCCACTTTTCCTTCCAATTTACCCACAGTTAGACTCCTCTAGATTTTACCCGGTTAGTTTTCCCACCCAGAAAGTGTACATAGTCCAATAGTGAACCGATTCACCTGGATTCCAATTCACACCTAAATGATCATTTACCTTCTTTGATAAATTCAGCGATTTTTTCTCCGATCATCATTGCCGGAACATTTGTGTTTGCCCTTACACAGTCGTGCATTATCGATGCATCACCTAAACGTAAATTTTCAAAACCGTGAACTTTACCATACTGGTTAACCACAGCCATCGGATCTGATTCAGGTCCCATTTTGCAGGTACCACTTATATGGTGGCTCGTTGTAGCGTTTTGGAGGATCCATAAATCTAGCAAATCATTATCCTCTAACTCTTGATCCGTCGGTTGAACACGTCCTGCGACTATTGACTCATAAGAAGGTCCATCCCCCACTTCTGCGCACAACCTCACACACTCTCTCATCCGCCTCAGGTCCTCCTCTTCCCTAAAGTAGTTATAGTCCAGATGAGGTTGAACTTGTGGATCTGAAGATCTCAGCAGAAGCTCCCCTGAGCCTATTTGAAGATACAGGCAAGCACTCATACCCACGCCTTTATACATATCCTCACCGTCAGTCATGTAAAACCTCTGTGGAACTGTAGCCGTATGATGAACCATCATATCGTTGTGAAGTTCCGATCCTTCAGCGGTGTACCGTATTGCAACCGTCGCACCACGTTTGGAACCATCCTTTAGATGCTCATAATCATCTTTTACTTCCCATATAAGCCGAACTTGGGGGTGGTCTCTCAGGTTTTGGCCGACACCGGGTAAGTGATATCGCACGTTTATTCCCTTTCCCTCGAGATGCTGATTTGGGCCTATACCAGACAGCATGAGCAATTGCGGTGACCCTATTGCACCGGCACTGACAATTATTTCCGATCCTCTCTCCACAAAAATATCCCCACCTTTCTCCACTTCCACCCCAACAGCCTTTTTATTACTCAGTTTTATTCTTCGGACGTTGCAGTCAGCTCTCAAAGTTAGGTTGGTACGGTTTCGGGCAGGATTTAGGTAAGTCAAAGCTGTACTCTGGCGAACTCTGTTAATAGTGTTAAATGGCATCGGGCCAACGCCGGTTGAATCAGGATCATTATGATCATCTGTAGCTGGAAATCCCAAATCTATAAAGCCCTGAAAAAATGCCTCTGCGTCTCGCGTCCATTCGTCTTTTGGATGCCGGCGAACACGTACTGGCCCATCGTGGCCATGAAAATCCCCCCCCATATCAGTATCGTTTTCTAATTTTTTGAAGGCTGGAAGGCACTTTTCGAAACTCCATTCTTCGTTTCCATGCTCCGCCCACGTATCATAGTCTTGTGGGTCTCCTCGAAGAAAAATCTGTGCATTCACAGCACTAGACCCGCCCATCGCTTTACCCCTAGGAATCAACATTGGAGAATCTTGTTCTTCTGTAGCATTGGCAACAAAAAGCCAACGTTTTTCATCACCAGGGTCAAGCCACCAATTTGGTTCGTCTAACAGCTCTGGCCCATACCCATATTTAAACTTTTCTGGAAGTGAAGAAAAATCCCCGTAGTCACTACCTGACTCCAGAAGAAGCACAGATTTAGATTCATCTTCACTCAATCTTGCAGCTATAATGGCTCCAGCAGACCCCGCTCCAACAACTATGTAATCGTATTCCATCTAGCAGCTCCATTCTTATAATCTCTCTAACCAGGCAAGTGTCAATGAAAGGAAAACTGGAGATTTAATTCATCCGCCGCCCTCCATCAACATTAATTGCCTGCCCTGTAATATTGTGGGCATCATCAGAGGCTAAAAAGGCCGTCAATTTGCCAATATCTTCCGGCGTCTGTTCCTTTTGCATTGGAATCCCCAGCTCTATGACTTTTTCAAATCGTTCTCGACCCGTAAGTCCTTCCAAAGCTTGATTGTCATAAAAATCTGGCCGGCCGATAAGCTGTTCAAATAATGGTGTCCATAATAAGCCCGGACATATTGCATTTACATTGATTTGATATGGAGCCAGCTGAAGAGCATGGGACTGTGTCCAACTCACAACTCCAGCTTTTGAAGCATTGTAGTGGGGAATAGAAGGGCCACCTTGCCGGGATGCGATCGAAGCAATATTAACTATTTTCCCTTGCCTCCTTTCTTTCATACCATCTTCAACAGCCTGTGAAATGTTTACTACGCCTCTGAGATTGATAGCCAGTACCGCGTCCCAATCATCTTCACTTGGAACCTTCCTCTCCCACCAGCCTCCTGCTCCACCAACCCCGGCGTTATTTACCACAATGTCTATTTGGCCTAATTGATCCAATAAATCTAAAACTACCGATTGGGCAGAAGCTCGGTTTGTGACATCCAGATGCACCGACTGGGACTTACCACCGGATCCGGAAATTTCTTCTGATGCAAGCCTAGCTCCGTTCGGATCGATATCACTTAACACCACATTAGCCCCTTGCTCAGCAAGAACCTTTGATATGCCTTTACCGATTCCAGATGCAGCTCCAGTAACTAACGCGTTCTTATTACTTAAATCTATCATTTTAAATTCTCCAAAATGCGTTTTATCTAACTTACAGGCGGCCTGCGATGAATCCATGGTCGGGCCGATTCGAAAGCTGCACTAACTGCAAGAACAGTCTCTTCATCCCCATGTTTGCCCACGATATGCAATCCTACAGGCATTCCATCAGAGTCGAATCCACATGGAATACTCGCTGCGGTAAACCCAATGGTATTAATTGGATGAGTAAAAGGTACAAACCCCCATCCAGGGTTAGGGTAAGGGTCTTGGTCCCCTATTTTTTGAGGGTATATGTCGGTAGGAAAAGCGGTAGTGGGCATAGTCGGGGATACCAGAACGTCAAATTTCTCAAATTCATCCTCAAAAAGATGAATCATTTGGTTCCTTGATCCTAGAGCCCTCACATAATCTGTTGTCGTAACATCCCTACCTTGTTCTATTGCCCATTTCCCATACCAGGTGAGCGGATCAGCTGGATCATCTAGCAAATGGCCGTTAGTCACGTACGCCGCCGCCGCGAATATGACAAGCCAAGGATCAAAAGGATTTTCCAGTTTCAGACCAGATTGATCAATTGAACATCCCAATTCGGAAAAAGCTTCAATCGCATTTTTAGTTATTTCTGCTACCTCTGTATCCACGGAGGTGTATCCAAAATCTGGACTCCAGCCTATACGTAGTCCTGATACATCCCTTTCAGTTGCGGCCATAAAATCAGGGACAGGGGCACGAAGAGAACCGGGGTCTCTGGGATCATATCCTGACAACACCTGGAGCATTAAAGCAGAATCTCTAACGGTCCGGGTTAATCCTCCTTGCTGGCTGGTATAGTTGGCAGCCGCAGGAGCATTAATCCCTGAGAAACTAGACACTCTCCCCTGAGTAGGCTTAATTCCATAGGTGCCTGTAAAACTAGCAGGTATCCGAATTGAGCCGCCGCCATCTCCTCCCGTGGCCAAGGATGTCAATCCTGCGATTACGGATGCCCCAGCACCTCCACTGGATCCTCCCGACGTACGCTCAGGATTCCACGGATTCCTGCAGGGATCTCCTAATCTATTTTCATTGGCTCCCAACAGCCCAAATTCCGGGGAATTGGTTTTTCCCAACATGATTGCCCCAGCGGACAGCACTCTTTCGACCACGGCGCAATCAGCATCGGGTACTCTGTCCTTATATGCCAATGAACCTCCAGTCGTCTTCACCCCTTTGGTCATCTGTAGATCTTTTATCGAAATAGGTATTCCGTGCAAGGGACCAAGTTCGTCACCGTCAATGACTGCTTTCTCTGCTTTTCGCGCAGATTCCAAGGCTAGTTCGGATGTGACAGTAAGATAAGAATTGAGCTGCCCATCTAGAGTATTTATACGATCCAGGTAAAGTTGAGTGATTTCTACCGGAGAAACCTTTTTGTTTGCTATAAGTTCCTTGAGTTCTGTCGCCGGTGCGAACGCAAGATTTTCTTCTATGCCTGCCATTGTCTTCCTCCACGATTATTGAGATGTATCTCTATCTATGCGGATTATAGCTCTTGGCAAGAGAGCGGTGTAAATAGGAAATTTATCAATGTTGAGCGACTCTTTCCCAGGTCGGGTCTCGGCTAAAAACCCATGAATGAAACAGTTAAAGGCTCACCCAAAATTTTCCAAACACTACTTTGATAAAAAATGGGGAATTACAAATCAAACAAGTTCATGGTTTTTGCTTCGGGAGTTTTTTTATTCACCACATTTCCTGTTGGTGAATTAACCCCTGTATCTGATCCTACTGGCCTCCCCACTTTAGGCGGGTTGTTAAGTAACTCTAACAAATCAATCTTAGAGATTAGTACTTTAGGCCTACCCACATTTCTCTTCGTATGTAAATATCCCCTCTGGTGTAAACGCCCTTCACTAATCCAACCTTGAATAGTCGCCTTTGCTGGAAGTTTCTCTGACTGTGACTCACGGTATAAGTATTGGGCTAACTTATAGGCCTCATCAATATCAATCAGTTCAAGTTGATTGATCTCTTTTTCTAACTCTTTCAGTGCTTCCAACGAATTAGTGCGGACAAGAATGTCTTTAATCACGGACAAATCAACACTCTGGACATCAAACATACTAGGATGCTGCTCCGGCATAATAACCCCCAAAAAACCGTGTAAGTGGATACTACACCAACTGCATGCAAAATATATATTCTTTGGGAAAATTACCAGCATGAACTGGTTGTGAAGAACGAAACATAGCTTCTTGGACGGTCATCTGCCAGAGCATCGTAATCCCAAACCCTTGCAAAGTTTCACCTAGATCACTTCAGGTGCTATTACGCTATTAATATCTTCGATCTGATCGTATTCTGAACTGGCATACCGAAAATAGAGCGAGGATATATAGTGACTTTCTCCAATCCAATGTCGAAAGATGAAAGGTTTTTGCCAGCCTATTCTCCTAACTTCGGCTGGTTTTACCAAAATCTGGATGATTGTGAATACTGGAGTTGTGAGAAGCCAGCCAACTGTATAGTTTTTGAAAACGATACTCCATCAAAAATTCATCTCCGGGTCACACAGGGAGATGGCCACATGATGAATCTGTGCCATCGACATGCCGGCGACGCTGAAAAAGAAGAGGTCAACAGATGTACCACTGGGCACTGTTTTAATATCAAACAATCAAAATACGAAAAATGTTTTGAATGTAGCGCTAATAAATCCAAGGCAAAATACACCCGGTACATACATGAAGCCTCTCCAATAAGGGAGGCTCAGGACGAAGGATTATTTCACGTTTATGTGTTGGGCCTTTCAGACAAAACTTTTTATGTAGGTCATACCAGTGATCTTCGGATGAGAATGGGTGAACACAAATCAGGCAAAGCGATGGACACCGCAGGAAAACAACCACAACTTGTGTGGTTTGCCGAGACGTCGACGAGAAAATCCGCTTCTACACTTGAGGCTGAAATCAAAAAGCTACGAGATAAAAATGATCGAAAGCTTAGAAGAATGGTTATTGATTTCAGTGACCTTGTTAAAGAAACATACTGGTACAAACATAGCTGAGTGGAACAATAAAAAAGCCGAGAAAGTGGCGACCCCGACCAGATTCAAACTGACGATCCCAGCCTTGAGAAGATCGTACCCTAGACCACCCCACCCAGGGGCCATGATTTAAACTTTGATCCCTAGTCTTTAACAGTAGGTAACGCGTCTTTATATCTAGCTGCCAATTAATACTAACTACCATCAGTTTCAGCTATGATTGAATTCGGGCTACTGATTCAAATCTTGCTTAAGGTGGTGTTGACATTGGATAACAAATCTGCCCTTAAAACAATTGAAAGCAACGGTATCAAACTAAGGGTAGCGGTTGAGGGTAAAGGCCCTTTAGTGATTATGGTCCACGGGTTCCCCGAGCTCTGGTATTCTTGGCGACACCAGATAAAGGCCATTGCAGCAGCAGGGTATCGTGCCGTGGCCCTTGATGTAAGGGGCTATGGAGGTAGCGATAAACCGCACGCGATTGAATCCTACGGGATGGCTGATCACATGGCTGACATAGTGGGTTTGATCGATGCATTTGCTGAGAAAAAAGCCATTTTAATAGGTCATGATTGGGGAGCGCCAATCGTATGGAACACTGCAGTTTTGTGTAAAGATCGGGTGTCGGCGGTTGCTGGTCTTAGCGTTCCCTATCGAAAACGTGGCCCCGTTTCCACCACCCAAATATGGCGTCAGCTATATGAAGACAAATTCTTTTATCAACTATATTTTCAGAAGGAAGGAATCGCAGAAAAAGAATTGGAATCTGACGTACGCACGGCACTCAGGAAAATATATTTCTCCATCAGTGGCGGAGCACCTTCGCTGGATAGCTGGCTCAACCGCCCGCCATCAGGATCTTTATTGGAAGGATTGGAAAACCCGGACCCCTTCCCTGGATGGCTGACAGATAATGATCTTGAATACTATGTTGAAAACTTTTCGGCTGGTGGTTTTCGTGGGCCAATTAACCGTTATCGGAATCAAGATCTAGACTTTGAAAACTTACCCTCAATGGGTGTAGAACCAGTTGATCAGCCTAGCTGCTTCATTGCCGGAAGTAAGGACTTGGTACGTACTTTTGTGCCTGGGTTAGACCTATACGAAACACCGGACATTCATTGTTCTGACATGCGTGTCAGCCGGGTTATCGAAGGGGCAGGTCACTGGGTTCAGCAGGAAGCACCGGAAGAGGTCAACATGGCACTCCTGGAGTTTCTCAACTCTTTAGATTAGGAAATATTGGATATTTTTTGATTTATCATCCTTGCATGAAATACCTTCTTATTCTCCTAATTATCACTGGTCTGGCCTGTTCAGATGCACGATCCCTCGATAACTCTTCCTTACCTTCGCCGGCACGGAATGAGTCAACGGGAGAGTCATCATTAGTCAAGATAACGAGGGTGATTGATGGCGATACGATGGACGTTCGGTTCAAAGACGGGAGTACAGACAGGGTTAGATTACTTGGAGTAGATACCCCTGAAACAAATGCCAAGAACAAACCCGATGAATATGGAGATATCACGGACCTAAAATGTTTAACCAGATGGGGTAATAAATCCGATGACTATGCAAAGAAAGTTCTTGATGGCAGAGAAGTTCTACTGGTATTCGATGAAGAGGCCGGAGAAAGGGGTTATTACGGAAGGCTTCTTGCCTATATTGAGATAGATGGCTACGACTTCAATGAATCCCTAATCTCAAGAGGATATGCCAGGGTCTATGAGGAAGGTACAAGTAGCAGGGAGGAAAGATACCTTTCAGAGCAGAACAAGGTTATATCGGCAGGCACAGGCCTGTGGGGAGATTGTATTAATTGACGTAAACGGGTGGAATCACTCTATATGCATTCAAGGTGACCTGGTAGAATAGTCGCAATTAAATATTCGTATCGAGCGGTAGGCGAGGTCCTCAGACCACAGACCCTACCCGGCAACCTTCACACTAAAGGTGCCCTGAGGAAACGACGAGGTCCATATGGACAAAGGGTACGGCTCTCCGTGCTCGGAGGGCTTTTTTTATGCCTCTCTCCAACCGTATCGGTACGGCAAGTAACAAGTAAAAGGAGAGAGGACAATGTCACGTTTATTGAAGTTCGATTACGATGGTTCGCTTTGGCGGTTTGATAGAAAGGAAACCGGATTGCCCTGGACTCAGGTCCACAGCAAGGAGGTAGAAAAGTATCGTGAGTCGAAGGGCTGGACCTATCGGGTCACCAAGCAGGGTGACCAGACCTACCACGAACATCTTTACTCAATTGTTCGCTTGGGTGAAAGCACCCTTGAGATTGATGCCGTACTGGGTAAACAGGTTGGGCCAGGCAGAATCACTGCGACAACGATTGCTCACTTAGATGGCGAAATGGTAGGCCTTACAAGGGCCACCGGGGGAACATTTGGAAGTGGTCATAGTGGATTCACTTACGTTGAATTCAGGAACGTTTTAATCGGTCTGTCACCCCCGGCGCCAACCGATTCTGTGAGTCGTATGGGATTACCTAAAGTAGAACTATGGTGCCGTACTACGGAAGAAAAGGAAGGTCGAGCACCCGAGCCCTCTGAAATCGACCACAAAAGAATTCCAGGCAAGGACGGGACTTGGCAGGAACGAATGAAGAACAGGTCTTCCTGGGCGAGTAGTGAACACGTCGTCGTCTCTGACGGAACCCATAGGGCTGGACCCTGGTACGGCAATCCTCGGGATATAAGGCTTTTATCACTGGTTGGAAGGGAGGGTTAATATGTCCTGTCCAAAACACAGAGAATTAGAAGAAGCCCTAAATACTGAGAGGTACAAAGCTTTTAAGCCAACAACAGCTGAAGAGAGACTGGAAAGAGATTGTTTCGGCAATACCCAGGCTGATTTAGTGGCAAAGATAAGGGAAGAGGAAGGAGAGGAGTACTATCAAAAATGGAAGCACTGGCTTTGGTCGAGATTTGCCTGGGAAGACTATATGAGGGTTGCCGGGTAAATTCAAAACCAAATGAATCGATAACTCGAAAATGAAGTTCGATGAGAGGGAAATAGCTAATTAGCCATGGATTGAGATCCATAGGCACAATGTCTGATTATAGGG
>DLRJ01000070.1 GCA_002500485.1 Dehalococcoidia bacterium UBA7891
GTCGCCGGTTCGAATCCGGTCTCCCGCTCCAACCTTGTTCAAAAACACTCCAATTCAACCAACCATTATTTCAGGCTCCACATGACTGCGACTAAGGAAGTAGGTTTCACAGTAGAATTTTGGCGTCGGGAGAGCAAAAAAGCACGATCAATTAGTATACGATCCCTTCCTCCTTATGGAGTAGAGATTGTAGTGCCCAAAGGTCTCTCTCATAAATTCGTAACAAAAATCATCAACCAGAATGAGCAGTATATAAATCAGAAGTTGAATGATATCAAAAATAGAAATTTTGACATCAAACCATCAAAGATTTCTCTTCCGGCCACCACCAAGGTGTTTGATGTCACTTATTTAGCATTGGAAACAGAAGATTTTTCACTCAAAGAGGCAAATGAAACCATAATTCTTAAGGAACCAAAGGAAAGAGTGTCTCTAATCACAAACTCAAAACTTCTACAGCAATGGTTACAGATTAAAGCCGTCTCAATTTTAGAAAAAGCTGTAGAAACCAATTCTAAAAAATTAAACATCCCATACAACAAAATAAAGATAGGCAGCCGTAAAAGCATTTGGGGTAGCTGTTCTCACAAGAAAAATATAAATCTCAATAGAAATTTACTTTTCCTTGAACCTAGTCTAATTAAGTACGTTGTAACTCATGAGTTATGCCATATCCATGAGATGAACCACTCAAAACAATTTTGGTATTTACTAAATGAAGTATTACCTGGGTCTCAAAAATTACAGAGACAATTAAAGTCAGTTGCTAACAGCTCAATACCTTCCTGGGCATTAATTTAAAGTCACACAAATTGAAATATATAAACATGAGAGTTAATGGGAAAAGAACGCTATTCACAGCGATAATATCAATTCTGATTCTCATATCTGCCAAATCGGATGTTCATCACTTCACTCAAAGCGACTATGCTGTCGGATCTCATGCTTTTTCATTGGTTCGTTGGGAACTCAGACATTTACCTTTGAAATGGCTACATCTGTTGTGGGAAAAATACCCTGGGCACAAGCCTAATGACGCAGAACGAAACACACTAATTAAGGATTACCTAGCCACGACATTAAAACTGCAAAAGGAGCTAGTTAGCTTAGACAATTCAACAACACTAAACCGCTTGGTAGATACAACATCGATGACCCAGACGACACTCAAAAAGAAAGAAATTGAATATTTACGAAGGAAAAGAGAAGCACTCAGAGGTAGGGCAGAAGAGGCCATCGAATCTTCTGTGAGCAGCGCCGCACGTAATAATAACTTGGGTCTACCATTTGGGTTACTTATTCCGCCCACGGATTTCAGGCTCGGAGACCCTCCCCATATCCTTATTACCTCCAGAAGAGACAAGATAGAACTTACAGGAAGTAAATTGATAAAGTCTGACTTAGAGTGGTCCGATAGGACAAGAATTGAAGAAAGGGCGGAACAATATGAAAACACTTCCGCACTTGTTGACGATCTCGCTGGCCTAGGAACCTATCCAGCCATCGTGTCAGACAAAGATGAGCTCAGGCAATTAATGCGTACAGCAGCTCACGAATGGTTACACAACTATTGGATATTAAAACCGCTGGGCAGAAAAATGTGGTCCTCTCATAACATGCAGATTTTGAATGAAACTGCTGCCGATTTAGCAGGTAACGAACTCGGGGACGAAGCCTTCAAAGCCCTTGGTAACACTACCGTCAACTCCTACCGATACGATAACTTGAACTCGGGCAACACTCATCTGGTCAAAATATTGCGTGAAACCAGAACGGGTGTCGAAGAAATGCTCGAAAATGGGGAAATCGAAAAGGCAGAGCAATATATGGACAAACAGCTTTGGAAACTAAAGCTTGGTGGTTACAACATCAGAAAATTAAACCAAGCATATTTTGCCTTTCGTGGGAACTATGCTGAGGGCCCTGCTTCAATTAGCCCTATAGGGAAAGAATTAAGGGAATTACGAGGCTATTTTGACAATGTTGGAGATTTTATCGCATCCATCTCAGAAATTGGTGATTACCGGCAGTTCCATTATCTACTGAATCTCAAAAGAAAACAGTTATTCCTCGATAAGTAATATTTGATTAATTACCAGAGTTAGAACTTTTTTCAGACAATCCCTGAATCGAACTCAAATACTCCCTTACTCACATTAAGCCTCAAAATATCTGAAGCACCACCCGCAAGTCGCATCGATCTTATTTTTCTGTACAAATCTTCCAAGGGATGTCCAGAAACTAAGGCTTGACCACCGACTAATTGGACGGCTGTATCAACTACGTCAGAAGCCGCCTCAGTACAAAATATCTTCGCTGTTGTAACTTCATTTACAACCGAATCCTCTGAACCTAGGAGTCTCCCTACTCTGTACAGCACAGACCTTGCCGCAAAGGTATTGATACGCATGTCGGCATACCTCAACCTCACTCCTTCAAAATCAGAAAGAGTCCCCCCTGATCGATGGGGTTTCTTCAGATGAGCCGTCACTATATCCAAGGCATACATGGCCAAACCCACTGACGTAGCAGATTGTTCTATTCTTTCCTGCATTATATTTCCCAAAGCCCGTGGTATTCCTTGACCTACCTCCCCGATTATATTGGCAGCATCTACATTCACTGATTGGAATTCCACCACCACATGGGAACTGCCATCTAAACTATAAAATGGATCTCCCATTTTTATACCGTTAGAATTTGAATCAATAACTAGCACTGCCGGGCCAGACTTGTCGGTGACTTTTTCCGGATCAACGGTTAATACAACGGACATGAAATCAGACAAATGTCCTCCTGAAACATAGGATTTTTCACCTGACACCACTAAATGGCCATCATCCCATTCAGCAACAGTTGGTAAATCAGCATTTGACTCCGTGAAAGCAAATGCTCCTTTTTTCTCGCCCCGTAAGAGAGGAATAAGATAGTTGGATTTCAAGAGCCCGTCCGCCTTAGATAAAAGTCCGGGCTCCGGACCGATTATAGCTCCAGGATACAAAATGCCAGATTTAGCAATAGTTTCACGAGCGATTAACATTTCCATTGCAGAGGAGGCACGCCCACCCAATTCGATCGGCTGAGCCATTCGGTAGTACCCTCTATCCAAGCTTAACTCCCTAAATTCCTCTTCAGAACTACCCGAATTTTCCAACAGGAATTCGGAAAATTCCTCTCGGAATTTAAGCAGGGCTGGGGTGAGACTGTCGGGCATAGGTTACTCCGAAACTTTCACTAAGGTTTTACCAAAATTTTCTCCATTCAGCATTCCAATAAACGCCCTGGGGGCATTTCTCAACCCTACTACAACATCCTCCCTGTATTTGAGTTTCCCATCCTTGATCCAAGAGGCCATTCTAGTGATACCTTCATCGTACCTACTTTCATATGCAAAAACTAAAAACCCCTGCATTTTCGCCTGCGATCTAGTTAAAATACCTAAGTTTCTAGGGGCCATATCAGGAGACTCAAGGTTGTATTGGGATATTTGACCACATATAGCAATCCTTGCACCTGTGTTGATTCGGTCCATCACCGAATCGGTGACAATACCACCTACATTGTCAAAATATACATCAATTCCTTCTGGGCATAATTCGTCCAAAGCTTCTCCAACATTAGTATTTTTATAATTTATTCCTGCATCAAAGCCTAGTTCATCAACGATAAAAGAAACTTTGGATTCGGTTCCAGCTGTCCCGATTACTTTACAGCCCATTATTTTGGCTATTTGCCCTACAATTTGACCCACTGCGCCTGACGCCGCAGAAACTACCACCGTATCTCCTGGGGTGGGTTCGCAAACATCCAAAAAGCCGAAATAGGCCGTTAATCCAGGCATACCTAACACACCTACTGCAGTCTGCAAGGGTGCCAAGGATTCATTAATTTTCCGTACACCCAATCCATTCGACAGGGCATAACTCTGCCAACCAAACCTCCCTTCCAATATATCTCCCGCTTTGAACAGAGGCGATCTAGACTCTACAACTTTAGCAACTGCCCCCCCTACCATAGGGTCACCTATATTTACTGAAGGTGCGTATGATTTGGCATCATTCATTCGCCCCCTCATGTAGGGGTCGAGAGACAACCACAATGATTGAAGTAAAATCTCTCCTTCCTGTGGCCGCGGAATCACAGATTCCACAACATCAAAATCATCTTCGGTTGGGAAACCTTTCGGTCTTGATTTAAGAAGAACTCTGAGATTAATTTCAGTTGACAAATTCCCACCTCTAATAGATAACTTCAGATTAGCATATGGGAGCAAGGCCAGGTAGGTCAATCAAGGCCAAATTTATCGTTTAAGGTTCCTGTATAATTCTACCTAA
>DLRJ01000112.1 GCA_002500485.1 Dehalococcoidia bacterium UBA7891
GCAGCTTGCTGTATATTCCTTGCCGCTAGGCCTACTGATTTCCGGTACGATTGCTGAAATGTGGGGGGTGAAGGTGGCAATATTCCTAGATGGGTTAATGGGTATTTTACTTGTGACGGGTTGCGTGGCTATCTGGCCTACGTTATTGAATGCTAGCCAGCCTAAGGAATATAAGGAGAAGTAGGAGGACCTAATTGGGTATCAAGCATGTCTTGCGCCATGTCCACGAAGTCACACAATAGAGGTCTAGTATCTCTAGGGTCTATTATGTCAATTCCGTGTGAACTGCTTTCTCCTCCCGTGTCCTCAGCAGTTCTGAATGGAGATGCCATTGCTTGAAGACGTGCTTCAATCTCCAGCCTTTTTTGTTCTGGGTTTTCTGAGGCAGCTATTTCTCTTCGATATGCTGCGGACACTCCCCCTTCAATATGCATAGAACCCCATTTTGCCGAAGGCCACGCATATCTGTGATACATTCCTGTTGGTCTGTGGTTTGTCTGCCCGGCGACACCGTATGCTTGCCTTATATAAAAACTTATCCATGGTGTTTGGCTTCGAGCATTTGCAATTACCAATCTTGCCCCAGCTCTGACTATTCCCTGGTTTTGAGCGTCGAGCCCCACCATGAAGCCTGGTTCATCCACAAACGAAACAATGGGCAAATGGAACGTTTCACAGAGGCTTACCAACCTTATAGTTTTTTCCCCTGAGGCTACGTCGGTTGAACCACCTAATTGATTTGGGTTGTTCATTAATACCCCTACAGGATACCCATTTACCCTTGCTAAACCCGTTATTTTGGATTGGCCGTAAAATGGTGCAATTTCAAAAAATGAATCGCGGTCCATTACATATTCCAATATTTTATAAGGGTCATATTTTCTTTTGCTTCTTCGAGGAATAATGGACAGAAGTTCATCCTCCTTTCTAGCAGAGTCATCCTGGGTGTCTAAACGTTGTGGTTTTTTCCAGACACTAGACGGCAGATAGCTGAGAAACTGACGAACCATCTTGAAAGCTTCTTCTTCTGAATCAGCTAGGTTATCGATTACTCCAGTTTTGAAAACTTGGCTGTTGTGATCTCCTAAATCCTCTTTAGTAACGTCGTAGCCCAAAGCGGCCTTTACCACAGGGGGTCCTCCCGCGAAAACTTGACTCGTATCTTTTACCATGACGCTGAAATGGCAAAGACACGCTTCAATTGCAGGTAATCCAGCTACGGATCCCAAGACGGCTGAGACTACAGGGACTTCATTCAATAAATCAACGGCTTTAGAAGTCCCACCTCCATCTGGTAAATAGGTCCTACCGATTTGCTCAAATGTTCTTACGCTGCCACCCACTGCATCAAGTAAACGAACTAGGGGAATACGCCATTGCAAAGCATATTTTAGTGAGCTTGGTTGGCTACCAGTGCCTCTCTCCCCTGCCCCACCCCGAACGGTGAAATCCCCACCATCCAGCATCACTCGCATACCACCAATACGTGCCGTGCCTATCACTCTAGGGTATGGGGTGAAATCTACTAATTCGTTGTTTTTGTAGCGAGCGCTGCCTGCTAATGCCGACAATTCTTTAAAGGTCCCTGGATCAGAAATGGCCTGTACACGTTCGCGGACGGTTAGTTTACCGTTAGAATGCTGCCTATCTATGCCTTCTTGACCACCCATTCCGTGGGCCATTTCCAGTCTTTTGTTGAGTTCATTTATTTCGTTTTGCCAAACCATATTTGGATGATCCTTATGATGCTATAGATTCGCGAACTTTATAGTGGTTTTTCAAACCATACAACTTGTAAGACCATCATTGGTAAACTGAGGGACCTATTATTCATTCGTTCGTATGGTTAGAATTAATTGTCGAGTTACTGTAAAGACTTGCAGTCATACAATGGGTCAACGGTGATAATTAATGAGAATAGAATCCGATTTAAAGCTTGATTACAAGGATGTTTTATTGAAACCAAAACGTTCTAAACTAACATCCAGAAAAGATGTTGACATGGAACGAGAGTTTAAGTTTTTAAATTCTGGTAAAGAATTCACAGGGATTCCAATTATCGCTTCCAGTATGGACGGTGTTGGTACTTTTTCGATGGCTAAAATTCTCCAGAATTACAAAATGTTGACTGTTTTGAGAAAACATTACGAACCAGAGAACTGGGATAATGCAGTTGCCAGCGGGCTAGATCTGAATTACGTATCCATTTGTACTGGAACCAACAGAATTTGGGATGAGGATGCTTCCGACTTTTTAACTCTTAAGGTTGTTCTGGAAAAGTACCCAGAAATTCCCTTTATAACTATTGATGTAGCCAATGGATATCACGAAAATTTTGTGGATTTTGTGGGGCAAATCAGAGAGGAATTTCCCGAACAGACCATAATCGCCGGGAATGTAATTACTGCGGAAATGACAGAGGAGCTTATCTTGCGGGGCGCAGATATAGTTAAATGTGGGATAGGGCCGGGTTCTGTATGTACGACACGGTTGATGACCGGGGTGGGAATTCCTCAATTTTCTGGAATTATTGAGTGTGCAGATGCCGCTCATGGAGTGGGCGGTCAGGTAATTGCAGATGGTGGTTGTGTATACCCGGGAGATGTTGCCAAGGCTTTTGGGGCGGGCTCTGACTTTGTTATGTTGGGAGGTATGTTGGCAGGCCATGAAGAATCTGAGATTGACATTTTAGACGGCAAAATGGAATTTTATGGCATGAGTTCTGATAGGGCCATGGAAATTCATGGAGCACGAAAAGATGGATACCGTGGTGCCGAAGGGAAGGAAATCAGAATTCCTTACAAAGGGAAAGTCGAGGATACAATGACAGAAATCATTGGGGGGGTTCGATCAGCATGCACCTACATTGGTGCCACAAAAATTAAGGACATGCCAAAATGTGCCACCTTTGTACAGGTTCTTCAGCAGGAGAACCAGGTGTTTAACCTTTTTGAATAAGTTGATTCTTTTTTAACATCGCTGGTATTCCCGACTCGAGACTATTAATTTGAATAGTTCGATAATCAAATTAGAAGAGACTCCGTCAGAAGAATCAGATTGTTTTAATCCAGCAGCTGCCACTTCCTCTAATTTTTGATAAGTGTCTGTTTCGATTTCAACATAACCAAGGGTCTTTAGGCAATCATCTATTAACTTGCCGGGTTGCTTATTTTCGAACCCTACTCTTTCTATGAGGTTTTTAACTCCTGGATTGGAATCATCACCAAGATGGCTTGTAGCGAAATTAACCCGGTCTACTAGAGAGCCGCTAGTGATCCATTCTTCCCCCGTATGCCAACCTTCGACCGAAGGTGGGTCCAGCAATTTCTGACCCATATAACCCGACTCTTCCCCTATGTCGTATATACCTATTTCTCCGCCGTCTGGTACCTGGTATTCTCTGGTGTTTCTGAGAGTGCCAATAACCAATTCAGCAGGGCTTTTGACCCTTTTGAATTTAGAGTCTTTGAAGAAATCGGAATTAAATAATATCCTCATTATAGACCTTATATCGTGGTTGGATTCCATGTATGAATTTGCAAGGATATTTATTGCTTCAGGATCTTTTGGCGGAGTACTGGACCACTGCGGTACTGGAACCTCATCTGCAACGAAGAAATTATATAAATGCCGAGCCACGAAATTAGCGGTGGCTCTTTGCCTGCAGATCACATCTATAACACCATCACCATTGAAATTTGAGCTTTCACCCAAAAATCTTTTCTCACCGGTATCGTGGTCAGTGGCTCTGTATTCATGGTGCCATAGGATTCTTCCATATGGCCATATGGAGTCTTTAACTGCCATCATGGACAGGTACTCCCCGTTCTTCACAGTCCATCCTGTAAAAGCTCTTGCACACTCTTTGATGTCATCCTCGGTATAGTTCCCTACCCCCATAGAGAAGAGTTCTAAGATTTCTCTACCATAATTCTCGTTGATCGAATCTTTATGGTTGGTGTGGTTGTCGAGCCAGATGAGCATTGCAGGGTCTTTTGACAACTCGACCAAAAGATCGTCGTATCTGCCAATACCATGTCTCCTAAACATATCTATTTGGTTTGTTAATGATCCTATGTTGTTTAATTTGTTTTCAGCGGTTGCGAAAACTCCATGCCAGAACAGGGCCATTTTTTCTATGAAAGGATTGTCAGTTGAAATCATCCTATAACTCCAATAGACGGCGTTATGTCCCTGCATGGTATGGAGGTCAACGTGCCTCCTAAAAATCAGATGATCGGATATATGAGAGGAGTCTATCTTTGTTATTAGATGTTCAACCAAATCTTCATATTCCATCTCACTGTAGGTATCTAGCTCTTCAAGGGTGGCTCCAAATCCAGCCCTTCTTGCCAAATGCGCTGCTAACACTCTACTTGTTGACTCCATTTTTGCCTCGTATCTTCTTTTTAACTATATTTTCTATGATTATTGCTCATATATTTGGATGCGATGTCTACTGTGTTCAGTGACATATAGACGGTCTTCTGAATCTATTTTCACTGAAACTGGTCCCCAGAATATAGGCTCTGATTGAGATGCCCTGTGGTAAGGCGTTTGAAGATGGTTTGGTAGTTCCTTGACTAACAAATTCGACTCTTTTCTCAAATCGTACTCATCTAGATTTACTTCAAGCCATTCTTCTGCCCATTTTGAGAGAGTCGCTTCACCTTCAAGCAACTGGTGGAATTCACCGTCAGGATCTAATACTTGTACCCTTTCATTGCCCCAGTCGGCTACGTGGATGAATCCTTTGCTATCAATAGCAACTGAGCTGGGTTTGTTAAATTGCCCGTCTTGATATCCTGATTCACCGTATGCGGCGATGAATTCTCCATCGGCGGTGAATTTCTGTATTCTGTCATTACCCCAATCTGCGATAAAGAGGTGTCCTTCTACATCTTTAGAAATTCCCCACGGTAAATTGAACTCACCTTCACCTTCACCTTCGGAACCCCATGAGAAGAGGAATTGGCCGTCCTCGGTGAACTTGCTTATTTTGTTTGCGTATTGTTCAACCAGGTAAACAGAGTCATCTGACCCATGCACAATTCCACTGGGCCCTGCAAATTTTTGAGGTCCAGTAATATTTGTAGTCCACTTGGTGATGTAGTTGCCTTGGTTATCAAATACCTTGACGTCATTGAGTGATTCGTCAGTCACATACAGTAGATCTTTGCTGTTGAATGACATACAAACTGGTATCACAAACTGGCTATCACCTTTTCCGGGACCTGTAGCAAATTCACCTAACCAGTCTTCATCGTAGGTGCAGATTTGAATTCTTATACCTGACGAGTTATGCCCTCCCATCCGGTTGAGCACAAATATCCTCTGGTCTTCGCTAAAAGCTATATCATATGGATAATTGAAGCCACGGCCTATGGGTTGATTTGAATTAAATCCGATGGTTTTCAAATATTTCATTTCAGTACCGCCAACTTAAAAGTGGTTTTATTTGAACGGATAATAACACCCTAAAACTATAATAAAGAGATTAAAACATATTTTCTTATGTTTTATTACATATAACGATTTGTCAGAGGGCTGTATTAATAATAATATGTGCCCTGTTCTGAGTAGGTTAGCCATATAAAACAAGGAGGCGAAACACAGTGAAGGCCGTTGTTTATAAAAAACCATTTGAGGTCGCCGTAGAAACTGTTGATGATCCCAAAATAAAGCACCCTAACGATGTTATTGTAAAAATCACATCGAGTTGTATTTGCGGATCTGATCTGCATATGTATGAAGGCCGGACAGCCGCTGAGCCAGGTATCGTATTTGGCCACGAAAATATGGGAATTATCGAAGAAACAGGCTCTGCAGTTAAAAACCTATCGGTTGGCGATAGGGTCGTGATGCCTTTCAATGTTGCCTGTGGGTTTTGCAAAAACTGCCAGAGAGGTTATACAGGGTTTTGCACCACGGTAAACCCTGGATTTGCAGGTGGTGCATATGGTTATGTAGCCATGGGACCGTGGGTTGGAGGACAGGCTGAGTATATGCAAGTACCTTTCGCTGACTTTAACTGTTTGCCTCTCCCTAAAGGAGATCAGTTTGAGGCTGATTTCTCCTTGTTGGCGGATATATTTCCTACGGGATATCACGGGGCCGAACTTGCAGATGTTAGTCCAGGTGAGAGTGTGGCTGTGTTTGGTGCGGGCCCTGTGGGATTGATGGCTGCCTATAGCTCAGTGATTAGAGGGGCAGCTGAAGTGTATTGTATAGATCACGTTCAGGAGCGGCTGGATAAAGCAGCGAGTATTGGTGCGATTCCAATCAACTTCGATGATGGTAATCCTGTTGAACAGATTAAAGACATAAGGAATGACACGGGAGTTGATAAGGGAATAGACGCTGTCGGATATCAAGCAGCAGCTCAAGGCTCCTCTGCTGCTGGTGGAGAGCAGGAGGAGGTTCCCAATGTGGTTTTGAACCAAATGATTGATGTAACCAAACCCACAGGAATGATGGGAATACCAGGATTGTACGTGCCTTCTGATCCAGGAGGAGTCAATGAATCAGCTAAATCGGGCGCTTTACTGTTAAATTTTGGCAAACTGTTTGAAAAAGGTTTGCGTTTGGGCACTGGACAATGCAACGTAAAGAAATATAACGCCTATCTCAGGGATTTGATTATTGCCGAGAAGGCTAGCCCCAGTTTCGTGGTTTCGCATGAGGTTTCTATTGATGATGCCCCAGACGCCTACACGAAATTTGATCAAAGGGTGGATGGTTACACTAAAGTAATTCTTCACCCTTAAATAGACTGTGGGCTGAAAATAAATTTTCAGCCCACTACGACACCTTAGGAAATGTGATGAATACTCCAAGTTACGATTGGGTGGAGAATTGGGGAGAGCATCATCAGACCCAGGAGTCGTTATCTGGATGGGCACATCCAGGGATGGCTACCACGTCAGATGGTCTTATAGTTTCGTGTGATAGTGGGAGTTCAGAAGTACTAATCTTCAGTCAGGAAGGTGATTTGATTCATTCTTGGCGTGGGGATTTCACAGATGCACATGGGATTACGGTGGTGAATGAGGATGGAAATGACTATTTATGGATTGCCGACAACGGTTCCAAAAGGTTGCCAGAGTTCTCCTACGAATATCCACCTGGGGCAGATAATAAATCGGGGATAGTCCTTAAATATGATTTGGAAGGTAACCTGCTCTTAAACCTGACTATGCCCAAGCATGACGATTACCAGCAGATTAGATATGCCCCGACTTCAATAGCAGTTGACGAAGTTCGGTTTGGTGGCTCAGGAGACATTTGGGTAGCCGATGGTTATGGTGCCAGCCTGGTTCATAAATATAATGCACAGGGCGAATATACTCTATCAATAGATGGGTCCACGGGTTCAGGGCCTTTCAGTTGTCCGCACGGGATAGTCATCGATCGTAGAAAACCTAGTCCTGAACTTTATGTCGCCGACAGAGCCAATGGAAGGGTTCAAGTTTTCAGTCTGAATGGAGATTATTTAAGGACATTTGGGGAAGATTTCTTCACCACCCCGAGTGAATTTGCGATAACCAACGATTTGATGATAGTGGCTGAACTTGAAGCGAGACTAGCGATACTGGACTTAGATGATAAATTAGTCAGGTATTTGTTTCCAGACGATCTTGCTGCATCCTCTGAAGGGTGGCCAAATGAAATTTCTGAATCTGGACTAATTGAGAGGCCTTCTAGATTGGGCCCAGAAAGGTTCAATAGCCCCCATGGAATCACTGTGGATGAATCAGGAAATATATATGTGGCAGAATGGTTAATTGGCGGAAGATTAACTAAATTAGTTTTAAGCTAAAGGTATGCCGTTCGACCTTTAATAATTCCAACTAATATCAAATATAATGGCGGAGGTCCCCAAAATGCAAATAGGAAATTCAAATCATAATTATTCATGGCATGAAAAATGGGTTGAGGCGCCGGGTTCTGATAGTGTGAAAGATGGCTGGGCCCATCATGGAATAGTCGTAAGCCCTAAAACCGGGAATGTCATAACATTCCACCAAAGTGAACCTAAGATTCTGGTGTTTAGTCAGGATGGAGAACTAGTCAGTTCATGGGAAGCGGGCGTTCAAAACGCTCACGGAATGACCCTTGTTCAAGAAGGTAAGGATGAATTCTTGTGGCTTGCGGACAATTTGTCAGCTCAGGTAGTCAAAGTTTCTGTTGGTGGGGGTCATGTAATGTCAATTGCAAGGCCGGATATTGAAACATACAAATCAGGCGAAAAATACTCTCCAACTGACGTTGCTGTGTACGAAGAAAAAGATGGAGGTGACGGAACGATTATTGTGGCCGATGGGTACGGGTCGAGTCTCATCCATTTTTATAATAAATCTGGCGACTATCGTATGAGTATTGATGGGACTGAAGGTGAAGGTGGTCGATTTGCAACACCTCATGGCATATGGATAGATACGAGAAAACAAAATCATGAACTCTATATAGCCGATAGGAGTAATGGTCAGATTCAAGTTTACTCACCCCAGGGTCGTTTCTTACGAGCATTTGGCACTGGTGCTGGGGCTGATTGGCTCCATAGCCCTAGTGGCTTCGCAGCCTGGGGCGAGTTTCTTATTGTGGCAGAATTGCGGGGGTCACGGATAACACTGCTGGATGTGGATGATGAACCAGTAGCCTACTTAGGAGAAAATACCGGAGCCTTCAAATTCAATGAAGGATGGCCTAATGTTCCCCACAGCACCTTGGTTCCAGGGAAATTCAACAGCCCTCACGGGATAGCTTCAGACGGCGAAGGTAATATTTTCGTAGCTGAATGGTTAATTGGCGGTAGAATTAACAAGCTGACAAGATCATAAATTTAATGATAGGTGAATCTCAAAATGCGGTTCAGAGGTGGCGGAGTCAAGTTCAGGTTCATCACGCCCAATCCATATCTGCTCAACAAAACTTTGATCCACATCAGGATTTTTGGAAAGGCATGGCTGAGCAATTTAGGGATGATCCCTATCGAAAAGGTGATGCTCTAGTCGATAGGCTTGAAGAGGAATTCCGCGGATGTAAAACTTTGGTTGATATCGGTGGTGGGGCTGGTAGGCTAGCGTTGCCTCTGGCCTTAACCAGAAAAAAAGTGACAGTTGCAGATTCATCAAGAAGTATGCTTGAAGAGCTAAGAAAGAGTTGTGAAGAAGCGAAAATCCAAAATGTTGAACCAGTTTTTACACTTTGGGAAGATGCGGTCATACAAGTTCATGAAGGAGCCTTGTGCTCCCATGTCACGTATGGAATAGAGGACATAGAAAAATTTCTGCAAAATGTGAACCGATATGCTAGTAAACACGTTGTTATAGTTGCCTTTATGAAGTCCCCGCAAGCGCATCTTGGAATCCTTTGGGAAGTTGTTCATGGAGAGAAAAGAGTTCATTTACCCGGAGTTCCGGAACTAATGGACGTTTTGTGGCATATGGGTCTAACCCCTGAACTGAGCGTCTTGGATCATTTGGGTCCACATATATATAAATCTGATGAAGATGCCCTGCAGGATCTTCGAAAGCGACTTTATGTAAACCAAGAAACAGAAAAAGATAAAAACCTAATCAGGGCTTTTCAGACACACTTAAAACCTACTGGAGAAGGGTTGGAATTGGTAAATTCCAACGGTAGGACTTCCTGCATTATTAGCTGGGATAACTAAATTAAACCTTCTGCTCTTACGTCAGTTAAAGCGTTTCCAAAGGCTTCTGCAGTTTTGGCTATGTCTTCTTCAGTATGAAATGCACTCATTATGAATCTAGTCCCCGAATGGACTCCATTATTTAAAAGTGCGAGATTTAGTTGTGCATTTCTGGCGGAGTTTGTCGTCTTTCCCATATCTTCTTTAGATAATATACATATCTCATGATCACAGTCGTGGTCAGTTCCCAACCTAATGTGGATTAATGAATTCACACCACTGACACACCCGGGAATTTCTTGTTTAGATAAGACTTCATTAAGGCTTCTTTTAAGGAGGTTTCCCATTCCGATTGCTTTTTCGTTGATTGGGTCTCTTTTTAGTATTTCCAAAGCTTTAATGCCTGAAGATGCAGAGAGCGGGTTGGCGTTAAATGTCCCGTTGTGGGCGATTCTTCTGTTTTTGTTGAAATAGGCGTCATCCCTTGGTTCTATCATATTAATTATTTCTGCTTTTCCACACACGGCCCCACCTGGAAGTCCTCCCCCTAATATTTTTGCCAATGTTGTTAAGTCGGGGGTCACACCGTAATATCCTTGAGCGCCGCCGTCGGATATTCTGAAACCTGTAACCACTTCATCAAAAATTAGTACGACACCAAATTTGATAGTGACCTCCCTTAGTGCTTCTAGAAACGTCGGCAATACGGGCTCTAGTCCCATATGAGCTCCGGTTGGTTCTAGAATAATGGCCGCGACATCATCGTTATCTTGCAGAGTTTTTTCTACAAGGGAAATGTCATTTGGAGGTAGTATTATCACTGTTTCAAGAGCTTCCTTTGGGATACCCCCGATACCGTCAGCGTCAGCAGATAAATAATCACTCCAGCCATGAAAATGGTCCTCAAATTTTATTATTTTGGATTTTTCGGTGTAGGCTCTTGCCATCCTTATCGCCATCATGTCGGCTTCAGTCCCAGAGCTGTGAAATCTGATTTTTTCAGCGCTTGGTATCATCTCTTGAACAAGTTGCCCCCAACGGATTTCAAGATCAGTCGAACCACTTAGGTGAGTTCCTTTTGCCATTTGATCCTGGACCGCGGTCACAATTTCCGGGTGTGAATGTCCTAGTATGAGAGAACCGTGACCGCTCCAAAAATCTATCACCTCATTTCCATCAACGTCATACTTATGAGGCCCCACAGCATGGGTGTAGTAAAGCTGAAACGGATTCTGTCTGCGGGCATCGTGGGTGACACCATTCGGAAACATGTGTTTTGCTTTTTCGTGCCTTTGGGCAGATCCCGGATGGGCTGCAATATATTTTTGTTCAATAAGTGTGGCCATTCTGTTTAACTCCCTTATGGTTTTTGGGTGATTCCTGTATCGGAAGACTTCTGGATTGCATCTAAAAGTTTGTGCCTAGTCAGGGCTGTAGAAAAGCTGGGTTCAACTTCTGTATTAGTTTTAATACCTTCGGCGAAACGGTCCCACAGCTGGGCAATATTGAAAGGGGCTCCATTAGGTACCGAACTCGGAACTTTGGTGTAGGATTTAGGCACTTCAAGTTCTACTAAACCAGATCCATTTGGTTGCCCCCCCCAAAGTTTAGATGTACCCGTAGAGGGAGCCTCGCTGCTCGTTACCACAAGCGTTCCTTCACTGCCGTAAACTTCAAACCGGTAACCAGAACCATGGTATGGGATAGCACTTACATGAGCCGAGACAGCGGTGCCACTTTCCAAGACCCCAGTGATCATAATCGTGTCCGGAGAGCTCACTTCAACCATGCGGTTAGTTTCCTGTTCATGCCATTGCGGGACCTTGGTCGACACGTTTCCTGAAATGCTGGCGAATTCGCCGAGGCACATACAAAGAGCATCGATCGAGTGGCCAAAAGGTATTGTCAGGGTAGTTGCTCCTAATTCCACATCTTTTTGCCACGTACGACCCGGCGGCCTGGATAACACCCCAGAACTGAACTGGCGCATATTAGCTGACAGAACCTTTCCGATATATCCTTCACTTATTAGGTCTCTGAGGTATAGAAAAATCGGTGCGGCGCGGGATTGCAGTCCCACCATAGTTAAAAGACCTTTTTCTTTGGCTAGAGAGGTGATTTCTTCTGCCTCTTTCAAATTTGCACCTAGGGGCCATTCGGTATAAATATTTTTGCCTGCTTTCAAAACATCCATTGCAAGGTCGTAATGCTTTGGAACTCTCACTACTACAGCCACGACGTCCAAATCAGCTTTGTCTAACATCTCATTGTGGTTGCTGAATGCTAACGGCACTCCATAGGTATCCGCTGCTTCTTTGGCAGTTTCCTCTCGAGAGGTACACACAGCAGAAAATTCTATCTCCGGCATTTCTGCTATTGCCGGAGCATGGGATCTGGGTGTCCAACCGTATCCAACATTAGCCCCGATGATCCCTACTCGAATCTTTTTCCCGGACATATTTTTTTATCCTTTCTGACCCTTTATCTAGGTGCCGATTCTATCGGTAGTACCCATAAGTAACTATTTTCCGTCGAGTATATAGGAGTTGGTATCAACAGGTATGAATGTATTCTATAATCAAAAAATTCTGTGGCCGTTTTCTAATATCGGAGATTTGATTATTATGATATCCAAAACCCGTATGAAAATTACTGATGTTAAATTGATACAGCTTAAAGAGCTTGAATTTGTAGGAAGTATTGAGCCTGCTTGGAACAAAGGTGGTTCGATGCGTTTTAGTAGGGGTGGTGGATCTTTCACAGAAGTACACACGGATGAGGGAGTCGTTGGTATTGGACCTGGAATGGACCCCTCGCTTGTTGAGCCTGTGAAGAATGTAGTTGTGGGTGAAGATCCTTTTGAAATTGAACAAATTGCCCAAAGACTCAAATATTATGTCCATACACTTCCGTACAAAGGAGCTGCCGGAGTTGATGTGGCAATTTGGGATGTTATTGGCAAAGCAAGTGGACAACCGCTGTACAAGTTATGGGGGGGTTCAAAGGATCGTATGATGCCCTATGCCAGCATGATTTTGCTATCAACCCCAGAGGAACGTGCAGAGCTGGCCAGCTCATTAAGCGAAGAAGGATGGAAGGCCATAAAACTCAGATTGCATCATGAGACTATCCAGGAAGATATTCGCACTGTCGAGCTCGTCCGCGATGCTGTCAAAGATTCAATGGAGATCATGGTAGACGCTAACCAGGCTCAGTCATTTGGTAAATGGCAACCTGGTGTAACTTGGGATTTCCGCCGGGCTTTTGAAACCGCTACTCTTCTGGGAGAATTGGGTGTTTATTGGCTGGAAGAACCATTGCAAAGATATGCTTTTGATGACCTCGCTAGGTTGAATGACTCGGTCGCGATTCCTATAGCTGGAGGCGAGAACAACCGGGGCATCCACGAATTTAAGACGATGCTAGAAAACAATGTTTACGATGTGTTGCAGCCGGAGAGTATGGTTTTAGACGGGATTACGGAAGTACGAAAGATAGGGGTGTTATCAGAGCTCTACGGAAAGAAAATCGTTCCACACCACGGAGGAGGAGATATCGGGGTTATAGCGCATCTTCATCTAGTGGCATCGTGGCCTAACGCGCCATACCTTGAATTACTAAATGATCCGCCAATAGGCAGTTATGCACATAAATTCGCAATATTTCAAACCCCGCCGATTGTCGAAAATGGGTGGATTTCCTTACCAGATTCTCCAGGCCTGGGTATTGAAATAGATCCCGCATACATAGAGTAGTGTTGGGAAATAAAAAAAATGTAGATTCAATCCCTGATGTTTCTTTGACTTGGGTGCAATGGGTTCAACTGCTGGTGGTAGCATCTGGGGTGTTCTTGAGCTCCCTCGATGTTAGTGTAAATGTTGCTTTACCTAGAATATCTGATTACTTTTACGCATCTCCGACCACTACTTATTTGATGATAATTTTTTATCTAGGTACCACTGCGGGTTTGCAACTTACTATGGGGAGAGCAGGGGACGTTTTTGGACTTAGAAAGATATTCATTCTGGGATTAGTAACTTATTCCTTGGCAATGATTGCAATAGGGTTTTCTCCAAATATTCAATCAGTTGTGGGGTTTAGGGTACTCCAGGCAGTTGGTAATTCGGCCCTTTTAGCGATAGCCCCTGCGCTTGCTACATCCCTGTTCCCTTCTCGCATTCGTGGCCGGGCACTGGGTGTAATGACCGGTGTTGGGAGTGTGGGAATGATAATAGGCACTTTATATGCGGGCGTCGCCTTGGAATATATGTCCTGGCGTTGGATATTTTTCGGCAGGATACCTATTTGTATTCTAGCTATCTTGGGTTCAGTCACTGTTATTCGAGGGGTCGGAAATCAGAACAATAACAATAATGAGGCGACTAGCTTTGATTGGGTCGGCGGAGTCCTTGCGTTTGTATGTTTGATAGCGTTTGTTGCTTCTATGAACATTGCTACGGCAATAGGCTGGCTACGTGTCGAAACATTTGTGTGTTTAGGGGTATTTATTTTTTCAGGAACTTTTTTTGTCAGGCGCCAGTCGATTATTCCTGATCCGTTGGTTAAGTTATCAATTATGAAGGATTTGGTAGTTGCCGGTGGATTTGGTGCTAATTTATTTCTCTACATGGGTTCCTTCGTCAACTTATTTATACTTCCGTATTTTGTGGGAGAAATAATTGGAGCTTCATCTTTCGTTTTAGGAACATTTCTTTTACTGAATGCTGTTTCAGTATCACTATTTTCTCCTGTTGGGGGTTATTTATCTGATAAGTTCGGACCTGGATTTATCACAGTGTTGGGTTTGTTTATAGTGTTGGTGGCGCTTATTTCATATACTGCTTTAACTGCCGATTCTAGCCTTGAGCAGATAGCCTTCAGAATGGTATTTGTTGGGATGGGTATAGGCCTTTTCCAGAGCTCTAATTTGAGCCTAATCATGGGGAAAATGATACCTTCTGATTTGGGTTCAGGTGGTGCTGTGTCATCAATGTCCAGAGGCCTAGGTAGCGTGACAGCCGTTACACTTTTGGGATGGGCTTTCACTTCGATTTATGAAGGGAAATCCCCGGAAGTAGATATTCTACAAGCAGGCTCATCTCCTGATTCAATAGCTGCTTTTATGTATGCCTTCCAGCTTTCATATATAGCTGGATCTGTCATTGTGTCGGTTGGACTGGTTTCATCACTAGTTGCTTGGATTGGTTTGAAAAGATCGGAGAACTCGTTCGTGATTTAGTCTATAATCGTCAAAAATTCAAAGGTTTGGACGAATATGAAAATTGCGAGGTTCATGCTTGGATTGGAGGAAACGTGGGGGGTTATTTTGGGAGATTCCATACACGCCATTCACGGAAGCCCGTACGACATAAAAAACGTCGGTGACAGGATTTGTTCACTATCAGATATCACACTACTCGCTCCTCTTACTTTAACCAATAAAGTCCCTGCTATAGCTGCTAATTACGGTGAAAAGGATGATCGAGATGGTCCAGGTATTTTCATGAAACAGCCTGGGACATACGCTTCTCACCAAGGAAACATCATATATCCACGGAGCTGCAAAAGTGTCATACATGAAGCTGAGGTTGGGGTAGTGATATCTAAAACTGCTCGCCACATCAGTGAATCCGACGCCATGGACTACGTGATGGGATTCACATGTGTGAACGATGTTAGTGCAAAAGAAACCGTAGAGAGTGATCTAGGCAAAGGCCTTTCGATGCGGTGGAAACATTTTGATACTTTCTGTCCTATGGGGCCTCATATTGAGACGGAAATCGATGATCCGGGGAATCTAAAGATTGAATGTTTTGTAAATGGAGAGTTGTCGACTGGTGGGAATACATCCGAAATGATATTTGCAATACCCAAGTTGATCAGTTGGGTTTCAGAAGTGATGACTTTACAACCAGGGGATATTATTCCGACAGGTTGCCCTGAAACTGCCGAAATCAATATAGGTGACGTGGTGGAGGTCCGCATTGAGGGGATCGGTTCCCTTATCAATAATGTAATTGAAGATTATTAAGATAGGCATCTATTGGCAATTTTGCTATAAGTGGCGTTTAGAAAGGAGGTTTATTGATGGGTACTTTCACTAAACCCTCCGCGCTCGCTCATATTTCTGTACTTGACCTCACAGGCCCAGAAGGGAATTTGTGCGGGAAGATTTTTGCAGACCTTGGTGCAGATGTCACAAAAATAGAACCTCCCGACGGAGATAAAAGCAGAAAAATAGGACCATTGGCATCAGGAGTCAACCAGCCTGATTTCAGCTTATATTTTGCAAATTACAACACGAACAAATATAGCGTTATGTTGGATCTTGAGTCATTAGAAGGAGCCAACAAATTTATTGAATTGTCAGAGAAGGTCGACGTAGTCATTGAGAATTTTAGACCGGGCTATATGAATCAAATTGGTATTGGGTTCGAGAGATTGTCTTTAAACAATCCTGGAATTGTGATGGCATCGATCAGCCCCTTTGGCCAAACTGGCCCCTATAGTAGCTTTATAGGTGATGAGTTGATTGTTCAGGCGATGGGAGGCGTTATGTATTGCCAGGGAGATGAAATGAAGCCTCCTTGTGTAGCGCCGTGTGAACAGATTTCTCAATTGGCATCGTTTCACGCTGCAACAGGGGTATTAGCAGCAATAAACCATCGTAATCTCACAGGGAAAGGACAATGTATTGATGTTTCGATGTACGAAATCGCGGCTCAACTTTTATTTAATATAACCAGGTACACATATCACGGTGACATCGCCCGCAGGATGGGGTCCACGCCCATAATTGCTCCGAACGGACACTATGCATGCTCAGACGGATATATATCGTTAGCCGTTCTAGAAAACAGACATTGGCGAGAACTGGTGCGATGGATGGATAACGAGAGCCTAGCTGATCCAATGTGGGAGGATATGAATTTTCGCCGATCCCAACCCGAGGTTGTTGATATTTTTGTCCGTGATTTTATAGCTGGATTTACAGTGGAAGATTTTTTGGAACAAGCATATTCCCGTCATTTGGCGGTAAGCCGGGTAAACGAAATTTCAGACATAGCTCAGAGTTCACAATTAAAGGAAAGGAATTATTTCCGTGAAATTATAGATCCGCAAATCGGTGCGTATTTAACCCCCGGTCCTCCATATCGGTTTGGATTAACACCAACTGCCCGAGACAGACCAGTACCTCGGTTAGGGGAACATCAAGAACGTGTGATTGGGAAGGCGAGAACCGAGGACTGGAATTCCAAGGAAGCCAATGATCGTCTACATGATGATCATGAGCTCCCTTTGCGAGGGATCAGGATATTGGATTTGAGCCGGGTTTGGTCGGGACCTTTTGCGACTCGCTATTTGGGTGATCTTGGAGCGGAAATTATCAAGGTTGAAACCAATAAACATTTGGATACTGGACGAATAGTCACTAACTCGTCACCGCAATTTCTAGAAATTAACAGGAGTAAGAAAAGCATAACTTTGGACTTCGCTGGGCCTGAAGGTGTGGAACTTATAAAAGAGTTGGTTCAGATTTCTGACGTGGTGGTCGAAAATTTCGCCTCTGGCGTACTGAATCGCAGAGGGCTCGGTTATGAAACTCTAAGAAAGGTAAAACCAGATCTTGTGATGATTAGCATGCCAGGTTATGGTACCGAAGGACCCAAAGCTGAACATGTTGGTTATGGGCAAAGCTTAATGTCTTACGCAGGGTTGTCAAACCTATGGGGTTTTCCTGACTCCCCTATTGAAAACCATTCGAATGTGCATTTTCCTGATTTTGTGTCGGCAAGCACCACTACCACAGCTATTCTCGCCGCTTTGGAATACAGAAACCAATATCGATTTGGCCAACATGTGGAAATCGCCCAGGTTGAGGCGATGGCAGGCTCAATGGGGGTGGCCCTTCTGGATTATTTTGTAAATGGAAAATCGTGGGAACCGATCGGGAATAGGAACCCTTGGAGCGCCCCCAACGGATGCTATCCCTGTGAAGGAGAGGATGAATGGTGCGCAATTTCTTGCTCTAATGAGGACAACTGGAATAATTTGGTTAATTCAATGGGGAATCCGGCTTGGGCTCAAGACCCAAAATTCCAGTCACGAGAAAACCGCCTTATAAATCATGACGAGTTGGACAGTTATATAAGCCAATGGACGGACAATTTTAAATCACATGATTTGATGAATCTGCTTCAACAACATCTAATTCCTGCAGGGGTAGTTCAGACCGGAGAGCAACTATATAACGATCCACATCTCAGGGACCGAGGCTTCATTGTGAGCGTAGACCATTCAGAGTGGGGGGCCGTGGAACACCCTGGAATAGCGATCAAATTCTCTGATACTCCTGGCCGTATCACTAGGGGCGTGCCATATTTAGGAGAGCATAACGAAGAAATTTTTTCCAATCTGCTAGGAGTGTCTGAGAATGATATGGGCCAGCTTCTTCAAAAAGAAGTGATATCGTGATTTCCAATGATTGCAAGACAAGTGTAAGAGTGGAAGTAGATGATGAAGGCTAGTGTTAAAGTGCTATTTAAAACGCCGGTTCGGATGCCCAATGGGTTGCAATGGTTTGAAAATGAGTTGTTTGTCATGGATCAACTGACCGATGATATCTACGTTCTCGGTGATAACGGAGAGGTAATTCGAATTATTAACACTGAAACAGAGAACGGATCCGGAATTGCTGTCGGTGGAGGATTCATCTGGACCGCCTGCAATGGTACAGCGAGTGCACGACCGCCGAGGCAGACCGATGACCACATATCAAAGATAAGAAAAATAGACCTAGTAAGTGGTGAAACTGTGGACTCGTTTAACACGCCAGATGGTGGTGGAATCCATGGACTTGAATGGGAGGATGGCAATATTTGGATAACAGCCTTCAATCCAAAGTCTCTGATCCTGATTGACGGTACTTCATTTGAGATTATTCGGAAGTTTTCCTGTGATCTCAATGTACTGCATGGGTTAGCTTTGGATGGTGAAGGTATTTGGTGCTCTGATAGGGCAGAGAAATTGGTAGTCAAATTTCATAAGAAGACAGGGGAAAAGATGGAAGAACTTAAGCTTCCCACTGATGGCCCGGACCCCCATGGACTGACTATTAGAGACGGGCAGTTGTGGTATTCGGATGCCGATTTTCCTACGGTCCAAGGAATGCGGGGTTACCCAGAGATAGGGGTGATAAGCTACCAATAATTACTGTGCTAACTTGATATCTCAGGGTTGGATATAATTCAGAGAATTTGGGATTGATTCGGAAGGGTGAAAATGATATGGGAGTAATAGTGTTATGCGCCAAATGAAATTAGTAGCTTTCTTGCAAGCTCAAAATTGCACTACACTACCCTCTTCGTGGCGTCATCCGGACGCAAGAATCGATACCTATTCCCCGGAATACTACCAGCACATAGCTCGTGTTCTTGAACAAGGAAAATTTGATATAGGCTTTTTTGATGATCGGTTGGCTATGCCTGACATGTATGCAGGAGACCATTCCGAAACTGTGAAAAATGGTATTAGATGTACTAAGCTTGATGCAGTCACCTGCCTGATGAGCATGGCTGCTGTTACTAAACATTTAGGCCTGGGAGCAACTTACTCCACCACCTATTACGAACCTTTCCACGTAGCTCGGTTGTTTCAGACTCTTGATTTAATGACAAAAGGTCGTGCTGCATGGAATGTTGTAACTTCGGTCAACGATAATGAGGCACGTAATATGGGGCGTGAAGCCCACCTCGAACACGATACAAGATATGACAGAGCTGATGAGTTTTGTGAGGCAGTTTTGGGCCATTGGGACTCCTGGGATGATGATGCGATAGTTGTAGATAAAGAAAATAATCTTTACGCGCACCCTGATAAGGTTCGCAAGATAGACTTCAAAGGCAAATACCTGAGTTCACGTGGTCCTTTCACAGTTCCGAGAACCCCTCAAGGACGGCCTGTTGTCATACAGGCAGGCGGTAGTACTCGCGGCAAACGATTTGCTGCACGTTGGGGGGAATTGATTTTTGCGGGCTATCGCAATATTGATGTTGGTAAGCTTGAATATTCAGCAGCAAAAAGAGCGGCCGAGGCGGCGGGACGTAACCCTGACCATATGAAAATTGCATCTCTGATGTATCCCATAGCAGCTGCAACAAAATCAGAGGCTGAGGACAAGAAGGCCGCCTATGAGCTGCTTTCCAATGATATGGATCAACTGTTATTGCTGTCTGAGGCTCTCAATTTCGATTTTTCTTCCAAAGGAATGGATGAAGGCTTTACCGAAGAGGAATTGGAGGGCCTCCAAGGGATGCAGGCCATGAGGGACCGGGTCGTATCGTCGGGAGTTAAAAACCCGACGCCCAGGGATTTTATGAGGATAACTAGGAGAGGTTTGCTCAGCGATGGCCACACCATGGTCGGTGGTCCTAAAGATATTGCGGATGAAATGGAAGAATGGTTCCATTCTCCTGCCTGTGACGGGTTTGTTGTGGGACCCACACACCAACCAGGAGCATTCGAAGACTTTGTCAAATTTGTAGTTCCAGAACTGCAGAAGAGAGGGGTTTTCAGGAAGGATTATAGCGGCAGCACATTGAGGGATCACCTTGGCCTGGATAGAGCGGCTATCGGCTCATGGAAGACAAATTATGACACGGTATCCACATAAGTAGACGTTATAAAATTCGGTTAGTTATTTCGCCCAGTTTTCGTAAGACCTGTTGCCTCGACAATCTCAGACACTGATGATTCCCAGTTGTGAGCCATTATATGGATCCCGGCTACACCGGTGAGATTTTTAACACCTTCCACTATTTTCACGCATGCCTCGATGCCAGCCTTCTGTTGCTCTTTTTCGGGGTATTTTTCAATTTGGTTAATTATGTGGTCCGGTATAGCGACTCCAGGTACATTTTCTCTCAACCAGCGAGCAAAACGGGCAGATCTGAGTGGTCCGACACCAACCAATACAGGGGGAGGTGACCCGTTGGTCAATTCCAGAAGCAGTAGAAGGAAAGATTCGAATCTGCTTATGTCGAAACAGTATTGGGATTGAAAAAAAGAGGCTCCGGCCCTATGTTTTTTGAGTAATCTCAAAGCGCGCTGTTCAAAGGGAGGGACAAATGGATTAACGGCCGCTCCTAAAAAGAGATCAGGTTTGGAATCTAATTTCCTACCACTCAGAAATTTACCTGTTGTCTTTAAGTGATTGATTGTAGTCAATAAAGTAACTGAATCGAGGTCAAACACAGCTTTTGCCTCAGGGTGATCACCTGTTTGAACACCGTCTCCAGTTACGCAGAAAATGTTTCGAACACCCATGGCATGCGCTCCGATCACGTCGGCCTGCGTAGCAATTCTGTTTCTATCTCTGCATGAAAATTGAATTATGGGTTCTATGTTGTTTTCGATGAGTATCGAGGCTGCTGCAATGTTTGAAAAATGGGGCACTGCCCCAGTGGAATCTGTGATGTTAATTGCATCGCAATATGGTTCAAGTATATGGGCTCGAGAGGCTAGGGCTTCCTTTTCAATTGAGTCAGGTAATGTTACCTCTGCAGTCACAGTAAAAAGTCCTGTCTCTAACCTTTGGGCCAAATTCGAAGCATGTTTATTCGTCATTCCCCCCCCCTAATTCGTTAATCCACGCTGAGGTTCCAGATAAACGGTGATCGAGCTCTGTTTGTATTTCCTCAATGGACTCTGTGAAAACCATCATTTGGGTCGAATTATCCCAAGCTCTGACCCATGTACATTTCATGTTGGGCTTTATTTCGCAATTACCATCGCCCCTTACACCACCGCAAGGACCGTTTCTGAGATTCTTTGGGCATCCCATTGGGCAAACCATCCCTGTATAGTGAAGAATGCATTGGCCGCACATCTGACACCCAAACAAGGGCTTTTTGAAAGCCTTTTCACTTGCGACCATAAAGCCTATGAACGGTCTTTTCTCTGATAAAACAGGTACTAGTCGAGATAATATTTTTAAGCAAAATAGGTATGTAAATTCAAGTAGCCGGACCTTATTCATAAGTCGATTTTACACTCTATTCGAATATGAATCAGCATCAATTAAGGACAATTAACTAGATAGCGTAGGAATTCGGGTCGGTTAGGAGCGGGAATTAGGGATTAAGCATAAGTTTATGGTCTAAACCCTCACAAATTTTTGAACGGAGCGATCACCCCGGTCTATTCCTAGAAAGGTTTCACTGACCTCCGATACGTAGAAACTGCCTTCCGAGTCGACTGCGATGCCATGAGGTGCGCCAAATAAACCGGCACCGGGCTCGTGTTTTACCTTACCCATAATCATGGGGTTTCTACTTGGAGAATCGGGTAAGCCAGATCCTGTCTCAGAGTCATCTACATTTGCATCCACGTCTCCCCATCTGGCAAGTAGAGTGCCAGAGCTATCTAAGATGCTTACGCGGTGATCGAGTTCTGCTACATAGAAATTGCCATCTGGCCCTTTTCGTACGTCATTTGGCAAATGTACGTTGGTCCATTCTCCAAGAAATTCACCTGTTATGGAGAAATGTTGGATTCTATTGTTATACCTGTCAGTGGCATAAATTTTGTCATTGTCATCGATGTCAACGTACACACTATGGATTGTGTCGAATTCACCCGGACCACTGCCGTGTCCACCCCATGAGAATTTCAGGTTCCCTTTAGAATCAAAGCAATGAATATGTGAATTCCCATAGCCGTCCGATGCATATAGATCGCCATTAGAGGCTACTGTAAAATGAGTTGGCCTATTGAATGGGATACCACTCTGTTCCGGGGCATTGATTAAAGGTCGTCCCAGGGTCATTAATAGCTTGCCGTCTTTCGTCCATTTTCTAACTGTGTGGTCACCTGTATCACTTGTGTATACGGAACCATCAGGTCCTATGCTTACACCATGCGGAACAATGAAATCGAATCCTATCTTTCCCCAGCCCCCAAGGTATTCACCCGATTTGTCGAAAATCATAATCGCAGCGTATGGGCCTCTGTTGAAAACATATACGTTGTCATCTTTATCAACGGCTACGTCTGCGACTTCCACGAACGGCCATCCCTTTGGTCTCTTAAAGAAATTTTCCACAACTCCGTATTTGTAATCACCACTGCCGAATGTGACCATGAAAAGTTCCTTTAGCTGGTACGCCTGGAGGGATTCGAACCCCCGACACCTGGTTCCGAAGACCAGTGCTCTATCCGCTGAGCTACAGGCGCACGATATGGTTATAGGAACAGAATTGTATCAAATAGGAGAGAAATTGGTTGGGAAGTATGTTTGTAGATGTTGGAGTTGAAGAAACTTTTTAACACTATCCAGATGCTTCCTGAACTATTTCCCCACCAAGAGTGGTGATTTTGGTCACCTCTATTCCGACCGCAACTCCCAATCTATCTGGGTCTCAATCAAGTTCAGGCTGAACGGTTTTTTCGAGCACCTGGTTCTTTATTTCTCCCGAGTCGTATATGGCCACTTCCCCATAAAATCTCCAGGATTTTCTTAGCTCAGTATTTCGATACATAACGACTATATTTGGGTTATCGGTTAATTGAGCAAAGCCGCCTTTTCGGGTTCGTTCCCAAAAGGCCAGCTCAGTTGCCGAAAATACCATGACGCTCCCCTTGTAGGATACGTTGGGGAGACCATCTGAAGAAGAAGTGCCAACTATGCAGGGGTATTTGTCGGGCAAAGCGTTGTTGATGAGTTCTTTCATTTCGGATGTGATTTCTATTGTCACTGGACCTTCCTTATGTAGGTTTAAGCCATATTTATTACAAAAGCGGATTATAAACTCTTCACCAAAGGCTCGCTTTTTTTGCTGTGCTGTCATAGACCTTTCAAGGAATGTCGGTACCCGATTTGGGTAATCACCAAACCAAATATAGTAGGCACTCTGAGGTCAATACAATTTCATTTACCGTATTCAGCTCTATTACTACTTAACGACTCTTACTCCTTCTTGATAACATTGCTTCAAATATTTAAATTTTGGCTAGGAGGTCAAATTATGTTAGGAGAGAAAAAGGGTGAACTGTCAGGGACTACGGCAAACAAAATATTGCCGGCTGAGAATGGTTCACCAATAATTGAAACAACAGGAGCCGGTGCTGGAACTTTGCTGGGAGTGGAAGGTATGTTCCAGGCAACTTATCAGGCTCGTGTAAATGCCGATGGAACCATTTACGGTGAGTGCCCGAATTCCGGTGTGTTTATGACTGCGGAAGGTATTGCTACCTTTCGCGCAAACGGCGCAGGAGCTTTCACCGAAGACGGAGGGGCTAAATTCAGAGGAACTGCTTACTTCTCTGCGGCTTTTCCTTCCCTTGCAGGATTAAATGGGATGTGTTTAATATATGAATGGGATGTTGACGGTGAAGGGAATGCAACCTGGAACCTTTGGGAGTGGAAATAGTAATGTAGACCTTTATAAGAGAAGCTTGAAATAGGGTTTCCCTTATATTTTTTGTTCTTTTAATGGATTTTGTTCTATGCAACCGTTCTTAATCAGAGCTTACCATTAATCTGACTTCGGAATATATAATTTCCGACAGTAAAATGCTTCTAGATATCCACTAAAGGAGGTCCTCTTGATATGCCTGTTGCGAATAACTCAGGAACCCACATCAATTATGAGATTACCGGTGATGGCCCACCTTTAATCCTTCAACACGGTCTGACTAGTAAGTTGGATAAATGGAATTGGTATGGGTATGTGGATGAATTAAAAAGAAGTTTTCGAGTAATTTCGGTTGATGCTCGTGGGCACGGAAAAAGCGATAAACCATATGATGCTTCTTTATACGACCGAAAAATAATGGCTTCCGATATTGTTTCTGTTATGGACAGAGAAAACATAGATATGGCCCACTATATGGGTTACTCAATGGGAGGCAGTATCGGGTTTGGGTTAGCAGAAGCTTTTCCGCAAAGGTTTTACTCATTAATTATCGGGGGAATGCATCCGTACCCTCTTGGTGACTTGGAACTCGAACCAGGAGTGAAGGCTCTGGATTTCATGCTGGAATCCCTTGAACATGGAATGGACGTTTACGTTGGTGGGTTGGAACCGGTCCCCGATGAAAGAGAGCTAAATCACTTGCTATCCAACGATGTTAAGGCGATAACAGCAGCTACTTTGGCACTCAGAGACCGCCCAGATATATCAGGAGTCCTTCCCACAATGACGATGCCATGCCTTGTATATTGTGGCGATCAAGATGGTTTGTACCCAGGTACCGAGCGGTGTGTTAAAGACATGCCGAATGTGACTTGGATATCATTGCCGGGCCTTAACCATGGGGATGTCATGGAAAGAAGCGACGCTTTGCTTCCACATGTTTTAAACTTTCTTACTGATGATTAGTGTGTAAACAAATACAGGAGAATTGATGTCGACCCCTTTATTGTTCCAACCTCTAACTATACGGAGTATCACCTTAAAAAACCGAGTTGTTGTGGCTCCCATGCACCAATATGCTGCGGTAAAGGGCTATCCTACTGATTGGCATCTTATGAATGCCGGCCGGTTCGCTGCTGGTGGAGCAGGGCTCGTCTTTATAGAATCTACCAAAGTAGAGAGACGCGGGTGTGGCACTGCTGGGGACATGGGCCTTTGGGACGACAGCTACACAGCCCATTTCAAAAGGCTCGCAGATTTTATTCGTAAGCAAAATTCAGTTCCTGCAATCCAGCTTGGCCATAGTGGAAGAAAGGCTCGTCGCTTTAGACCCTGGGAAGGCGGGGCTCCTCTGACACCTGAAGGAGCACTTGATGCAGGGGTGGATGACTGGGACGACTGGGAACTTGTTGGCCCAAGTCCTATCGGTTCAAGCGAAACTGAACCTATTCCACGGGCTTTGTCCTTCGGAGAAATACAGAAGACAGTAGAAAACTGGGGTGAGGCAGCCAGAAGGGCGAATGAGGCAGGGTTTGAAGTATTAGAGATACACGCTGCTCACGGGTACCTACTGCACCAGTTTCTATCCCCGAAAGCAAATCAAAGGATGGATGAATACGGAGGTACGGAATCAAAACGGATGCGTCTTCCTTTGGAAGTGGCGGAGGAAGTGAGGGCCAATTGGCCTGAAGACAAACCACTGTTCATGCGCTTATCGGTGGAAGATGACGCAGGTTGGGGCCCAGAAGAAAGTGTTCGCTTCTCGAGATTGGCGAAAGAAAAAGGAATTGATGTAATTGACTGCTCTTCTGGAGGCATGCGTGGGAGCCCGGTTATAAGTGCAGGTCCTGTTGGATATGGATATCAAGTTCCCTATGCTGAAAAAATACGTAAAGAGACAGATATGATGAGTATGGCAGTTGGTCTGATTGTTCATGCTGAGCAGGCAGAAGAGATTCTTCAGTCAGGTGAGGCAGATTTAATAGCGATAGCTAGAGAGTTTCTACATAATCCAAATTGGGCACTTGATGCTGCTTTGAAACTTGGAGTGGAGGACGCTTTCAAAGTTACTCCTCCGGCCTATGATTACTGGCTCGAGAAAAGGTCTAGTTCAGTTAAAGGGGTAGTTCCTTCGACCTATTTTCCAGGCTCAGATAATGGAAGTTTTCAAAGGGAAGTTTAGTATAGGGACCCACTCAATAAAGGAGACCAATGAAATATTTAACAGAAGACCAAATAAGGGACCTAAAGGCTATAGACACCCCGACTGTGGCAAATGCTGTCGAAACCCATGACGCTAGGTTAAATACAGAGGGGTTTATGGGTTGGAATATAAAGTGCCAATTTCCGGACCTTGGAGTCATGGTGGGTCAGGCTGTTACGGCTACTTTGAACACAACAACGACAGGCAAGGAGAAAAGTAGATCAGGTTGGCATGATTGTTTGAGAACTATCGATGCGATGCCGGTGCCTGCTGTGATTGTTGCAAAAGATATTGGACCTAGACCTAATCATGGCTGTCATTTTGGAGATGGTATGGCCACAGTTGCGAAAAAAGTTGGAGCAATTGGACTTGTGACTGACGGGGGAGTCCGAGACGTTGAAACTGTATATGAAATGGGCTTCCAGATGTTTTCTGTTGGACTAGTGCCGGCTCACGGGAATTTTGGTCTTGACGAAACAAATGTGCCCGTGGAAGTCGGAGGCGTCTTAGTAAATGTAGGGGACGTAGTTCATGCCGATATGAACGGGGTGGTCGTCTTTCCAGTAGATTTGGTTGATCATGTTATATCCGAAGCAAAAAAGGTTACGGCGCGGGAATCCGAAATGATGGACTGGGTAAACAGTGATGGATTCAGCCTAGATAAATTCATTGAAGGTCGGTGATTTTCCTCACGTTGAAACTTCGTTCAAAAATGATTTGACCATTGGAATCACCATATCCGTTCTTGCTATTGATTCCATATGGTTCAATCCAGGCAAGCTGACAAAACGCGCTGTCGGCATCTTTTGGGAGTGTTCCTTGGCTGATTCATGCGCAAGTGAGTCAGATTCACCTGCATAAACTAGACAAGGCACAGTAAGCCCGACGAGATGTTCCGATATATCTTCTCTCATTGCGTTTGCCTTGGTTTTGGCAGCGTAGGCTTTGAGATCACCATTTAATGTAGGTTCGAGATAGCTTTCATACTCTTTCTTGGATCGAGACATTACTCGTTTTAAAGCCTCCGGCCCTTTTTCAAAGAGGGCTATTCTTTTTCTGTCCGATTCGTTCCCGTGTTCATTCCTACTTCCAGGTGTTTGGGCTCCTAAAATAAAGGAGAGAAATCTTTCAGAATGGTATGCAGCCAGCTCGAATCCGACCCTACCTCCCATGGAGAATCCGAAATAGTGGGATTTACCTACGTTGATATCGTCTAGAACGGCTATAACGTCAGTTGCAATTGTCTTATCGAGATATGCTGTTGGGTCATAAGGTTTATCACTTTTGCCGTGTCCCCGAGCGTCAATTATCACCACAGTGTAATTTGGTGCAAGTGTATCGGGATATCCCAATTTCTCCCATGATCCAATGTCTCCCATAAAACCGTGCAGTAGTACGATGTGGGGTCCCTCTCCTTTTGTATGATAGTGAATTTTGATCCCATTATTGTTAGCGAAAGGCATAATTAGTCACCGTTATATATTGAGAATAAATTATTGTTGAGTTTTGCTTATAAGCATGACTGTACTGACCTGTATAAAGCTCTTGAAAGACCTCCGTGATAATTTGAAATTGTCCGCCTATTTAATAATTGTTAATCCCTTGTTTGACGGTATATAGAAATATATATTTTCAAATATTTGAGTGCCATTAATCTTTAGAGATATATTGATCATTTTGGATCTAAGAGCGTGGATATATAATTTTTATAATTGGTTCCGTCACCCTGCATAGATATTTGCCCAGACTCATCTATCAATATGTCCTCTGTGTCCTCAAGCAATTCGAGGTGGGCGACTATTTCAGACATTGCTGCATAAAGGTTAGAGCCCAGAAGTTTACTCCGGTCAAAAATGCCCTTGGTGGTTTCTTCTAGAGTAGAGGTTTTACCCTGTAACTTCTTTAGCATTTGGTCTAGTCTTTTTTCATGATGCTTTAGAATATCCCCTGCCCTCTCTACCCCGTGCCAATTGAAATGAGATTTATTATAAAGACGGTGGGCCGGTAATACTGTGTAGGAGTCCCCAAGCTCGATAACTCTACCCAGAGAGTTCAGGTAGGCTCCTAAACCGTATAAGCCTGAGGGATCTTTCAGAAATTCCGGGAGATTTTTAGATATAGCATCTCTGAAAACCATTTTACTCGTCGGGTGAGGGGTTATTTCAGGTAATATATGGTCACCAGTAAATATTAAATCATCCAAGACTAGGCAAATTTGGTCTGGAGAGTGACCGGGTGTACTCATTACTTTAAGGTCTGTGAATACGTCCCCGTCCTTCAAATCTTTTGATAATTGGGTCTGTCTGCGATCTTCAAAGTATTTTTTATCAGTGTCTCTCCGATCATTATCATTTTCATTAGTTATCTGAATTTTTTCTTCAACAATCCGCTCTAATTCCCTTTGCAGAATTGAACCTTTCCGGTAATGAATCTCCCATGGGATGTATTCTTTTAGTGGTCCATATGTCTGATGAGCCCACAATTCTGCAGACGAGTCATTCAAGAATTCAGTCACTGTTCCATCGTGATCTGAATGTCCGTGGCTAATTATCACCCTTTCTATATTAGATGGATTTATACCGATGGTAGAGTAGCCATTTTTCAACGCTTCATAGGATCCAGGTGTACCTAAATCGATTGAAGTCCATCCGTTATTTTCAAAAACATATGACCACGTTGGTCCTGTCCGGCTACGGCGATTATTTTGTGCGACAGCTACGGCGAAAATTTTTCTTCCTGTTGAAGAACTGAGTTCAAGCGACCACCCATCACCGTTAGAGTCCCCTTCTCTTAAAATCTTCGATATTCTATTGTGTTTGCTCAATTAAATTCCCAACCAGTTCAGGCGTACTGAGGCTCATATATGTAATTATGAAGATGGGGTGAGCGAAGGGATTCGAACCCTCGATCTCCAGGGCCACAACCTGGCGCCTTAACCGACTTGGCCACGCTCACCACAGCAGCGAAAAGTCTAGCATCCTATTTGAAGAAGGGTCAATTTGTGAAGAACAAAATTAGATTCTATATGCCGGCTTCAGAGACAAGAGCTTCCAGTAAGTCTTCTACCATTACGTCTGTTTTAGTGTGATGTCGAAGTGGCAATTGCGGGTCCACGCTGTATACATTCCTACGACCTATCTTACGCCTCCGAATATACCCGGCCTCTTCCAGGTCCGATATTATTTTATGCGTAGTCCTTTCTGTCACACCAATATAGTTGGCTATTTCTCTAGCTGTACTAGTTGGGTTGTGGAAAATATAGCTCAGGACAAGTCCGTGATTGGTTATGAAAGTCCACTTTGGTAGTCGGTCTTGTTCCATATGTAAGGCCTCAACAAAGGTTTCCCTTTCTTAATCTATCGAGTTCGGGTAAGTGACAGTACCATACCTGTCATCAGCATGACAACTTTAATAAATTAGGTAGTTGATTAGTAACGATAAGCTGAGATAAATTTGCATAGAGATACTAAGGTTTTGATAGGAGAGCCTGTTGCTCCTTTTGGATCATCGCCGTTATTCGCATTAGTTCTGCTTACAGCGGCAATATCTAGATGAACCCAAGGGGTATCTTCAGCAAACATTCCGATAATCATTGCCCCGATAGTGGCCCCACCGGCTGCACCGCCGACATTTTTGATGTCTGCAACGTCACTTTTGAAATGCTTAGAAAAAGATTCATCAGCAGGTAATTCCCACAACCTTTCCCCTTCCCTGGCCCCGGCTTCTATAACCTCCTTGGTGAATTCATCATCGTTTCCAAAAGCACCTATAATTTGGTCCCCCAATGCTGTCCTTATTGCTCCGGTTAAAGTAGCCACATCCACGATCTTGCTTACCCCCAAATGATTCGCGTAGCATAATGCATCAGCTAATACCAGTCTGCCTTCAGCGTCGGTATTTATCACCTCAACTGTGGTTCCGTTCATAGCGGTCACGACATCCCCTGGACGCTGAGCTTTCCCGCCTGGCATATTTTCAGTAGCTGCAATAATTCCGTAAACATTTATTTTTAGGGCTAATTTAGATATTGCAATGAGTGCTCCAATTACGGCTGCTCCTCCTGCCATGTCACCTTTCATGGTGATCATCCCAGCTGGCGGTTTGAGACTCAAACCACCACTATCGAAAGTTATTCCTTTTCCTATGAGGGCGATTGAGTCATCTGGATTATCCTTATCCCCTATATACTTCAAAACAATTAAATGGGCCGGTTCACTACTTCCTTGGGCCACCCCAAGTAAGGAACCCATTCCTAACTCCCTCATTTTATCCTCGTCCAAACGTTCAAATCCTATGCTGTTCGCTTTAGCTTCTTTCTCGGCAATATTGGAAAGGATTCTGGGTGTCATAAAGTTGGGAGGTGCGTTTGCCAAATCTCGAGCCAGGTTTATTGCATCTGCTATCGCGATGTAAGAAGTCACATTAGGTTCCGCAGAGGTATCTGTGTTTAGGATGACTTCATGGATATTTTTCTCTGATTTTTCTGAAATATGATCTTCATATCTGTAAAGCCCATTAATGGTCGCAAGTGTGATTAGCTCACATACCCTTTTGGAGGCTATGTTCTCCGAAGAAAACGTATCGACGGCGACAACTACTCTGGTTAACCCAATTCCTCTTGTCTTTCTGATTGCGGTACTAAACACATCTTTTATTACCTTTTCAGTCACAGAATCGCGTTTACCCAAGCCTGTGAATAAAATTCGCTTCGGGGCTATCTTACCAAGGGTGTGAATTAAGGTAGAAGTTCCTGATTTTCCAACAAGTTCACCTTCGTCAAACAGGGGTCTTAGAGAGCCATCTAAGGCTAGGTTCACGCGGTTCAATTCCCCCGAGCTAAATTCTTCCTCTTCAAATAAGCCCACGAGTAAGCAGTCCCCGACTATTTCTAATGGGGTCCCTTTTTGAAAATTTATATCCATCTTAATTTCACCTTGTTAAGTAGTATGTGATTTCCATCTCACTTTATCATTAAGACTTTCTGAATCGGTACCCATAGGATGATCCTTTTTGAGTTGTCCATTGATATAATCCCCTGAAGATAGTGAAAAACGATAGTCTACGAAGAGAAGGATTTAAAATGGAAAATCGAACTCAGACCGGTCGTGAAAAAGATATTTTGCAACGAGCAGCGAAAGTTTTACCTCAAGGTTCGCTGGGTAATCTAAATTATGATCTTATCGTAAATAGAGGTAAAGGAAGCCACATATGGGATGAAAGTGGAAATGAGTATATAGATTACCTTCTAGGATCTGGCCCCATGGTTGTTGGGCATTCTAATCCCTATGTTATGGAGGTAGTACTAAAGCAGTTGAATAGCGGCACGACCTTTTTCGCTACTAACGAGAAATCGGTGGAATTGGCTGAAGAGATCGTTAAGGCGGTTCCATGCGCAGATAAAGTGCGTTTTTGCAGCACAGGATCGGAAGCCACTTTATACGCCATGCGAGCTGCAAGGGCTTTCACAAAAAAAGACAAGATACTTAAATTTGAAGGCGGGTTTCATGGTATGAATGATTATGCACTGATGAGCATGTCACCGTCGAAGCTATTAGATTATCCACAGGCGGAGCCGGATACTGCGGGGATACCGAAATCACTCCAATCAGAAATGTTAATAGCCCCCTTTAATGATTTGGAGACCACATCAGCAATAGTTGACCGGTATAGCGATGAATTGGCTGGAGTCATTGTGGAACCTTTCCAACGCCTTTTGCCACCTAAACAGGGTTTTTTGGAAGGGCTAAGGGAAATAACTAGTCATTATGAGATACCCCTAATTTTTGATGAAGTCGTGACTGGATTCAGGTTTTCCTACGGAGGGGCCCAAGATTATTATGGGGTGGTACCTGATATTTGTACTTTAGGAAAGGCCATCGCTGGAGGTTTTCCACTTACGGCCGTTGCAGGACGGGACGAGATCATGACACATTTTGATTCCGACAAAGTTGGGAAAGAAGGATTTATGCCGCATATTGGGACCCTAAATGGAAATCCTGTAGCCTGTGCAGCTGGACTGGCGACTTTAAATATTCTTAAACAAGACGGTGTTTACGACGGAATCTTTGATACTGGCCGGAAAGTCATGGAAGGGCTTCAAGATATATTAGATAAATCGGAAATACCCGGCAAAGTTGTTGGGGAATCGGTACTTTTTGATGTATTTTTCACGTCTGAGGAAATTTATGATTACCGGAGTGCCCTAAAGGCTGATTCTCAAAAATTATCTAGATTCAATCAATTACTTCTAGAACATGGTGTTTTAAAAGGAAGCACCAAATTCTATTTTTCAACTGAGCACGATGATAAAGACGTGGAAAAGACTCTGGCTGCATTTGGGGAGGTTATTGAGATAATGAGGTCGGAGTGAGATTTGTCTTGGGAGGATATTGCCAGGTATTTCAGGTATTAAACAACTATTGTCATCACTTTGGGATCATCGTTGGGGTTCATAGTAAGTTCAACTTTCTCAATCACACCGGTCATTTCCTTACATGATGCTGTTTTCACTTTTATGTAATTGTTAGTCAGCCCAGTGTAGGTGGCGAATTGGTCGCCTTTACCTCGCTCTGAAGATTCTTCCCAGAGGACAAATTCATGCCTTCCAATATTCGATTCTCTATATTTTCTAAAACTATTTTCTGCTATTTCTATAAGTGTCTGAGACCTTTTATGTTTTGTGGCAGAGTCGACATTGTCGGTCAGGTGTGCTGCGGAGGTACCTGGCCTCACAGAGAATTTGAAAACATGCAGGTCAGAGAAACCCACCCCTCTACATAGTTCGGCAGTTTCACTGAAATCTGTAACGCTTTCACCTGGGAAACCGACAATAACATCGCTAGTTATAGACGCATCCGGGAGAATGGATCTTATCTGATTGATCGAACTAACATACCCTTCTGCAGTGTATCTTCTTCGCATAGTTTCTAGAATCGTATTGCTTCCGCTTTGGAGCGGCACATGGAAATGTCGGCAGAGCCTGGGGTCTGCCCATAGATCTAGTAAACCATTATCAATTTCCTGTGGCTGCAGCGAAGATACTCTTAAACGTGGAACATCTGTGTTTTCAAGTATGCTGGATAACATCTGCCTAAGAGAGCTGTTATCTAGGTCAAACCCATAACTTCCTAGTTGTGTACCTGTAAGCACTATTTCTTTAAATCCAGACTCAGATAAATGATTAATCTGGTTTATAAGATTCTGAACAGGAACACTCTTTTCCCGACCCCTTACTTTTGGAACTATGCAATAAGCACAAATTTGATTGCATCCTTCTTGAATTTTAACCATTGCCCGCGTTCTGGTACTGAACGAATTCATAGAATGGTGAGAAGTTGAGAGGTCCGGTATCGTGACTTCGGCGTTTAATTCTTCAATTACTCTACCTACAATTTCCTTTTTGCCTACGTTTCCAATAACGAGGTCTATTTCGGGTATGGAGATTAGGGTTTGTGGTTCTCTCTCCGCATAACATCCGGTAAATACCACAAAAGAATCGGGATTCATTTTCTTTGCTGATCGAGCCGAATTCCTGCCTTTTCTGTCAGCAATGTGTGTGACTGTGCATGAGTTTAGTACGTATACATCGCATTGCTGATCGTCTTTAACTATTTCAAAACCAGCTCCATGAAATTCCTCAGAGAGCTTAAGAGTATCCGCTTGGTTTAATTTACAGCCATGGGTTTCGAAGGCTACACGCATAGGTTTTTATTGGACTCCCTAGTAAACTATTGTTAGTAAAATGTGAATTAATTATATGCTTCTTTCGGTAGGTGTATTCGAGGCTCATATATGACGGAAACTAGAAACATTGATATCTGGACGGATCGGATTAACGCAATACGGGAACTCCTTCCGGAGGCGACCACATTTATGGAAAAAAGCAGGATACCGACAATTTCCGATAGCTCAGCATTGAGTGTTTCAATGCTGTGGATCGATGCGGCTGACAAAGATCATTTAATTTTTACAGCTCTAAATGATATACAAAGTCATTTTTTGGCTGAAAATGAAGTTGATGATGTAGAAACCGTTAGGGGTGTTGAACCCTTTATGTCTGGAGATGATTTGATTAGTTCCTTTTACTGTCTTTGGACTTTAGTCTGGGATGGATTTAGGGGGATTTCGGTCAAATTGAGTACCACGTCTTCAGGGTATTCGCCGGTAATGTCAATTAAATGCCACTCAGAAGGTTCCGAAATTGTTTTTTCGGCAGTAGACGATGACAAAAAATTCCTTAAGTGTTTAGGTGATTGTTTTTTTGCCGAAACCAGCGTAATTAAGTAGTCTTACCTATATGTCACGCCTGAGTCGACTGTTATAATCCCGAGTGAACAGCATAAGAAAAGTGCTCTATATAGTCCAGTTTTCTCCAAGAGACTTTTCACATTTAATATCGGGAGAATTTAATGGTTGAAAGAGTTTTTGTCACTGGGGTTGGTTCTATTAGCCCAGTTGGTTTATCGATAGAGGAAACTTGGTCCAATATAACTAAAGGCGTGTCAGGGGTAGATACTATTTCCTCCTTTGATCCGGAAGGATATGAAACTACTTTTGCTGCAGAAGCCACCAGTTTTGACCCGGAAGCCTATGTCGACCGAAAGCAAGCTAGGAGAATGGACCGGTTTGTTCAATTAGCCGCGGCAGCATCATTAGAGGCTTTCGACAACAGTGGTATTTCAATAAATAATGGAAACGCCGACAGAGTGTCAGTAATGGTAGCAAGTGGTATCGGAGGAATCATTACGCTTTCAGATCAAATTGGTGTTTTGAATGGAAGAGGGCCAACCAGGGTAAGCCCTTTCCTTGTTCCTATGATGCTGCCTGATATGGCCTCCGGGCAGGTATCGATGCTATTAGGGGCAAAAGGAGCCAATTACTGTACCGTTTCTGCCTGTGCGAGTGGAGCAGACTCAATTGGTATGGCATTTGAAGCGATTCGGCGAGGTGATGTAGATGCTGCTGTCACTGGGGGAGCTGAAGCGGCAATTTGTCCTGTGGGTGTGGCGGGTTTTAACGCCTGCCAGGCGTTATCTAAAAGAAATGATGACCCCCAGGCAGCCTCAAGGCCTTTTGATGCCACTCGGGATGGATTTGTTCTTGGTGAGGGCGCCGGCGTGCTTGTACTAGAAAGCCAAACCTCCATGGACTCTCGCGGTGCAGAGCCAATAGCGGAAATGATCGGATATGGTTCTACTGCAGATGCTTACCATATAACCCAACCTGGTCCGGAAGGAGAGGGTGGGGCGAGAGCCATGAATATGGCTCTCAGTAAGGCTGGTATTAGTCCAGAAAATATTGACTATATCAATGCCCATGGTACTTCCACACCTCTAAACGATAAATTTGAGACAATGGCGATGAAGTCAGTCTTTGGGGAGCATGCATACGATATGCCTATAAGTTCCACCAAATCTATGACAGGTCACCTATTGGGGGCCAGTGGAGCCTTAGAAGCGGCTATTACAGTTATGGCGGTTAAAAACCAGATAGCACCACCAACTATAAATCTAAGAAATAGCGATCCGGATTGTGACCTAGATTACACGCCTGATAGTCCAAGGCAGACTACCATTACGACTGCAATGAGTAACTCTTTTGGTTTTGGCGGGCATAATGCGTCTTTAATCTTTCAAAACCCAAGTTGATTTTGTAAGGTTTATCGACATTGAAATATGAGAAATGGATAGTTTTACCAAAAGCCACCGATTCAGAAATCGCTGAATTAGGTCTAGGGGGGGTGGAATCAACCCTGTTGGTCCATAGAGGGATATATACAGAGGATGATTTAGACGAATTTCTTTCACCTACACTCTCTTCCGTTCACGATCCTTTTCTCTTGCCTGATATGTCTAATTCTGTGGATAGGTTGATACAAGCTGTAGACTCAAACGAGACTGTAGGAGTATTTGGAGATTTTGACACAGATGGTATCTCAGGGACTGCGCTCTTAACACGTGGTCTGGAAAATTTAGGTTTAAAGGTTTTCCCATACGTTCCGCATAGGGTTGATGAAGGTCACGGGATTAGCCCTCAGTCACTAGAATTTTTTTCTTCTCAGGGTGTGACCCTATTGATAACTGTTGATTGCGGGGTCACATCTATTGACGAGATTCAAACCGCCTTGGATATGGGTATTGAGACGATAGTGACAGATCATCATACAGCTCTTGATGGGATGCCTCACGCTATCGGGATAGTGAACCCTTCTCTTCCAAATTCATCCTACCCCTTCAAATACCTCACAGGTGTTGGTACCGCATTTAAAGTAATGCAAGCTCTGTACCTGAGAAAAAAAATCGAATTACCTGATGAATTATATGTCTATGTCACCTTGGGAACTATTTCAGATGTTGGCCTTATGCGGGATGAGAATCGTTATCTGGTCAGTAAAGGTATGGATGTTTTAAGAAAATCAGAGTTCGTTAGTCTTGATGCATTGATAAAGGTATCCAATGCTTCAAAAAAAAATTTGTCCACTCAGGACATGTCATTTGGCATCATTCCTAGGATTAATGTGGCGGGGAGGTTAGATCATGCCAAGCTGAGTTTGATGTTATTACTTTCATCCGACAAGTCTGAGGCCGATCGGATAGCCGAAGAATTAAACGAAATGAATAAAAAGCGGCAGATTCTCACGGAAAAGGCAATGCAGGAGGCCGAAAAGCAAATCAAAGGTGATTTTAAAGATGGGGTCCCTGCCATCATATTTGCTGGTAAATCCAGTTGGATACCGGGTATTTTAGGATTAATTGCTGGGAGATTAGCAGAAGAATATCATCGCCCGGCGATAGTCGCCTCCGGAGACGGTGAAATGTTTCGGGCTAGTGCTCGAAGCATACCGGAATTCAATATGATCGAGGCTTTAGATTTATGCAGTGATAGTTTCGAGCGATATGGAGGCCACCCTATGGCCGCTGGATTCACGATAAAAAAAGATAAACTCAGAGATTTTCGGAAGGCGATGTCTTCAGTCGCGGATGAATTATTGTCTGGTTTGGATGTAGAGCCTGAGTTAACTATTGAGGCCGAAATATCTCCCTCATGGATTAATAGTGATTCATTAAGTTTTCTAAATGCGTTAGAACCATACGGGGAGCAGAACAAAGAACCGATCTTCATGACTTCCAGCATGAATGTAGTAGATGCAAAGAGAGTCGGGGCTTCTAAAAACCATCTAAAACTAACGATGGAACACCAGGGTCGGATATACGACAGTATTGCCTTCAGGCAAGGTGACCGGATTGACCAATGTAAGGGGTTGGTAGACGTAGCATATAAACCGGAGATGAATTACTGGAACGGCAAGTACAATCTGCAATTTATAGTATCGGATTTCAGACCGGCTTAATCGCTATTTTGAGTTCGCCTTCTTTCTGCCCTACTGGGTTGAGGTACAGCCTCTATCATTTCATTTCTAATTTGATCTGCATTTCCGAATCTGGCTTTAAACACCAGAAGGGGTATCATGGCGGCAAGTACAGCTATGGCTATGAAATGAGCTTCCTGTAACCCCATTCCCCATATTCTGTCCTCTCTCAAAAAAGTAATTAGGAATCTTCCTACCGAGTAAAGTGCTAGGTAAAGACAAAATAACATACCAGCAGGTTTGATCCGATCTTTTAAATTCCAAATCAACATTAGACTGGTGAGATTCCAGATTATTTCAAACGCGACCACGGGCTGTACTGAGGCATTCAGGCCTGTGTTGGCACAATATACAGCTGCACTTTGTGCGTGAGTCCATATGAATCCAAAGAAATAGTCGGTAGCTTTTGCACAATGCTCCCCATTGACTATGTCTCCTAGGCGACCGATGGACTGGGCCATTAACATTGCCGGTGCGGTTAAGTCGGCTATCTGCATTACAGGCATCTTTTTTACAAGGCCGTAGGTTATACCTCCAATAGCTCCCCCTAAAATACCACCCCAAACCCCTATGCCCCCTGACCATATAGCAAAGATTTGAAGGGGATTATCTAAATAATTCGGACCAGTTTGGAGGTTGTCAATCACATGCACTAGCCTTGCTCCAATTATTCCGCAAATAATTCCCCACACGGCTATTGAATACACGTCATCCGGGTTTATATTTCTCAGTGAAGCCCATCTCCCTACGAGAAACACAGCTGTAGCCACAGCTATGAAGCTGAACACCCCATGCCAACTAAGCAGGAATGAAGAAGACTCAAATAAAAATGGTCCTGTTACTATTTCAATCATGTTGCTTCAATGAAATTTAGAACTCCTCAATAATTAGGATTAATTCTTATCCTGCCCAGAAGGTATGTCAAGGTAAGATTTAACGTAAATGATTTTCGGTTGGTAAGTTTGGATTAGTTAATGATAGCGGAATTAAATACCATTACCTCATTAATTGAGGATTTTCTAGAATATCTGGTCGTTGAGAGGGCTTGTTCTAACAACACCTTGGTGTCTTACAGAAGCGATCTAAATCAGTTTAATGAGCATGTTAATTTGACCCATGTTAATGAGATTGCTGCCAGGCACATAGACAACTACGTAAAGTACTTATCATATAAAGGATATCTTTCTACAACTAGGAGTAGGAAATTAGCTTCCGTCAGATCATTTGTTTCTTATTTACATTCGGAAGGGATTATTGACCATGACCCTACTGACCTAATTCCAACTCCAAAGAGATCTCAGCACCTACCTAAAGTTTTGAAATTATCAGACGTCAAGAAGCTATTACAACTTCCCTTAGATGTGTCTTCCGCCCCAGATGCAATGCGAGATGCTGCTATGCTTCAGATAGCTTATGCCAGTGGGTTAAGGGTTAGCGAAATAGTAGGCCTAGATGTTGAGGACGTAGATTTCACTGTAGGGTCGGTGAGATGTATGGGTAAAGGCTCGAAAGAGAGGATAGTACCTGTTCATAGGATTGCCTTGGATAGTATAGATATTTATGTTCGAAGAGGTCGGGTAATTTTCAATCAACAACAATCTAAGGCGTTATTTTTGAATAGAAGAGGCAACAGACTCACTAGACAAGGCTTCTGGGGTATTGTGAAGAAATATTCAAAATTGATAGGGTTAGAAAATTCCATGACCCCTCATACCCTCAGGCATAGCTTCGCTACTCACCTCCTGGAAGGTGGAGCGTCTATAAGACACGTACAAGAATTGCTCGGGCATGCTAGTATTTCAACAACGCAGATTTACACACATCTGGCGCTCGAGTTTGTTAGAGATCAGTATGATAATGCTCATCCAAGAGCATAAGCAGGTTGTCAGCAAATTAAATTTATAGAATCGGAGGAGTTTCAAAATGCCAAGTAAAGGAAAGCAAAGGGCATCCAGACAAGCGCAGCTAAGAAACAAAAGGCGAAAATCTTCGAAGAGTCAGGTAGTTGATTCAAGAGTGACGCAAAATTCCTCCTCTTCCGCTCAAGTTGATTCAGATATTGAAATTGAACTAATAGTTTCTACCTCCGAAACGAAACCAATACGTCAAAATACCGGCAGACCGGCTCAAGTAGGTACAAATGTGTTGAGATATGAATACCTAGGGAGTGAAATCAAGCGGATATCTGTAGCCGCGGCCGTTATAGTTATATTGCTGGTTGCGTTATCTTTTTCATCTATAACGGCGTAGAGATACACTCAAAGTACGTTCAAGCTGGCTAATTTATGGGGTTAGATAGATTCACCGAAAGACTAGCTCATGTACCCACCGGTCCTGGGGTTTATTTGATGCGGGATGAAAATAACGTCATCCTGTATGTTGGAAAGGCCAGCAATCTTAGAAATCGCCTTAGATCCTATTTTGTTCCAACTCACCATGAGGACCTCAAGACAAGGGTACTGGTTTCAAAGATTGAAGATTTTGAATTTATTGTTACAGAATCTGAACAGGAAGCATTGATTCTTGAATGTAACTTGATCAAGGAATATCAGCCTCAATTTAATTCTAGATTAAAAGATGACAAGTCCTATCCATTTATCAAAATAGATAATTCGGAAAATTTCCCCCAAGTTTACATTACGAGAAATATCCAGAAAGACAACGCCCAATACTTTGGCCCCTATGCCAGTGCCGGAAGCGTGAGGAAAACATTGTCTCTTTTAAAGAAGCTATTTCCCTATAGATCTTGTACTAAGACCATCACTGGGACAGATGACAGGGCATGCCTAGATTTCCACATAAACAGGTGTATAGGGCCGTGTATCGGTGCGGCTGATAAAAACCAATACAAAGATATTATTGATCAGGTGGTTCTTTTTCTAGAAGGTAGTACAAACCAGATTGTCAGGTCCCTAAAAGACAAGATGGGTCAGTCGGCTGAAAATTTGGAATTTGAAAAAGCCGCTGTTATAAGGGACCAGCTAAAGTCCATCGAAAAGGTTCATGAGGGTCAAAAAGTTCTCACTTTGAGACCAGAGAGTTTGGATGTTATAGCTTGTTCCCAATGGTCAGACGACGCCTGGATCGAGATATTTTTTATTCGCCAGGGAAAATTAATTGGCCGCGATTCGTATCTCATGGAAGTTGGACAGTATGATGACATTCAAGGTGTACAAAATGCATTTCTTCAGCAGTTCTATGAGGTCGCACCATACATACCTCCAACTGTGCTAATCCAAATTCCTGTGGGTGAGGAAGGTTCCCATATAGAAGCATTTCTATCTGCAAAAAGAGGGTCTTCGGTTCGGCTTTATCGGCCTGTCAGGGGAGAGAAAAGGCGATTGGTGGAAATGGTTTCCAATAATGCCAGAGAGGCATTGGATCAACACAAGGTAAAGAAATTTGTGAAATTGAACCAAGATGACACAGCCATTGAAGAACTCCAAGAGGCTTTGAATTTACCTAGGTTGCCTAGACGAATTGAGTGCTATGACATTTCCAACATACAAGGTACCAATGCTGTTGGCAGTATGGTGGTATTTGAAAAGGCCAGACCTAAGACATCAGAGTATAGGAGATTCCAAATAAGAAACGTAAAAGGGGTGGACGATTACTCTATGATGAAGGAGATGTTGACCAGGCGTTTCAAAAGGTTGGTTGATAAAAATTCATCATCCTCATCTTGGACCAGTGACCCGGATTTGGTTTTAATAGATGGCGGTAAAGGCCACCTTGGGGTTGCCCTGCAGGTATTCTTAGAACTTGGGGTGACAGATATACCATTGGCTAGTTTAGCCAAAGAAAACGAAGAATTGTTTGTTCCCTACATGTTGGAACCAATCCTTTTACCTAGAAATTCCCCTGCACTCTTTCTAGTGCAAAGAGCTAGAGATGAGGCACATAGATTTGCCATTACATACCATAGGGCGAAACGCTCTAAAAGCACCCTTAAATCTACACTGGATTCCATCGAGGGTATCGGCCCTCAAAAACGTAGGGCCTTGCTTAAAAAGTTTGGTTCTATAAAGAATATAAGGTCAGCTGAGGTAGAGGAGTTGTCCGAGATTGTTGGAATAACTAATAAATTGGCTGAAAAGATAAAAACTTCCATTTAGCTGTTATTATTTGTTTAGTTTAACTTGTTTATAGCCTCTTCACAGCCGATTACACCATCAAATAAATCATCGTATAATTCAGGCTTGGTGGTTATCAGAGAATGTCCTGAAATATTGCAAATAGATACAAGGTTTGCTACCTCCAAATCTATATTGGGATCAGTAGAATTCTCCCTTAATGTGTGACCGGTTTTTGTGGCTGTCTCTAAGTCTAGTGGAGACATTGTCATGAATTCGAGTAGACCCAGGTATCCGATTTCAGATTTTCGGTCAAAATCTTGAGACTTCCATATTTTAGAAACTGACAATGGAGAAATAATGATCTCTATTTCGCCGTCAATAGCCTTGTACAATAGATTTTGACAGCCTATATGACCTGATTTGTACCCTACTAAGACCGAGGAATCTATTACAGCAGTATATTTAGACATTATAGGAACGCCTTCCTCGCAATCTCTTTTGCTTCTTCTTCAGATAACTCAATTGGAGAACCTATAGGTCTGTCTGCTTGCCGGTTTAGGTATTCGTCTTGCCATATTGACTCTTGCACTTTTGTCTGGTTCTCCATAGGCTCAGAACGATCAGAAGGGTTTTTACCTAGGTACAGCTCTAAAGATTCCTCTAGTATCTCCCTCATAGACATTCGAGATTGAGCAGACTTAGCTTTAGCAAGCAAGTATATATCCTCACTTATTTTGGCAAATAATTGACGGGTCGGCCCCTCATTCTTTTTTCTTGGCATTATGATACCTTTGGCTTCAGAGCAGTATTCATTTAAAATTCAAATCAGTCCGATAGCATTTCACGAACAATAGAAATATATCAATATTACCTGTAAACGTAAATGCAGTCTGTATTGAGAGAAATATTAGTTAAAGATTAGATTAGTGAAGATATGAAGATATTAGTGGCACCTCAAGAATTTAAAGGGAGTATATCTGCCTTATCAGCGGCTGAGGCGGGTAAGACTGGCATACTGAGAGTGTTTCCTCAAGCTGAGGTGGTACTTTGTCCCGTAGCTGACGGAGGTGATGGAACCTTGGAGACTTTGGTTGAAGTATCTGGGGGTGAAGTTAGGACCTGTAGCGTTCAGAATCCAATCGGCGAAACAATTCAGGCCCAATGGGGTGCGATGGGTGATGGAGTTACTGCAGTCATAGAAATGGCCCGAACTTCAGGGCTTGCATTACTTAGCCTAGCTGAGAGAGATCCTTTGAATGCGTCAACATATGGGTTGGGACAGGCGATATCTGAGGCTTTGGATGAGGGTTTTCGTAAGTTCATAGTAGGAATAGGAGGAAGCGCGACAAACGATGCAGGGGCAGGGATGGCTCAGGCGCTTGGAGCAAATTTGTTGGATGGCTACGGGAATGCTATTAATTTTGGTGGAGCCGCTTTAGCGAATTTGCAAACAGTGGATATTTCCAATATGGATAGTCGCATAAAAAAATCCAAATTTTTGGTGGCATGCGATGTAAGTAACCCATTAACTGGGCTAGAAGGGGCATCGGCTGTATATGGACCACAAAAAGGTGCAACACCAAAGATGGTTCGGAGTTTGGATGATGCCCTTTCCAATTTCGCCACAGTGGTGAAAAAGGACTTAAAGAAAGATGTTGCAGAAATTTCAGGTGCTGGTGCTGCTGGTGGCCTAGGAGCTGGGATGATGGCGTTTATGGGTGCGGAGTTAAAGGCTGGCGTGGATATAGTGTTAGACACTGTTAATTTAAGAGATAAACTCTCCTCAGTTGACCTTGTAATAACAGGAGAGGGTGGTATGGATTTCCAAACTGTTTATAACAAAGCTCCAATAGGAGTCGCCCGGATAGCTTCAGAGCATAATATTCCGACTATTGCGATTGCAGGATTGCTTGGGAGTAATTTCAAGATAGTTCATGAGCATGGTATTCGTGCTGCTACCTCTATAGTGAATGGGCCAATTACTCTTGAGGAGGCATCAGAGAGGGCTTTCGAATTGATATCTGATTCTGTGGAAGAAAGTCTTCGGTTCATATCGGTTGGCATGGATTTAGTTTAAATCAGTCTTCTTCTACGAGAAGTAAATGAACTTCTCCCGGTCCGTGAACTCCTGTAACCAAGGTATATTCGATATCCGCAGACCTACTGGGCCCTGAAATCAAGCTAGTGTAGGAACTCGAGTTGCCATCAACAAAATCTTTTCTTTGGAGAGTAAATAACTCGTCTAACGAAGGTAGTACTTGCCCTTTGCCAACAACAGCTACGTACATTGGAGGAGCCAGGCTTACCAGCCTACCTACTTCATTACTTGCCGAGACGACACATGTACCAGTTTCTGCTATGGCATAGTCAACCCCTGTAACACCAATGTCAGCATTTACAGCCTGCAGCCTATTAAAAGAAGGGTTTTGATCGTTAGGTTTCACGACAGTTATTTCACTTTTAGGCGGTAAGTTACCTTTCCCCAGATTTAATCTTCCTGTGGATTCTTGATCTGAAATGACAATATGGGTTAAATTTCTTTCAAACGCTAATGACGCTATGTAGTCAGATGCATCGTCATAACTATCACATCTGTGTACTTTCCAGCCTGCGTTTTGTGAAGAAATCTTAAGTGTGTCAAATAGTTCCATCCAGTCGGTGCGAGATTGATAGCGAATGGCTTCGGTTCGTTCAATCAAATCATCGATATTGTCATCAATTAGCAGCTTTTTGCTGAGATCAGTTTCACCATTGGAACCGGATGACAAAGCTTCTTTAACTCTATTTAAAAAACTTTCGCGACTCATTTTCTCCTCACTAAGAATTACAGATAATATTCTGCCCCTAGTTTTAAAACGTTGTTTAAGTGAGTATAAAGGTAACAGCAACCCTCTTTTTTTGCTTTTCCCATTTGCTTTTCAGAAGAGGCTGTCCCGGATACCAATCCGGCATCTGCTATAGATTTGAAAATTTCTTTTATCGCGGTGCTTACAGGCGGTTCATTTGCTTTGCCTGGATGACCTAGAGATTGCGACAGGTCTGATGGACCTACGAAAAAGACATCGACATCTGCAACGGATAAAATCTCGTCTAGATTTTCTATGGCCTCTCGATCTTCTATTTGTAGCACAACGATGGAATCAAGGTTTGAGGTTTTAGAATATTGGCCCAACTCCACTCCTATGCCGTAATTTGATGGCCGGGTGCCCATTGCCAGCCCCCTATTCCCCAATGGGTGGAATTTTACAGATTCAACAGCGGCTTTCGCTTCCTCTTGGCATTTAATATGAGGGACTTGCACTCCATCGACTCCCCTGTCCATTACTCTCATAATATCAATGGGGGAGTTGGATGGAGGCCTTGCAATGGCTGTTATTCCTGCAGCCTTCGCAGCTATGGCCATCACTTCAAGATTGGATAGGTCTATGGACCCATGTTCACAGTCAAGAAGCACCCAGTCGAACCCGAGTGCTGCAATCATTTCAACTAATTGGGGAGAGCTAAACATCATTGACACTCCCACCATGGGAGTCTTCGCTAACATGGCAGCTTTCATTTCTGGTGCTTTCATTTTATTTGCACTTAAATTTCTTTGGTTAAATTTTCATATTAGAGTATGTTTACGATACCCTATTTTTGGATTAATTAGGAATTATCATAGTTTAATGGAAAGAAAGTGAATAAATGGGCCAATCACAGTCCCTGAAAATAAAGGATTTGATACCTGAATTAAGAAAGATAGTCGGTGATGACTATGTTCTGGATGATCAGGCAGACCTTTTAGTTTATGAATACGATGGGTCGATTGACCGCGGTAATCCAGTAGTAGTAGTTTTGCCGGATACTGCGAAGAAGATATCCCAAGTGTTAAAGCTGGCCAGGTCAAATTCGATTCCTGTTGTGGCCAGAGGAGCAGGGACTGGCCTTAGTGGGGGAGCTATAGCAGAACATGGTGGGATTGTTTTATCCATGGCGAGAATGAATCAGATTTTAGAGGTCAATAGAAGCGATCGATATGCAATTGTGGAGCCGGGTGTCGTAAACCTAGACCTATCCACTCATGTGGCTTCTGAGGGCCTTTATTATGCTCCTGACCCATCTAGTCAACGTGCATGCACAATCGGAGGAAATATTGCAGAGAATTCCGGCGGCCCACACTGTTTAGCGTATGGTGTTACAACAAATCATGTTTTAGGTATGGAAGTTGTATTAGCAGACGGAACTATAACCTGGTTCGGAGAAAATGAGAGAGATGGGATCGGCTATGACCTTCGAGGAATAACTATAGGGTCAGAAGGTACCTTGGCAATCGTGACGAAAATATCTGTTCGATTGTTGAGATTGCCTGAGCATGTGAAGACCATGTTGATGTCTTTCGAAACGATTGAGGATGCCAGCGCAGCTGTTACCGGAATAATTGGTGCTGGGATGGTACCAGCTGCCTTGGAAATGATGGATCATTTTTGTATCAAGGCAGCTGAGGGTGCGGTAGGAGCGGGATACCCTGAAGGGGCCGGGGCAGTCCTTTTAGTTGAGTTGGACGGTCTGTTGGAATCTGTTGAAGAGGAATCAGAAGAAATAGAAGCTATATGCCGTGAATTCAGCCCTCTGGAAATTAGGGTGGCAACGGATTCCCTCGAAAGAGAAAAATTATGGTCAGGACGGAAAGGTGTATTAGGAGCCCTTGGTAGGTTGGCACCAAATTATTATTTGGTTGACGGGACTATACCAAGGACAAAATTAGTCGAGGTTTTAAAGAAAATAAATGAAATATCGGAAAGAAGCGGGTACCCAATAGCTAATTTGTTACATGCAGGCGATGGGAACCTCCACCCGTCTATATTGTTTGACGAAAGGAAACCTGGGGATGTTGAAAACATACTAGCTATAGGAGCGGAAATTCTGAGGATTTGTGTGGACTCGGGAGGGGTTTTGTCTGGCGAACATGGAATTGGTCTGGAGAAACAGGATCAAATGCCTTTGATGTTTAGTGAAGAAGACATGGCAACTATGTCCCTTTTAAGATTGGCCTTCGAAACTGAAGATCTGCTTAACCCGGGCAAGGTTTTCCCCACTGGGGCGGGCTGTGGGGATATTTCTCAAGCTAGGGCAATTGCGAGGGTAGGCCCAGGCGCCTATATATAGATAGCAGGTATCCAATAGAAAATGGAAGAAAAACATCTAATAGATGGCATTCAGCCCAACCAAGGACTGATTTATCCAGAAGATACAAATGAACTTTCTTCAGTTTTGTCTGACATCACTGAACCAGGCAGGGTCGTAGTTCCTATTGGTGGGGCAACCAGACTTCAAATAGGTGCGAAAATGCCAACCTATGATTATGCTTTGGACCTTTCCAATATGAACCATTTGGTGGCCCATAATTCTGCTGATCTTACCTGCATAGTCCAATCTGGTATTACTTTACATAGCTTGCAAAATCAACTGAGGGAACAAGAACAATTTTTGGCAGTTGATGCTGCTTTTCCGGGAAAGGCAACAATCGGAGGTACTTTAGCATCCAATGCACCAGGATACTTGCGATGGCAGTTAGCTCATATGCGTGACATGGTAATTGGCATGCAGGTCGTTTTACCATCAGGGACAGTAACCAAAAGTGGTGGTCCAGTGGTCAAAAACGTATCGGGATACGATATGGCAAGATTACATGTTGGGGGCTATGGGACATTAGGGGTAATATCGGAAATATCGTTTAAATTGACTCCCCTACCCCGCAGGCAAGGTTCATTTTTGGTGGGGTTTGAATCAGAACATGGGCTGCAAAACTTTTCAGAAGAAATTTTCGACAGTTATGTGATGCCGTTGGCTTTAACTGGAATGAATGAAAATTTGATTAAAATGTTACAGATTGATGCTCCCCAGTGCCAATATTTGATGGTCATCAGAATTGGTGGGAGGCAAATGGCATTTGATCGCCAATTAAATATTTTAAACAAAATGGTTGGTCAATATCAGGATTCCCAGACAGACTTTCTGGAGCAAAATGCATCTGATCGGTTATGGGAAAAAGTCAGAGATTTTAAAGGATACGGAGCAATTTCTAGTATTACTGGAAGGGTGTTTTCAACCCCAACAAGATTACGTGGCTTATTGCGAGATATTGATAATTATGTTGAAGAAATTGGATTGACTTTGGCTATTTGTATTCAACCTGGGTTTGGGACTATGGAATTTCATATTGATAAGGTTCCTGCGGAAAGCGAAGTTAGGTCAACTCAGATGATAGAGCGAATTCATGACATAGCTCGGCAAAATCAATCACACATTAATTATGAAACATTGCCAGCAGATTTTAAAAATGGGTTTAATATGTGGGGCAAGGTAAATGAAGGCTCTCTTGGGATTATGCGATCTCTAAGAGATACATATGACCCAGGTAAGAAATTAAATAGAGGCCGGTACTTAACAGATAAAGAAGATATTTAACTAGATATGCCTGAAGTCGGAACAGTTCCAAAACCTACGTGGCTTGATGAGTCAGAATTGTACAAATGTGTCCATTGTGGATTCTGCTTACAGGCCTGCCCAACTTATTTGTCTACTGGGTTGGAGACGGAATCACCAAGGGGAAGGATTGCTTTGATGAAGGCAGTTAATGAAGGGAGATTAGAAATTTCTAATCAAGTGATGAGGCATTGGGACTTATGCGTTCAGTGTCGGGCCTGTGAGGATGTATGTCCTTCAGGAGTTCCATACGGGAATTTAATTGAAGCCACCATGGACCACGTGAGGGATTATCGGAGAATTGGATTGCTTCCGCGCCTGGTCTATGAGATCGCCCTGAGGTATTTATTACCGAATCAGAAAAACCTTTCGGTTTTAGTTTCAATGATGGATTTTTACATCAAAAGCGGATTCCAAAAATTGGTGAGGAAGACAAAAATATTGAAATTAATCTCAAGAAGATTAGAGAATCTGGAAATGATGACACCGACTTTAAACGGGGAATTTTTTCGGGCCGACGGCCATCTGTATCAATCTGGTATGGCAGATGCTGAGAAGATTCAAATGCTTACAGGTTGCGTCATGCCACTCACTCAGGGTAATCAAATGCGGGCAGCAGTCAGAGTTTTGAATAAAGCCGGGAAAGATGTTGAAGTTCCTTCGTCCCAAGTTTGTTGTGGAGCAATCAATTCTCACGTTGGGGACGTAGAAAAAACCAAGGACCTAGCTAGAGAAAATATAGAAGCTTTTTCTAACGGAAATCCAGACGGAGTTATCGTGGTGGCTTCGGCAGGATGTGGGGCCAGGATGAAGGAATACGGTCCTCTGCTGGCTGACGACCCAGAATATAGTTCAAAGGCTACTAACTTTAGTAAAAGGGTTGTCGACATAAATGAATACCTAAATGGGACTGAATTACAGCTTGGTGAATCTGTTGTTCCTCGGGTGGTTACCTATCAAGACTCGTGCCATCTTGCAAACGTACAAAAAGTAAGAGATGCACCTAGGGATTTACTAAAATCTATCGAAGGAGTAGATTTTTGTGAATTGGAAGAAGCCAATATTTGTTGTGGGGCGGGTGGAACATATATGATCACTGAGCCTGAAATGGCAAAGGGAATTTTGGCCAATAAAATGAAAAATATTATTGCGTCCAAAGCTGACACAATTGCAACAGCAAACCCGGGTTGCTTCATGCAATTACAGAATGGGATTAGAGAGGCTGGATTGGACGTGGAAGTAATGTACGTTACTGATCTTTTGGACGAGACTTATACAAAAAAATAAAAAACAAGGAGAAAAGGTATGGATCTAGGGTTAAAAGGAAAAGTCGCAATCGTTACTGGGGGTAGTGACGGAATTGGAAAAGCCGCTGCTATATCCATGGCTGCAGAAGGAGCTAAAGTTGCTATTGTCGGCCGAACTCAAGAAAAATTGAATGCGGCAGTTTCAGAAATCAAAAATACCTCCGGTGGGGATGTTATCGGTGTTGCAGCAGATGTGTCGGTTGAATCTGACGTTAAAGCGATGGTGGACAAGGTAGTAGGAGAATTTGGGCAGCTAGACATTTTGGTTAATAACGCAGGAACCTCTTCTGCTACAACCCTGGAAAAAATGACTGATGAAGACCTAAAAGTCGATTTCGGTATAAAAGTTTATGGGGCTGTTTATTGTGCACGGGCTGCCCTGCCCCATTTGAAAAAATCTGGGGCTGGGGCAATTGTAAATACGACAACCCCCGGAGGGAAGGCTCCTAATCCTGGTGGGCAACCTACCTCATTGTCTAGAGCAGCAGGTATTTCACTCACAAAATCGTGGGCAGGAGAATTGGCAAAAGACAATATCAGAGTAAATACTGTCTGCGTGGGAGTATTGAAATCTGGCCAGCACCGCGCAAGATGGGAATCAGCTAATGCAAAAGATTCTAGCTATACGTTGGAAGATCATTGGAAAATAGTTGGAAAGAATGTTCCGATGGGTCGCATTGGTGAGGCTCACGAGGCTGGAGATTTGATCTGCTTCTTAGCTTCAGCTAAGGCAAGCTACATCACTGGAACTGCGGTTAACGTTGACGGTGGCACATCACCCGTGGTCTAAAAATACTTTTTAAAGGCGAGGGAGATTAAAACTCCCTCCCCTTATTTTCCTGTTTGCCCCCTATGGCGAATAACGTGATCACATAATACTAGGGCGAACATAGATTCCACGATTGGTACTGCCCTTGGTAATACGCATGGATCGTGGCGCCCTCTACCCTGCAACTCGACATCATTACCAAAAATATCCACGGTATCTTGAGAACTCATAATCGTCGCCGTTGGCTTGAATGCGGCTCTCAAAATGATGGATTCCCCGTTACTAATTCCACCTTGAATGCCACCAGAGTTGTTAGTTTTGGTTCGAACTGTACCTTTCGACATGTAGAAAGGATCATTGTGTTGGGAGCCTGTTGAGTAGGTTCCGCCAAAACCGGATCCGACCTCAAACCCTTTACATGCAGGTAAAGATAGCATCGCTTTCGCTAGGTCGGCGTCTAATTTGTCGAACACAGGTTCTCCAATTCCAACCGGCACATTTGTCGCGAAAGCTTCCACAATCCCCCCCAATGAATCACCGTTCTTCCTAGCCGTTTTGACTGCTTCTATCATTGCGACCGCAGCATCTTGGTCAGGGCATCTCGCCATGTTACTTTCAATTCCCTCTAAGGTTATCTCTTCGTGTCCAATGTTTGACTCTATGTCACTTATTCTCTTGACGAAGGCAACAATTTCAGTGCCATATTCCGCAAATAAAAACTTCTTTGCTATCGCTCCCGCAGCAACTCGCCCTATAGTTTCTCTGGCAGAGGCTCTCCCGCCACCTTTCCAATTCCTGATTCCGTACTTGGCTTGATAGGTATAATCAGCATGCGAAGGTCGGTAAATGCTTTTCATATGCTCGTAATCTTTGCCCTTCGCGTCAGTATTCCACACTGCAATTGATATTGGGGTTCCTAAAGATAATCCTTCAAATACTCCCGATAAGATCTCAGCTTTATCACCTTCTTTCCGTTGAGTGGATATTTCACTTTGCCCCGGTCTTCGTCGGTCGAGCTCCTTTTGAATATCCTCCAAACTTATAGGTAGGCCTGGCGGACATCCATCAATTACCACCCCCACAGCATCGCCGTGCGATTCTCCCCAGGTTGTTATTCTGAATGCTTTGCCGAATGAATTACTCATTTTTTGTCGTTAACCTAATCAAGGTTACTAATTGTTATGCTATTTATTTAAATGTGTAGGAAACATTATAATCCCGTATTCAACTGGATTTTTGGGACAAAACTCAATAAACCTGATATACGTAGCTAATAAGGTGTATGGATATGATAAGAAATCACGTTAGAAGTAACTTATTGTCTGGGAAACCTTCGATTGGACCTTTTATTGGTCTTCAAAGTCCTAACGTAGCTGAATTGATGGGCAATGCAGGGTTTGACTTCGTAGTAGTGGAATCAGAACATAATGGAATAGAATCGGCCGAAATTGAACACATGTTAATGGCAATAGGAAACACCAATGCCTTGCCGATTGTCAGGATACCTTCCTCGCAACAGGTTTACATACAGAAAGCCTTAGATTTAGGTGCATCGGGGATCGTTGTTCCTGCGGTAAAAACTGCACAGGAGGCTGCTGAAATTGTTTCCGCCACAAGGTTTCCACCGGACGGAAAGAGAAGTTGGGGACCGTTGAGAGCATCTAAATATACCTTTGACAATCAAGATTATTTGAAAAATGCAAACGATAACACTCTTGTGGTGTTAATAATCGAAACTGTAGAGGCTGTTGGTAACCTTCAAGAGATAGCTGCAGTTCCTGGGATTGATGTGTTATTTCTTGGCCCATGGGATATGTGTTTATCCCTCGGACTGGACCCTCTTTTGTTGCCTCATGAGGAAATCGACCAGATATTGGAAAAAATGATTGAAGCTTCGGCTAAGTTTGATGTGGTCGCAGGGGCGGGTGCGTCTGAACCAGATGATGTATGCAAAAGACTAAATCAAGGAGTCAAATTTCTGAGCTATGGCCCTGACTATGCCCTGTTATCTGCAGCGGCAATTTCTGGAGTAGATGCATTTAAAAACTGGAATAAGGATGTTGATTAAGGGAAGGGATTGGTTACTGCAGGGGGAAATAGTCTGATTGCAGGGATAACGATAGTGTTAGAATCGATAGTGGTAGGGGGATATGTTGTGGTTACTCAAATATTTGTACCATAAATGAGTTCAAACGGGTCCGAACTGAACACCTGCGGTGACCTTTCTTTTGAATGAGAGTCTACCGTGGTTCGGACCCCCTTTAACTAGGGTCTTGGAGAAATTTTAGAGATCAGGATTGGTTCAATTTTTGTTAATTAGATTTTCTTTGTTGCAAGTTCAACAGTGAGCTTTTCAGGTACTTACGAGTCTTTAAAGAATCGCGATTTTTTCTTTTTATGGGTAGGAATGCTGACTCTCATGTTCGGTATGAATATGCAGATGCTTGTTCGGAGTTATTTCGTGTATGAACTTGAGAGTTCAGGGACTATTCTTGGAATAGTCAATGCGGGATCAGCAATTCCTATGCTGACTTTGGCTTTGTTTGGCGGAGTTATTGCCGACAGGCTTAACAAGAAAAGGATAATTCAAAGCGGACAACTGTTGGCAGGGTGTGTGTCACTTGTAGTGGCAGTCTTAATTTTAAGTGAGGCCGTCACTTGGGTTCATCTGCTTATAGCATCGATTGTCCAAGGCGGAGTGTTCGCCTTTATGATGCCGGCCCGTCAGGCGCTGATACCGCAGATGGTAGGACAGAATTTGGTGTCAAACGCTGTGGCCCTCAATGCTGCCGCGATGAGTGTCAGCACTTTAGCCGCACCTACCGCTGCCGGTTTACTTTACGAATTCATTGGTCCTGGCAAAGTTTACTTGTTGATAACAGTTCTCAATTTCTCTTCGATCATATTCACTATGCTGATAAAAAACAAAGGATACAGTGTGGCCCCAAAGAATGGGTCAGCATCCGATTCCAATCGCCCTTCGGTTCTAATTAGCGATATGCTTCAGGGATTAAAATATGTCCGTAACAATTCCTTCATTTTGATACTTCTCGCAATTGCTTTATCTACGACTATTTTAGCTCAACCCTTTAGATTTATAATGCCAATTTTCATAGTAGATATATATGGGTTGAAAGCAGATTCAATGGGGCTACTGGTTTCTGTTATGGGGCTCGGGGCCCTAATGGGATCTATTTATATAGCCTCCCTTGGCAACAGGTTGCGTGGGAAAGTGCTACTTATCAGTTCGTATTTTTCAGGATTTAGTCTGCTCTTGATTGCCGCGGTACCTTTGTATTTATTTGCTGCATTAATAATGCTTCCTTTAGGCCTAGGCGATGCAGGTCGTCGGTCCATTAACATGGCCCTGATAATGGAGGAGGCTGAGGAAGAATACCGTGGGCGAGTGATGAGTATATATATGCTGAATTGGGGCTTAATGCCTTTGGGAGTACTGCCAGCAGGGCTTATGGCAGATTGGTTAGGTGGGCAGGGCTCAATTGCAGTGTTATCGGTTCTATTAATACTTTTCACGGTGTGGATAACTTTTAAATACCCGGAGATTAGACGGTACCAATAAACGATAAAATGTGATATTCGATGATATCCTTACCAATTGTGGAAAGTGTTAATAGATTTCTCAGGGATGGGCTATGAAGTTAATAGAAAATATTGCTAGTGACTTAGGAATCTTGCGGGATGACTTAGTTCCTTATGGTTCCTATAAGGCAAAATTGTCTCTGTCTGCAATTAAGAAAGAACGAAAAGGGAAGCTGGTGGTAGTTACTGGTATTACCCCCACTCCGGCTGGAGAAGGAAAAACCACCACCGTTGTTGGTTTAGCGCAAGCGATGGGT
>DLRJ01000040.1:0-20826 GCA_002500485.1 Dehalococcoidia bacterium UBA7891
ACTTCTGGAGGAGAAAGCCCTAATCACAGTATGGATAAGTTGTGGGTACCTGGTTCGTATTTCAGCTTTCTTAATTACTGTTGCATTGGCTAAATTTTGTGGTTCCGTTGTTATTAACACATCGGCCACTTCCAACAGATGAAGAAATGTATCTTTACCCTGCTGCGAAGCGAGATCCAATTCAACACTACGTTTATTGGTATGGAAATGCCATCGATATAAACTGCTATCTATATCTTTATTACCTTGATAGAAAGGTGCGAAAGTTTCAAGTTCAGCAGTTGATCCGGTTTCAATTCGAATTACGTCCGCGCCTAAATCTGCTAGTAATTTGGTGCAATAGAAACCAGACGGACCAGTCAGGTCTATTATTTTTACCCCTTCAAGAACTTGGGCATGAACAGGGTTTTGGCTTTCAGTAGGCAAATTTGGTCTACCAAGTATCTATGTATTGACGTTTTTTTTCTGTTCTAGGAGGAGTTGGCGGTAAACTTTTTAAACCAGCAACGAGCCATTTTCGAGTGTTTGCAGGATCTATGACGTCATCTATCCCAAAGTAACTTCCAGCGTTTACCGCTTTGGCTCTCTCATAACTTTTCTCGACCATCCCTTCGTATTCTTTGATGCGTTCCTCGGGGTCCTCAATTGCTTCTAATTCTTTTCGATAACCTAGTTTTACAGCCCCTTCAATATTCATTCCTGCAAACTCTGCGGTAGGCCATGCTACTGTAAAGAATGGTACTAGTGAGCCTCCACCGCACATAGCTTGCACTCCGAGGCCATATGCTTTTCTGACTATCACACCAAACATGGGAACCGTTAAATTAGCTCCCGTGTTGAATAATCGTCCGCAATGTCTAACCAGGGCAGTCTTTTCTACTTCAGGCCCCACCATTAAGCCGGGGCAATCCATAAGGCTTACGATGGGCAAATCGAATGCGTCGCAGAGTTGAAGAAATCTGGCGGCCTTGTCAGAGGCATCACTATCGATCGCTCCTGCCAAATGATGAGGATTATTCGCGATCAATCCCATTGGCTTTCCCTCAATCCTTATTAAAGCGGTGAAGATTCCTATACCAAAATCTTTTCGTATTTCTAAAACTGAATCTTTGTCTGCGATGGTTTCTATAATGGATCTCATGTCATAGATTCTTTTTCTATTTTCGGGAACTGAGTGTCTAAGAACTCGTTGATCATTTTCTTCCCATTCTTCAGTAGCACCTTGAAAGTAAGAGATATATTTTTTTGCTACTTCTACACCTTCGGCTTCATCTTTAACGAGAATATCAACAACCCCGTTCGGCACCTGAAAGGACAGCGGTCCTATTTCTTCAGGTGTATAAACACCTAGACCTCCGCCTTCTATCATCGCCGGCCCGCCCATAGCTATAGTGGTGTCTTCCGCAGCGATAATAACGTCACAACATGCGACTAGGGCGGTATTTCCTGCAAAGCAGCGCCCGGAGACGACTCCTACCATTGGAACAAGTCCGCTTAATCTGGACCAAGTCGTAAAAGTGGTGGTATCCATTCCAATACCTCCCATTTTATCGGTATCCCCTGGACGACCTCCTCCACCTTCCCCAAACAGTACTACTGGTAATCTAAATCTGTGTGCGAGCTCATAGACCCTATCTTGTTTATAGTGATTTCTGTTACCTTGCGTTCCCGCGAAAACAGTGTAGTCATAGGATACTGCGAGACACCTAGAGTCTTTTTCTGTAAACATATCGCCATTAACTGTACCTACCCCGCATATTAGCCCGTCTGCGGGAGTGTTTATTCGCAGCCAATCTTCATCTCTTCTTAGTCGCTGAGCTGCCACCGCAAGAGAACCGAATTCTACAAAACTATCGGGATCACAAAGGTCGGCTATGTTTTCTCTAGCCGTTCGCTGCCCTTTGCTTCGACGTCTGTCAACGGCACTGGGCCTATTTTCATCAAATATGTGGGATCGTCTTTCATTTAGTTCTTGCAAATCAGACCTAATATAATCTGGGTCCAATTCTTGGTTGAGGTCCTTTGAAGATACAGATACGTCAGATTCTTCTATATGGAAAAGAGGATAATTTTCCCGAATTGTATCGCCTTCATTAATTGTTATACCTCTAATTATTCCGCTGATGTTGCTAGTGACCATGTGTTCCATCTTCATGGCTTCCATGACTAGTAATTGTTGACCTTTTGTTACTTCTTGTCCTAGATCAACGTCTATGCTTATGACAGTTCCTTGTATAGGTGCAACCACATTTACAGTCCCATCTGGCCCTTGTGGTGTTGTTAGTTCAGGTTCTGATTCTTGTTGAGTAGATTTTACTTGTTGATCGTAATCAAACAGAGCTAAGGGATCCTTCGTTTTTAGATTGGCTCCTGCAAATCCCTCATCGGCTTTGAGTGGTTGGCTAGTGTTGGCCGCTCCAGTAGACGATGATGCGTCTGGAATTAATTCAGCCAAGTTATCATCAAGGAAAAGAGTGGTTATATTTCCCGATATAAATTCAGGGTGAGACAGAAGGTTCAAATGAAATTCGATATTGGTTTCAACTCCTTCTATGTCGAACTCCGATAATGCTCGTTTTGAGCGATTTACAGCATCAAGGAAATTGTCGGAATTTGAATGGCATATGAGTTTTGCAATAAGAGAATCAAAAGCCATTGTGGTTTCATAGCCTGAATAGCCAAATCCGTCAGTTCTTATCCCTAGCCCACCGGGTGCACCATATTTAGTAATTTTTCCCGTGGAGGGTTTTATTTGACCTGTGTTAGATATAGTTTCGCAGTTAATTCTGTTTTGTATCGCGTATCCTCTCACTGAGGGAGGATTGTCGGGATCAAGTCCTATATCACTTAAGGTAGACCCGTCGGCCAATCGGATTTGAGACTGCACGATATCTATTCCTGTTATTTCTTCGGTAACGGTGTGTTCGACCTGTAATCTGGCATTTCCTTCAATGAACACAAACGAGTCGTATTCAGATCCACCACTTTGGTAAGCTAAAAATTCGAAGGTGCCTAAATTACAATACCCGACGTCAACGGCAAGGTTGATAGCTGACTCGATAATTTGGTCACGAAGACTTTGCGTAATAAAAGGTGCAGGGGCAATTTCCACCAATTTTTGATAGCGGCGTTGTATGCTGCACTCCCTTTCCCAGAGATGCGTCACATTGCCAAAATTATCTCCAATTATCTGAACCTCAATATGCCTAGCATTTTCTACAAGTTGTTCGGCATATAAATCACCATTTCCAAAACTTCTTTTTGCTTCAGATTGGCATCGCTTAAATAACCTTTCTACTTCAGATGGATTCTTAATTGCTCTAGTTCCTCTTCCGCCTCCTCCTGCTATGGCTTTAAGCATCATACCGCTACCTTCTTCAAGGTTGCTAAAAAAATCTTTTGCAGATTCAAGTGTGATCGGACCTTCTAGTCCGGCTGGTGTTGGTACGTTTGACTTTTGCGCAGCTAATCTAGCTTTCCCCTTATCTCCAAATAGCTCCAGCATTTCCAAACTTGGCCCTATGAAAACGATTCCCTCTTCTTGGCATCTTTTTGCAAATCCAGGGTTTTCTGCAAGAAATCCGTACCCAGGATGGATCGAGTCTGCACCAGATTTTTTAGCTATTTCCACCACTTGGTCTATATCTAGATATGCGGCTACTCCTTCCCCATCCAATCCAAAAGATTCATCTGTTGATTGAACGTGAAGTGATGAAGCATCATCTTCAGAATAGATTGAAACAGTCGTAATATTCATGTCTGAGGCGGCTCTTGCAATTCGGATTGCAATTTCTCCGCGATTAGCTATAAGTATTTTTTTTAGCGTCATATAAGTACCTTATGTTTTGGTAATGGCCGACATTTTACTTCAGTTTCTATTTTTTTTGTTTCCGGATCTCATAAAAGGTTTTCCAGGACTTTTTTTGATTGAAATAGTACAACTGGTTCTCTGGTATTATTCGCCAAAGTCTAAGTTAATTTTCTTAAGCATCAAGGAGCGGGAGAATGATTACCAATTTCGATAGTCTTTATGCCGGACATGTAGATTTGGCAAATGTTGGGTATGCCGGGACACCTGTGAACGACCGGACATTTGGTAACGAATATCTTGTGTCAGCCTTCGATAAGGCTACAGAAATAGCTCAAACTATGGACCGATGTGGGTATGACACATTTTGGATGGCTGAACATCATTTTCAACCTGAAGGTTACGAATGTCTGCCAAATGTCCTCATGATGGCATTACATTTGGCACATTTAACGAAGAATATTAGATTGGGTTGCGGGTTCAATATTGCTCCTATGTGGCATCCTCTGAGACTTGCAGAAGATTATGCTACTGCCGATGTGCTGACTGGAGGCAGGGTAGTGTTTGGTGTTGGTAGGGGATACCACACTAGGGAAGTTGAAACCTTTGGTTCTCCCCTTCTAGATCAACCGGCCAACAGAGACTTGTTTGAGGAACAGGTCGATATAATATTTGAGGCCTTTAATAAGGATTCCTTTTCCCATAAAGGTTCCTACTACACCATACCGCCCGAGGTTCCCTACAGAGGCTATGAGTTAAAAGAAATCACGTTGGTGCCGAGACCAGTAAATCGACCTGTCGAATGCTGGCAACCTATTCAAAGTGCCACACCCCGTGGATTGGATTTCATGGCGAAGCATGGAATGAGCGGAATTATAGGGGGAGGAAGTTCTGAAGGAGGGGCTATGGATAAAGCGGTAGAAGGATTTAGGGACGCCTATTCCAGGATAGGGGTGGATACGGAACTCGGAGAGAATTTGGCGATAGGATTCCATTTTCATATTGCGGACACGAAAGAGCAAGCCATGAAGGAAGTCGGTAATTTTTACGAAGAAAATCTAAAAATGTTTGGCCCTCTCCGACTGGTGAAAGCTTTGAGTGATGACCAGATTACTGCTATGGGCAATCCGGAAACAGCACTCAAGGCTGGATTGCCAACGATAGAGGATGCCGTCGAGGCTGGCGGCGTACTTGCTGGCCCACCCGATTTAATTATTGAACAATTGAAATCACTAGAGAAAAAATATCCCGGCCTGAATAGAGTCAGTGTTAGCCACCCAGTCGGCACCTTAAAATCTGTAATAATAGAACAATTAGAACGATTTTCAGAGGAAATTATGCCAGCCTTTAAGGGGTCGGTTGCTGAAATGGTGCCGGGAGATTAACCGGTTACTTTTGGAGCCTACTTTGAGTTGTCCAATCTAACCTCGATATTGCCTGCTCTTTCTTCTTGAAGGAGTAGGCTAATCCTGGAATCTTTGTTTTCCCATCCTCTATTCATTGCAGCAGTTAGTTCATTGTAAGCATGACTTGCTGCCTCCATAGGAACATCATATTCGCGCCCAAGCTCTAGCGCTAATGAAACATCTTTTCTTGCTAACTTGAGAGCAAAATTGGGTGGGTCAAATTTACCTTGTAAGTAAGTGTCAGGTAATGTGACATTGAGTAAATTACCCCTCCCGACACTTCCATTCTTTATACATTCGAATAAGTTTTCCGGATCGACTCCAGCCTTTACTCCAAGAGTTAGGCACTCAGATATGATCATTTGCATCCCATATCCGATGGTGTTGTGCATCAATTTACAGATACTGCCAGAACCAATAGAACCGGTATAGCTTACTTTATCCCCAAAAGAATCTAGAATCGGCTTTATTTGATTGAAGATGTTTTCGCTTCCACCAACCATGATTGCCAATTTACCCGTTTCAGCTCCTTTTACACCACCACTGACAGGGGCATCCAATACAGAAGTGCCCTGCTTTTCGAATTCTTCGGATAATTCTCTAATCAGGGTGGGAGAGCTGGTACTAAGATCAATCCATATGGATCCGTTTGACACTCCTTTTATTAATCCCTCATTACCCATTGATACTGCTTCAACCTCAACTGGACCGGGTAATGAAGTGAAGATTACATCAGATGATTCTGCCAATTCTTTAGGGTTACCGGCCCATTCAGCACCTAATTCCAGAAGGTTTGTTGCAGCGGCTTTGTTTATATCGTGAACTACCATGTCATAGCCTGCTTTGGCTACATTCATAGACATGCCTCCACCCATGTTTCCTAGCCCGATGAATCCGACTTTAATTTTTTCCATATCGATTTTCTCCCCCTGTCGACCTTTAGATAAATCCTTGCAAAAAAAGAATACAATGTCGGCGCGAGTTTATCAGGCTTGGAGTAAACAAGAATTGGTTGCAAGCGTAGTCGGGGGTATTTAATGCAAGAAAAACTACAAATAGGCAATTTAGAGATCCTATCACTGATGGATATGGTCCCGCCTGCCCGGTCTCCAGAGGATTTTTTTCCAGATGTGGACATAGCACTCTGGGACCCTTACAGGAGCGAAATTTTAGATAAAGGTATGGTTCAGCTTTACTATGGATGCTTTGTTGTAAGGTCAAAAGGGAAAATAGTTCTGGTTGATACAGGTATAGGGCCTGGGCCGCACGCTACTCGAGGAGGGCAAAAGGGCGATCTCCTAAATGATCTTGGAAGGGTGGGTATTAAACCAGAAGAAATTGATATCGTGGTACATAGCCATCTACATATTGATCACGTAGGTTGGAATTTGGATCTTTCCTCAGATCCGCCTCGCCCGTATTTTCCGAATGCGAGATATTTGGTTCCATCGATAGATTGGGATTATTTCACCAGGCCTGAGAATCTAATTAATGCTCCCTGGGTAAGTGAAAATGTTGTACCGTTGAAGGCCCTGTCTTTGATGGATCTTTTCGGTGATGGATTTAATGTCACTGACGAAATAACTTCACTAATAACTCCCGGGCATACCCCTGGGCATATGTCATTTTTATTGAATTCTGGCGGACAGAAAGCAGCTATTATTGGGGATGCGATTCATAGCAAAGTACAAATAAGTGAGCCATCTTGGTGTGCTGGAGTAGACGTCGATAAGATAGCTAGTGAAAGAAGTAGACGTGATCTTATAGAGAGGTCGGTTTCACAGGGCATGATCATAGCAGCGGGCCATTTCCATCCCAACGAACATTTCGGAAGGGTACATCAGCATGGTGACGTTACGACTTGGGAAACTGTATAGACAATTCATCGGGAGGTAACAATGAATAGGCTTGAAGGTAAGGTGGCCCTTGTTTCAGGGGCAGCGAAAGGTCAAGGCGCTGAAGAAGTTGCCCTTTTTGCCGCTGAGGGGGCTCAAGTTTTATTTGGAGATATATTGGATGATTTGGGTTTAGAAGTTGAGAAAAATATTGCGGCTGCTGGTCATAATGCGAAGTATATTCATTTGGATGTAACCAATTCCCAGGATTGGGAAAGAGCTATAAACCTGGCGGAATCTGAGTACGGTAAATTAGACATCCTAGTTAATAACGCAGGTATAGCATTGCCGCAAGATTACCTTGACGTTTCTTCCGAGGATTGGGATCGAACGATGGAGATTAACTCCAAAGGCGTGTTTTTAGGGATCAAATATGCCGTGCCAGCCATGCAAAGAGCCGGAGGTGGGTCTATCGTGAACATCTCCTCAATAGCAGGCATTGTGGGTCGGCCACTTTCTTCACCGGCATATGCGGCATCTAAGGGAGCTGTGAGAGTTCTAACTAAATCTACTGCCGGGCGATTCGCCTCTGAAAACATAAGATGCAATTCTGTCCATCCCGGACCAATTAATACAGACATGATTAAATCGGTCACGAATTCTGTTGATCCAGAATCAAGAGTTGGATCTATACCACTTGGCCGTATTGGGCAATCAATTGACGTTGCTTACGGGGTTTTATACCTTGCCTCTGATGAATCCTCATTTGTCACTGGCATAGAGTTGGTCATAGACGGCGGGGTAACAGGTGTAAGGGAATAGTGGTTATTTAAAACTTTCCAAAAGGAGAACAATGGCTTTTGCGGATGTAAATGGAGTCTCAATGTACTATGAGGTACACGGGGAGGGGCCTCCAGTTGTCTTTGCTCATGGTTCAGGAGGTAATCACATATCTTGGTGGCAACAAATCCCCTACTTTTCCAAACACTATAAATGTGTCATTTTCGATCATAGGACTTTTGGTAGGACGCCAGATGAGTCTGAGCCAAAAGGAAGAACTGCCTTTGCAGATGATTTAGAAGGCTTGCTCAACCATCTTGGTATAGAGAAAACGGCTATTGTGGCCCATTCCATGGGAGGTCGTACTGCATCAGTATTCGCAATTAGAAACCCGGAACGTGTGTCAGCATTAGTCCTCTCTGGTACTAATGGAGGATCGGATAATGAAGAGTCCAGGGAAGTGCGGAGAAAACACAAAGCATCGCCTCCTTTTTTACCGGAAGGGGCAATCAAGGCCCTATCTCCTGAATTTTCAGAACAATTTCCTGAGAAATCTTTATTGTATAGGCAGATCATGAGGATGAATCCACGACATAGTCCGGATTTTCTTGCCCCCAGGCCAAATCACAGTGGTTCTACTGACGGCAGGTTCAGGGACCTGGGAATACCAATGCTTTTTATGGTGGGAAGAGAAGACAAATTAGTCCACCCTAAAACTATAGAAATAGCTTCCTCGTTAATCCCCCATTCGGAATTCATCATGGTAGATCGAGCTGGGCATTCTGTTTATTATGAACGACCGGAGTTTTTCAATGATTTGGTTCATAAATTCTTGAAAATCAATTTAACTTTATAAATATATTTAAAAGGGAATGAAAATGGAATTTGGATTTTATTTGCCGACTCATGGGCCACTTGCTAAGAGAGATCCAATATTGGAAATTGCCTCTCACGCTGAAAATATAGGGTTTGATTCAATGGTTGCGGGCGATCACGTGATAGCTCCGATAAACCCGGAATCCCAGTACCCGTACTCTGTTGGGTCAGAGGTGCCATGGGATAGTTCTGGAGAGCATTTAGAAATGATTACGGAGCTGGCATTTCTCGCCGGGATTACAAGCAAAGCGAAACTTGTAACTAGCGTGATGATTGTTCCTCATAGGAATCCCGTCTTAACAGCCAAAATGTTATCTACCATAGATGTGCTTTCTGGGGGGAGATTAGTTGTAGGAGTAGGTGTTGGCTGGCTTGAAGAGGAATTTGAATCCTTGGATACACCTCCATTTAATCGCCGTGGCAAGGTTACTGACGAATATATAAGTATTTTCAAGGAATTGTGGAGTGAGGAGGAGCCTTCCTATGACGGAGAGTTCTATTCTTTCAAACGGCTTCAATTCTCTCCCAAGCCAATACAAAAACCAGGCCCCCCGATTTGGGTGGGAGGTCAAAGTAGAGCAGCTATTCGAAGAGTAGTTAAAATGGCAGATGCATGGCATCCTGTAGGTGCTAACCCAGCTTCTCCACTTGAACCTTCAGAAATGGCAGTTGAGATAGATTATATGGATTCATATTGTGAGAAAATCGGGAGAAACCGATCGGAAATATCCATAGTTTTAAAAGCGCCGGTGTATGACAAAGAAAATTCTTTCGGCGGCAACAGACGACGGTTTTCTGGGAATCCGGAACAAATAGTGGCTGACATAAAAGAGTATGAGAACTTAGGTGTGAGTCATATCGTTTTGGACACCCGATCTGCAGACTTGAATAAATCATTGGAGAAAATGGATTGGTTGTCTGAAGAGGTAATGTCCTCTTTTAGATAGACGGGTTTTTTGCATCCTTGAAGTTCTACTCAGGTCTTAGTCAGTTTGGAAAAGAAAAGGGATTCATAAAAATATGAAATATATTTATATGTTCGGGCTATCCCTTTTTCTCGTCGCCTTAATGTCGGTGGCTGGTTGGATTATGATGAAGTTAATCGATATCGTTTCCTGATATCGATATTTTCTAGAGCGTCAGCAAGATTGTCGTTTTAGAATTTGAGTTTTCGAAACCGTGGATCTTCCGAAGTGCCTGATAATTCGATTTCCGCAATTATTTCCTTCACTGCTTTCATCTCGATATCGGCTTTGTTAGGGAAGTAGTATTGGTTTACCCAGATCCCCCCCAAAACAGCAACAATTTCCAGATTATCGTCGATGACCATATTGGGCTGATCTTCTGTGGGCAACTTGGAGGTATTTGCCCAATAATCGTGAACGGGTTTTTCAAAATATCCTGTTACGAAATTAGACAATTGATGTTTTTCTATATCCTTTGTGCGAATACCATTGCCGGACCAAATATAAATATTGTGATCTTTACGGGTCAGGTAGTGAAATAACTCTTCTACATGGGGCCTGAGTGACCCGTCGACTCCCAATATTGTGTAATCGGTGTCAAAAAATATGTTCAATGGACAGTGCTATGCATGGACCCCACCAGGGTTCAAAAGTTCCCTAGCGATAACCATTTTTTGAACCTCAGTTGGTCCTTCTCCGATTCTGCGGATTCGCGCCTCTCTGTACCATCGTTCTAAGGGGAGCCATTCCGTTACACCCATTCCTCCGTGAACTTGTATCGCTCGGTCAACTACATTACCCAAGGTTTCAGCAGAATGTATCTTAGCTACAGAAGCTGCTTGTCTGAAGTCTTCTCCATTATCGAATTGCCAGGCAGCTTCCCAAACAAGCCACCGACAAGCTCTTATTTCTATTTCACTATCAACTAGCATCCATTGAATTGCCTGTCGGGATGCCAATGGGGCCCCAAAAGTTTCCCTTGTTTTTGAATATTCCACTGCCATTTTGTGGGCGGCAACAGCTACGCCTAAGTTGGATGCTGAATATGGTATTCGGGCTCTGGCCAATAATTTATTTGCAAGTAGATCCCATCCTCCATCGACTTCACCTAATACGTTTTTACTTGGTACCCGTAGATCATCAAAAAACAACTGGCCAGGATAATAGGCTCTCATTACAGGTACCGGTTCCACTGTAAGGCCGGGCCAATCATTCTCCACTATGAAGGCTGTTATCCCTCTCCTGCTTTCCGGGTCCGTCCGTGCGAACACAATTCCCCAATCCCCCCATGGGGATCCACTTATGAATATCTTACTTCCATTTATGATCCAGTCGTCCCCATCTCTTTCAGCATGGGTTTGTATGGCTCTGGCCGGGTCTGAGCCACCACTGGGTTCTGTAATGGCGAACCATCCTTTTAACTTGTGTTCCACAGTGGGGAGGCCATATTTTTTTATCTGATATTCGTCTCCAGCCCATATAATTTCGGGAGGGGCATCACCCATTGTTCCATACGCGGGACAATAGAGACCGGCAGCATGCTGAACCATTTCCTCGGTAATGACTGCATTTGCAAATAAAGAAAGACCTGCCCCACCATGTTTTTCAGGAACACCTAAGCACCATAGACCCATTTCCTTAGTTTTCTGGGAAAGCCTTAAAAAATCGTTTTCAGGGATGGTTATGGAATCGTGAGGGATTTCTCGTTCCAAGGGTAATATTTCATTTTTGTTGAAATCTCTGACTAGGTTTCTTGTTAGTCGTAATTCCTCAGGTAGTTCATATCTTTCTGTCATATTGGTTTGGTACCTTAGTTAATGTTATTTCCCTTTGAATATCGGCTTTCTTTTCTCTGTGAAAGCTTTCGGGCCTTCCACGGCATCTTCTGTGGTTTTTAAGAGAGATTGCATCATTACTTCCATTCTAAGCCCTTGTTCTAGCTGCATGTATTGGCTTTTTACTGCCAGTTCTTTGATAGCTCTGACTGCTAAAGGCCCGTTCTCACAGATTATTGATGCTCGTTTTTCCGCTTCACTCATCAGTTCTGGGGCGGAGACTATTTCGTTTATCAAGCCGTATTTAAGGGCTTCTTCTGCAGATAAACGTTCTCCACTTAGCAATATCCACATGGCGACAGGGTAGGGTAATTGTCTTAATGCTCTTTGGGTGCCACCATTACCGGGTAAAATGCCTCTTTTTACCTCAGAAAGGCCGAATGAGGCATTTTCTGTTGCTAGCCTGATGTCTGTTGCCATTAAGAGTGTCATTCCGCCTGCTAGGCAGTATCCGTTGACTGCAGCTATTACAGGCTTCCATACTTCCAAACCCCTGTTCAGAATTTGCTCGTCCTGAGTTTGCCATAACTCCCATTTTTCAGGATTTCTTGGGATAGTTTTTTTCAAATCTGCTCCTGCTGAGAATGCTTTGTCTCCTGCACCAGTGATTATCGCGCACCAGATATTTGGATCGTCTCTAATTTCTATCCAAGCCTGAGATAATTCGCTGTATGTTTCTGGGTCCATAGCGTTCATAGCTTCTGGCCTGTTAATGGTTAAATAGGCAATCTTATTTCGTTTTTCAAATATTAAAGCCACTGTTTCTTCCCTTTGTTTGGGTGAGATTTAAATGATATGAATTATTGTATCGAATTTGATGTAAAATACGTCAATTTTTATCTATGAGTAGACCCTATCGATCGGTTCAAGTGGGGTGGTGCCTTTTTCGATAAGCGACTCAATCGTTGAAATATCTTTTGCGAGTAAGTCGGAAAGTATAGGCAGACTGTGCTCAGAGAACATCGGAGCTCTCACACCCAAATTGGTCGATGATCGAGTGAATTTAAAAGGCAGGCCTGGGCTAGTATATTCACCTGCATCTGGATGATCAACAGTGTCTAGATAATTTCTTTCAGAGACGTGAGCATCAGAGAGTATGTCAGAGGCTTTAGCCACAATTCCAGCGCGTATACCGGTGGATTGCATTAAATCCATAGCTTCCATGTTAGTTTGTCTCTTAGTCCAATTAGTTATTTCTAATTCTATTTTTTCCCTATTTAATCTCCTCGAACTCACTTTTGATAGGGTTTTGTCATTTTTCAATTCAAAGGACCCGATTACTTCGCACAATGCCTGCCATTCCTGATATGACTCAACTGAGATAGCAATCCAGGAATCATTACCTTTACATTGGAATATTCCATGTGGAAAGAAGACTGGATGATCGTTACCGATTCTTTTCGGTTCTTTTCCGGTGAATTGGTACTCTATGAAATACTCACCAATCACTGACATTGTTGCTTCTCTGAGGACGATCTCTAGGTGCTGCCCTTCACCTGTTTTGTATCTACGGAAAAGAGCTGCCATTATTCCAGTGGCTACATGAAATCCAGAATTGTGATCCGCATAGAAATTACCTGGCTTGTGAGGCCGGCCATCTTTGTATCCTGTTATCGAAGATAGCCCTCCCAACGCATCTGTACCTGGTCCGAATGAAATGTAATTGCTCCACGGCCCTTCAAGTCCTAAAGCCGGCATAGATACCATTATTATATCCGGCCTTACCGCTCTAAGATCTTCATATGCGAGACCTAAATTTCCCATGACTCTTGGACTGTAGTTTTGGATCACTACGTCACTGACACTTACTATTTCCTTGAACAATTTCTTACCTGTAGTGTGTGTCAAATCTATAGCCATACTTTTCTTGGCTCTGTTTACTTCATTGAATGTCCCAACCTTGTTATATGCTCTGCCTTCTCCCTCGTCACCATGCATAGCAATGTTGCCAATGGCCCTTCCCCAAGGCAGTTCCACTTTTAGTACTTCAGCGCCCATATGGCCCAGTATTCGGGTTGCTACGGGGCCAGCAATAACATTGGTAAGGTCAGCAACCCTGATGTTGGATAAGGGAGTGGGGGTTGCCATTTACATAACACCTTTGCTTTTCAGCCCAGCTATTTTGGAGGCGAGGAGTTTTAGATCTTTTTCATATACTTGATGATTATTTTGACCAAGTATCGGAGCAGGTAATGCTTCCCATTCAGCTGTTTTTAGCCGAAATGGAGAGGTAGGGTAGGACATTTTACCTACTACTTCATGCTCTATTGGGGCAAAGAAGTTTCTGTGCTTATTTTGGGGATCTGACATGGTTTCCTCAATTGACTGGACCATAGTGAAGGGTACTCTTACTTCTTGAGCTAGAGTTTGAACCTCCTCACGCGTGTGATCTCGCAACCATTCGGTTATAAGGTCATCAATCTCATCAGCGTGTTCTCTCATTCTACTCATAATCTCATCATCTGCTAATCGTTCGTTTCTTGTCAGGAAACCTATACCCTCTGGATTACTGGGAGAATAGTGGACATGTACCCATCCATCTTTGCAAGGTAATAGAGTAGATGGATAGGCTCCTGTTGGTTCTCGAGTTATGAGTCTGGTTCCAGCCCTAGTTGGGTCAGAACCGGTTTTATGATAGGTCTGGAAATAAGCGACTCCATCAAAGGTACTAGTTAGAGCTTCAGTTGCTGAAACATCTATATGGTCTCCATGGCCCGATAGTGACCTGGCAATGAGAGCAGCTATTATGGACATTGAACCGGCTAATCCACATTGGTACTCAGCTTGTCTACCGCCAGCTTTCATTGGTTCTTTATCCTCGTCTCCAGTCAGGTACATGTAGCCGCTCATCGCGTACGACACAATGTCTGAACCTTCAAAGTTGCTGTATGGGCCAAATTGTCCGAAATAGGTTAGAGAACACATTATTAACCCTGGGTTTGATGTGGATAATTCTTGGTATTGAAATCCCATCTGACCCATTAGTCCCGGTTTGAAATTTTCAACAAGTACGTCTGACTCAGCGCACAATTTTAAGAAAACATCTTTGGCTTCTGGATTTGTGACATCTAAGGTGATGCTTTTTTTACCTGCATTAAGGTATAGGTGCGGCGCACTCGTTTCTATGTTCGGATCGTTGTTAAAGAATGGACCAAAAGACCTGCATATATCACCAATTTTCGGTATTTCGACTTTAATAACATCGGCCCCGAGGTCTCTTAACAACTTGGTGCAATAACCCCCGGCGTAGCCATTACTAATATCTAATACTTTTATCCCGCTTAAAGCTAGTTCAGATTTTGCCACGTTATTGCTTACCCTTTCCAAGAGATACTTAGTGTAGTAATTCTTACCACTAATGATAAGTAAATTCATCTGACATTATAATCCGAGTAAAGTTTTGAATCCGAGGAGGCTTATTAATGGGTATCCACATACCAAAATTTGGCTTGAACAGAAACGACACAAGCTCAATATCGGCTTTTGCCACTGATGTAGCGAGGGCAGAAAAACTAGGTTGGGATTGCGCATTTCTTCCCGATTCTCAATTACGGCGGCGAGACACGTATGTTTTGCTTTCAGCTGCGGCTCAATCTACGTCAGAAATAACCATTGGTACATTGCTAGCAAACCCAGTGACTCGACATCCTTCGGTAACAGCTTCGAGTATAGCTACGGTGGCTGAATTAGCTCCCAATAGGACTATTTTGACCATGGGTATAGGAGATACAGCCGTGCGATTAGCTGGTCTTCGCCCTGCCCGGATTAAGGAGCTGGAATCTAGTGTTCACATGATGAGGGCATTATTAAATGGGGAACCCGTAGATGTAGGAGCAGTACAACCTGCCAGATTGCCATTTCCCCAAGAGGTACCAATATGGCTTGCAGCAGGAGGCCCCAAAACTTTGGAAATGGCAGGCTCTTGTGCAGATGGGGTCTTTATAAGAGTCGGAACTGATATTGGGAATATTGCGACCTCAGTTGAGAGAATAAGATTAGGAGCCTCAAAATCTAATCGTGACCCAAATGCAGTAAAAATCGGAGCGGTTTTCCATACGGTATTTTATGAAGACGAAGAGTCCTCTCTTTTGATGGCTAAATCTATGGCCGCTGGATACTACGAATACTCGCCAATGCTACTGAATAATATCGGCCTGGGCTGGGAAGGTCCTCACCCGGAACAATTAAAAAAACAAGGAAAAGTTTGGCCTGATTTTCACCACGCACCTGATTTAATTGAAAGTGGACGGGCGGTAGGGTTTTTAAGTGAGAGGCACGCCGACGCCTTCTGTCTAAGAGGTGACGCTCATCAGATTGCCAATCAGATAGTTCGAATTTTGGAAGAATGCAAGGAACTAGACATTGAATTTGAATATGTTGTTTTGCAGCCAATACCTAATCCTCCGACACCAGATTTAGGCAAAGAGTCATATATTGAGCAGGTCCCTGAACATATTCTTTCTTCTGTAAAAAACTCTCTCACTAAATGATTTACAATTTGTTTTTATGAGTGGTAATCTACTTTTGATGTATGACTAACTAGGGGTATGTGTACTTTATTACATCATATTTGACATATTTGCCAAATTGGTGAAAAGTGTATGTATTAATACTTTAGAGAAACTCCCTTGATAGAAAATAGCATTAAATTGACGACACGCGCTTCCGACTGTTCACATTGCGGAGGTAAAATGATATCGAGGTCTGAAGAAATCAGCTGTTTGATGTGTGGTAAGACTAATTATTTACCCATCAAAACATTGGCGGCAATTCCTAGACCAGAATACAGAGAGGAATTAATTAAATCCTTGGATAAGACGTCATTTAAGATCAAATACAAAATCATGAATCGTGCTTTGTTATCACGATTTCCAGAAAAGGGGTCTGGTACGATCCAACCCTATGCTTCTTGCGTGAATATTTCAGGACCCACTCGAACATTGACTGCGGCTCATTCAAGGGAAAATTTAAAAAAAGGTTTTTATAGAGCTACGGGACTGAGATTAAAAGACTTAGAAGAGGCTCTAGTTTAAATCCTGCCTTCGGGAAGCTTTTGTGCCGATTGCATCCAACATTTCTTTGAAAATGAGAGCATGGAGATAGAAAAGTCCGTACTGATTATCGGTAATACACTCTTGCATCATCCCATATGTAGTTAAACCTATCGGACTAAAACCTGCCTCATGGTGTAACTTGTAGCCTGTGGTGCTTTTTGCTTAATTTATCTGATCGGAAATCAAATTCTATCAACTCCGAAATCTGAGAGTATGTTTTTGAAAGGGTCAACGTGGCCCTTTTCGTCTCGTTACCAAGAGCCAACGACATAATTCTTCGACCAGTGGGCAGAAAACATTTCAACTCTTATCTCGCATGTTTCCGAGTACTGTTCCGTCAAAGATTCCTTTCTCAATGATAATCTGAAAGAATTTATGACCTCATCCGAAGTCAAACCAGTACGTTCAACTATTTGATCAGGTGTAAAAATTTCAAACATTGATTCAATATAGTAGTTGGTCACCGTTTTTTATTTGGGTAATTGTTTGGCTACAAAAGAATCCATTTTAGATTTGTATATTGGGGCCATTTTTACCTCTATATGGAACAAATATGTTTTATGGGAACTTGGCTGCCCAAATGATTGCGTCAAATACTAGGCAATGGCACGTTATCCAAATTATTCCTATCAATGTCACTGAATTTTGGAACAGATTCACGTGAGGAAATTCAGTGGCATTGAAGGCCAGCCCCAAATATGTCAAAGAAGCAGCTGTTATCCACAGTGATGTCACGGAGACAATCCACCATATTTCATTTTTAGTATCGAGGTACTGTAATGTAGCTGGCATCCATACGGAGGCTGAGAACAAAAAGGCGGCGGCGAGGATGATGAAGGTGTATTTTCCTAAGAATGAAGACTCATTAGCTCCATCTGAAATCGTCATTGTGTAGCAGAAAACGAGATAGCCGGCAGCAGCAAAAAACATAGAGGTAGTAAACAAGGTTTTCCAATTCCCTGCGACGCCTCCCCATAGGGCTGTTCGATGTTCAGGATATAGATATAGTCCAGCACAATAAGAACCCAAAACCGCTACCCCCCCCACCAGGTTCACTAGAAAGAATACGGATGTGATTGGCATTCTAAACATCTCCTGATCACGCTAATACAGAGGTAAATTTAATAATACATATAATTGTGTTATAATACAATTATATGAACTTAAAATGCGCCAAGATACGCCTTTCTTGGCATACTAAGCAAATGTAGTGGAACTTTTTGGTGAATATACTCATCGCTGGTGCTACAGGATTTATTGGCAAGGCATTGGTTTCTTTTTTAAAAGGAAGAGGTCATGTCCTTACCGCACTGGTTCGAGATGTAAATAAAGCGGCGGAACAACTTGGAACTGACGTAAAGTTGATCAGTTTTGGAAGCACTGATAGAGAGTTGATCGCAGAATTCGAAGACTCTGAGGTAATACTTAATCTGACTGGGCGTCCACTGGCTCCCTCTAGGTGGACGAAAGCCAAAAAAAAAGACTTTTTTGATAGTAGAGTTGGCGTTACAAAAAGAATTGTAGCAATTATGAGGGAGTGCGAAAATCCTCCATCGGTTCTGGTGTCGGCTAGCGCCACTGGTTATTACGGAAACCGATTTGGTGAAGAAATTACAGAATCCTCAGAAAAAGGCGAAGGATTTTTGGCTGATCTTTGCGATCTATGGGAAAAAACAGCTTTTAAGGCTGAAGATTTTGATACTAGAGTGTGCGCTTTGCGGATTGGTTTGGTTTTAGGAAGGGAAGGTGGGTTCTTGAAGCAGTTGTCATTACCATTTGAAATGGGTATTGGGAGTTACATTGGCAGTGGTAACCAATGGGTTCCATGGATTCATTATTTAGATCTTTTGCGGATCATAGATCTTACGATCAATGATGAAAGTATATCTGGCCCGATAAATTGCACGTCACCTAGGCCAGTGACCGGTAAAAATTTTGCAAAAGCCTTGGCTCCTATCCTGGGAGCCAAAATACTTATCAGATTACCTAGATTATGTTTGAGACTTGTCTTTGGAGAGGGAGAAAAAGTCTTAACGAGTAGTCAAAAAGCTTACCCAACTCTTTTGCAGGAAAAAAAGTTTCAGTTTGCTCACGGAGATTTAGTACATGCTTTGAAAGAGGAATGTTCTCCCACAGCGGTCAGCATCACCACAGTAAATACACAGGAAAAATACCCTGGGAATACAGTTGAAAATGTACCTGAACTTACTCAGGCTCAATATAAAATTGAGACCTCCGTAAAATTAGAGGTAAGTTCAAAACAGGCTTTTGAATTTTTTTCCTCTCCTCTTAACTTGGGACTGGCCACCCCGGATTGGATGGATTTTCATATAACTGAATCCTCATCCGATATGAATAAAGGTTCAGAATTCGAATACAAAATCAATCTGGGTCCCTTTCCAATTAAATGGAGGACAGAAATAATTAATTGGGTGCCAGATAATTTATTTGTGGATTACCAAAAGAAGGGTCCATACAGCCTGTGGTGGCACCAACACCGTATAGTTACGGAAGGGGTTTCTACTTGTCGGATGGAAGACAAAGTTTTTTATAGGGTACCAGGTTGGATTTTGGGTAGGATAGCTCACAAATACATAATAAAAAACATATTAGTAAGGATCTTCGCTTACAGAAGAAAAGTTATACAAATGCGTTTCGGGGGTAGGATTTATGACTCGTCGCAATAATGATGATTTTGTTTTATTGAACCGCTTTAAAGGGCGATTGCTGAACCATTTAACTTCAGTTGATAGGACTGGAAGTGTCTCGGTGATTGAGGAGGCATTGCGTTATAACTGTACACCAGCCTCTATATATAATTCAGTTATAACTCCTGTAATGGTGGATCTAGGAGAGTTATGGCATGGAGGACGAATCACCATCGCTCATGAACATCATGCCAGCCAAATTGTGGATGGTCTTATAAATATGGTGGTCCAAAAATCCCAACGACTCTCGATTAACGGTCTTCGTGCGCTGGTAACATCTCCTTCAGGTGAAAACCACTGGATAGGGGCAAAAATTTTCGCCAATTTGCTATTTCTTGAAGGTTGGGATGTTGAATATATAGGGGTGGATATCCCCGCAGAAGATCTGGCCATCTACCTCGAAGAAGTTGAGGTAGATGTCGTTGCATTTTCTGTAGTTTTACCTGGTAATATTATGAGCGTAGAGGACGCTGTTTCAACCATCGAATCTTTGGACAATCCACCCTTTGTAATTTTGGGCGGGCCCGCTTTCAAAGGATTTAGTGGTGAAATCGGGAAGGCGGTCATTGTAGACAATTTTGCTACGGGGCTAACAGTTTTGCAGGATGCTATGGGAATAGGGGCAGGCAATTTGTCATTACAGGATACACTTCTAGGTGTAGGTGGAAAAGTTTTGGAGATTCGAAGAGCCAAAGGTATGAATCAAGGTGAATTAGCGGTTCTTGCAGGGGTTGATAGAGCCTATATAAGCCTGGTTGAAAACGGTAAACAAAATCTAACTATGGCAGCTTTATTCAAACTTGCGGAAGCCTTGGGAACGTCAGTAAATACATTGTTGGCGTTTCCAGCAAACCGAATCTTCTGTCCAAAAGATTAATCAACACAAACTGGATAAGAATTACTCTGTGGACTTTGAAATCCTTTTTAGGACTGGGCATTGTGGTTTCATTGGTGGGGGTTTAACTCCCTGTATTGGAATTGAAATTTAACTAACACCGCGCCAGCTAAGATGATTACAGTCGTTGTGGCGATCAAATCAAAATGTACCAGCCATCCGGCAATTATTGTGGATACAAAAGCGAAAACACCGGTGTATGCAGGTCTTCTTGTAATTATTAATATCAAGAAAGAAGGTAAAACTGCTATTAAGGCGCCGACCGGGAGTAGAACAATCCCGGCCCCCATAGTGGTGGCCATTCCGATCCCCCCGGGTTTTCCCCATGGCCGTATAATCATATGTCCTATAAGGAAGAAGATAATTCCAATAGTTGCAATCCAGGTTGGGTACTTGAAAAAAATCACTGGGAGAGTGACTATCAAACCTTTGGCTACATCGATAAAAAAAACCCCAACTCCATATATGGGTCCGACCTCTGCATAAATATTTGAGGCACCAGGATTACCCGTTCCTACAGAACGAATATCGACATTTTTTAATTTTGATATCAAGTCTCCCACAGAAACGGTCCCAATGAAATACGATGCGACTGCCCATATAGCTGATAGGATGATGATGTTCAAATTTTCAATGCTCTTGCTGGGTGTTCTGATGATTCTTG
>DLRJ01000040.1:21176-30217 GCA_002500485.1 Dehalococcoidia bacterium UBA7891
GCTTACAAAAACCATAAATGCACACAATAATTAAAATATTATGAAACGGCAAAAATCCCAAAAATTGATGGATGATCGGGATAGAATAAATATTCCTCCTGAAGTTGTAAAAGATAAATCGATAACCAAAGGACTACTGGGGTGCTTACCATTCATTTCGTCTTCGATATTTTTGCACGCAAGTTTTTATTATAGAAACAATGTCGTTGCAGATCATTCCTTGTTCCATTCAAATCCTGAAATATTGTTTTGGACGGCAATTCTAGTATGGGCTTTTAGCTTTCTGGCAATTTTTTTATTCGGCTATCATTCGTTATCAATGGTCGAACGAAAACATTTTCATAGTATCGTTCCTTTAGGTTTGGTGGTAACGATCGCAATTACATGTACATGTATTAATATTTATATTCTTTCGTACTACAACGTCCTGTGAATTAATCATTCCGTACGTATAAAGAGCGAGTTGCTTGGTCATCCTACTAACTTTGGTAGGAAAAACGGGAATCTGCTAACCATGACACTAACCCCAAAAGGGAATAATCGGACCCAAGGAACCATATCCAATCTTTCCTAGAGTTTTCACAAAGGCATTTACTCAGGAGGTGTGTTGGCTGGATGGGTGTATGGATAAATTCTCTAGGATTAACGTTAAAGTAAATGGGATTTCATATGAAAACAAAACCATTAATTACAGTTGGGTAGGAGAGTATCTAGGCATGGTTCTAGACTAGGATCCTAAACTTGGCGTATATAGCGGAATAATATATCTCTCATTTGGCTCTTTCATACCTCCTTAACCTTAGGTAAAACAGTATTAAAATACTAATATTAGTTATTTGATTCCACCTATTGACACTACTGTTTCATATTGTCTAAACTATCTTATCGTGCATACTAATTATTTTACTTAGCTAATACTTATTTATATAAGATATATATACGAAATAAATAATATTAGCAGACATTGTGTATTAATTAGTATTATAAAGGTTAAATAATGTCATGGGATAACAGAACAAATAAGGAGTAAGTGGTGATCATCAATAGGAACATTTTTACAATGACGCTGGTCATACTAACTCTTACCGCAGTATTTACGGCTTGCACCACAGAAGTAGTGAAAGAGGTGCCTGTAGGGGTGACAATCGAGAAAGAAATTGTAAAAACCCTGGAAGCCCCCGTAGTCGAAAACACAGTAAAAGATCTTGATCCCGGGGAATTAATTCTCTATTCCGGGAGGTCTGAAAGTCTTGTTGGTAACATAGTCGCACAGTTTGAAGAAATGACCGGGATAGACATACAGGTCAAATATGGCAAAACATTTCCGGTTGCTACCATGATTCTTGAAGAGGGTTCCAACAGCCCTGCTGATGTGTATTTCGCACAAGATCCCGGGGGGTTGGGTTTTCTAGCCAAAGAAGGACGGCTCATAGAACTTCCCGATACCATAACAGACAGGGTTGCTGATTGGGCGAAGCCAAATGACGGTAAATGGCTCGGTATATCTGGTAGGGCTAGGACCTTGGTCCATACAGCTACAATTCCCTCCGGTGACTTACCGACGTCCCTCGATGATTTAACAGATCCTAAATGGAAAGGCAAAATAGGATGGGCCCCCACAAATAGCTCATTCCAGACGATGATTACTGGAATGAGGGTTAGCTGGGGAGAAGAAAAAACTCGGCAATGGTTGACGGATATGTTAGCCAATGAACCCATCGTTTATCCGAAGAACACGCCCCAAGTGGCGGCAGCTGCTGCGGAGGAGATAAGCATAGGACTGGTTAATCATTATTACTTGCATCGTTTTATTTCAGAACAAGGTGACAGCTTTAATGCTCGTAATCTTTATTTGAGTGATGGCGGACCCGGCAGTTTGATAATGGTAGCCGGAGCAGGAATAGTCGATACCGGGAAAAATCGGGCTAACGCGGAAAAATTTCTTACCTTTCTGACCTCAAAAGTTGTTCAGCAATATTTCACTGGGCAAATATTTGAATACCCAGTTGTTGAAGGAATAAAAACTCACATGTTACTCACCCCCTTAGCTGATCTCCATAAGCCAAAGTTGACTATAGAAGACCTATCAGATTTGGAAGGAACTCAAGTTATATTTAGAGATTTGGGAATATTAGATTAGGAAAACCAGCCGGGCATCGTAGCCGTAACATAATTCCATACTGTGTTTTCGTCTAACCTGTTTTTTGGAGAACCGGCCTTTTTGCTAATAGGAAAATTAGACTTCCTATGAAACCGCAACAGGCCAAGATCAAGAAACCATTTTGATAGTTTCCTTGGAGGTCGAAGAGCCTTCCTGCAAAAATTGGACCAAACATGGTCATAAGCATCATGGACATGGCAGAAACTCCCATTATTTTGCCGAACGCCTTACGACCAAAATAATCACCTCTCATAGAAGTAGTTATTGGGGCACGAGCCCCAAACCCTATTCCATAGACGATTGCAAATATTAATGCCGTTCCTGTGTTTGTGACCAAGACAGCAAGGGAGACTCCTATGGCTTGGATACAACCAAAAATACAAACAGCAACATGTTTTTTTGTCCTATCTCCTAAGAATCCACCTAAGATTTGTGACACCCCGCCGACTCCCATAGCCAGCCCCCAAATAAATGCCGCCGTTTGTAGACTTATGCCTTGATGTTTAAATGCTAAGATCAAGTGAACCATCATAGTGGAAGTAAGCATTGCAGAAGCTCCGTGGCCGATTGCTATGTACCAAAACACTTTTTCCTGTAAAGCAGCTTTCAAAGAAAAATCATTTGATCCTATTTCCACAGATTGATCTGGGATGCTGTTGACAGTCGATGTAGCTTCTATTCCGTCGGGAACCTCTCCAATTTCTTCTGGAGTGTTTTTAATTATTCTTGTGATGGGAAATATTAGGAGAGGAAAAAATAGAGTAAGTCCTAGTGCTGTCGTTTTCCAGCCGACACTTTCCGATTCAATCAAGATGGCCAAAAAGGGAACAATGGCGAAGGTGCCGATTGAGAAGCCGACAGATCCGATCGACATAGCTAAGCTTCTGTGTTTGGCAAACCAATTGTTTATGATTACCGTCATCGGTATCCAACCACCTAAAGTTACACCGAACATTATTGTTACGTATGAAATGTAAAATATAGCCGGGTCGAGCCAATTTTCCCTGGATTCAGTTATTGGAACTGTTTGACTCAAACAAAGAAATCCCACGGATGAAGCGATTGCCCCGATGCAGGCTACTTTCTTACCACCAATTTTGTCGATTAGGTAGCCAACAAAAGGGGCGGCGACACTTCCTTCAAGTTGGCCAAGGGAAAAAGCGATAGATAGTTGAGTACGACTCCACCCAAATTCAGTCTCCAGGGAATCGATCCAAAGTCCTGTTGCCCCAAATGCGGGTGCAGAAATCACAGCATTCACCACCAAAGCGGTTAATGCAATCCACCAGCCGTAAAAAAATTTAGGTTTCAAAAATTATTCTTAGAGATCTTTTAAAATCAGCCCATCCGTCATTAAAAAACGATGCGCGGGTTTATTTGTCATGATTAAGGCACTCCCATATGATCTCATATATTATGAAATATCAAGATTAATGAAGTGCGGAGGATATGTGATATGAATCTACCTGAAAAGATGAAGTTTGGTATATTTTTGGCTCCTTTCCATAAGGTGGGTGAAAATCCAACTTTGGCCTTAGAGAGAGATATGGAGTTGATTCAATGGCTAGATAAGCTGGGAGGCTAGATAAGCTGGGATATGATGAGGCATGGATAGGAGAACATCATAGTGCGGGCTGGGAAACTATTTCATCTCCTGAACTATTCATAGCTGCAGTAGCAGAAAGAACGAGGCGTATAAGCCTCGGTACTGGAGTCGTAAGTCTTCCCTACCATCACCCTTTTATGGTCGCCAATAGAATGGTCCAGCTGGACCATATGACTCGAGGTAGGGTCATGTTTGGTGTGGGTCCTGGGGCCTTGCCTACAGATGCCTATATGATGGGCATAGATCCCACTACCCAGAGAGAAAAGATGGATGAGGCCCTAGGGGTCATATTGAGGTTATTTACAGAAATCGAACCAATAACATATAAGAGCGATTGGTTTGAATTAAATGAGGCTTTGCTGCAGCTCAGACCTTATCAGAGTCCACATATGCCGATTGCCGTTGCATCTATCCAATCTCCCTCCGGGGTTCAGCTGGCCGGTAAACACGGTGCTTCAGTTTTGACTATCACCGTACCAAGGGATCCACTGGCCGACCGAGCAGACTATGGAAAATTGTGGGATATAGCAGAAGAGTCAGCTGAACAACATGGGAAAGTTGTGAAAAGAGAGGATTGGCGATTGGTAGTACCGGTACATTTGGCAGAGACCAGAGAGAAGGCCCGGGAGCAAGCTAGGGAAGGGGCTGCAGGGTTTTTAAGGGATTATTCTGAAGGTACCAATGGGAGGAAGCCAGTCTTTGACGGACCTAGAGATCAAGTCGTCGATTGGATGTCTGATAATGGATTTTGGATAGTCGGAACCCCTGATGATTGTATTGAAGGCATTAATAATTTGGCTCGAGAGAGTGATGGATTTGGGGGATTCCTGGTACAAACCATTGATTGGGCTCCGAGTGACAGTATTCTACGTAGCTATGAGCTTCTAGCGAGATATGTGATGCCTCAATTTCAAGGTTCTCTTACAGGTTTGGAAGTTTCAAACCAGTGGGCCAAAGACAGGGTAGATGTTCTTTTGGACGGTAGAATCCGTGCTATTGAAAAAGCCAAATCAGACTATAGAGGTTCGGTGAATCTTTCCTAAATCTGATTTGTGGAAGCCACGATTTGGTCTGTCTTTACCATAGCAGATTCATAACCGGTTGTGAGAGCAGTTACGTCATGGCAGCAATTTAACCAAGTGGCCCCCCTTGCCACTGCCATAGCCATCGGTTCCCCTGGATCTACTGCTGTGCCCATAAACTTGCCGTGCAACTTACAGGCTGAACCAACCTTGTCAAAAGCCTTCAATATGATAGGTTGACTTATTGGGTTTCCGGGGTCTCTGTGGACACCATAGCTTTGGGATAGGTCTCCGGGCCCCACAAAAAGTAAGTCAATACCAGGAACTGAAGCGATCTCTCCGCAGGCCTCCACCCCTTCCTTGTCTTCTATCATCACACCAAGCAGCACATTTTCATTCGCTATGTCGTAATACGCTGGCTTTTCACTTTTACCGAAGGAGGAATCCCTGCCACCACCCATGCCTCTCATGCCTTCTGGATGATACTTGGCCATTTCAACGAACGCTTCGGCCTCTTTTTTACTTTTACAGTGAGGCCATATCAAACCGGATGCGCCAATTTCCAAGGTTTTTATTATTTGGTTGTAAGGCCCGTGAGGTATTCTTACGAACACATCTATTTCCGAGGCACGCGCTGCTAAGACGAGTGTTGCGAGGTCTTTGAAATCTGCGTGGCTGTGTTCCATGTCTATCCAAACGCACTCGTAACCGACTGATGCGATTGTTTCGACTACCGTAGGGTCGAAAACCCTATTTATTTCGGGTACTTTAATGGTTTTGCCTTTTAATAAATTGGATTTTGTGCGGTTTTGCCGATAGTTATTAGTCATTTGAATTCTCCGGAGCAATTAATTGGTTGATTTGGGAACTTAGCTTTGGGATTACTTCATTTTGAAAAAGAGCCATACTGTTTAACCAGTCTCTTTTATCAGATTCATCTATCCAGTCGAATGACATATTTATCAGGGTTCCGAAAGGCCCGAGGTATTCTGTGACTTCTTGCAGACGACTTATTACAGTTTCAACTGACCCAGCAATGACTAGTTCATTGATGAGGTAATCTTCAGTTATTTCACTATCGGGGTCGTTTGGGTCTGATTTCATAATGGCTAGGCCGGGTCCTTTCTTTATGGCGGTTGCCAAGTATTTATAGGCCTTGGATATACTGTTATTTCTTGCCTTTTTGATTGCTTCTTTGTCAGAATCAGCGATAAATATGGTCCGTGCAAGTTTCCAATTAGATCTGTCGGGCTCGGTATTTCCCAATCTGCTGGCACTTGAATAGGTTTTCCAATTATCTTTCAGAACGGGTAAGGAAGTTATTGAGTGGCTGAAGGGGGAAAATCCGTATTTAGCAGCTACTTTCGCCGAATTTGAATTATATCCTGTAATTGGAACAGAAATCGGAGGATAGGGTGTTTGTAATGGTTTTTGAATTTTACCGTATCCAATATCTTCATCACTACTTTTGAGAGTTATGTTCCAATAATTACCGGTGATTTCATAGGGAGGTTCTTTTTCCCACATCTGCAATATCATGCCCATCGCTTCTTCTGACATTTTCTGCATTTCTGAACTTTGGAGATTGTATAGTTCAAAATCTGACGGTGCTCCACCATGGCCAAAGGCGATGTTAAGCCGGCCATGGGAAAAATGATCCAAAAACGAAAGTCTGTTTGCGACTTGGGCAGGATGATGAAAATTTAAAAGGAGGGGTGCAGGTCCAATTCTTATTCGTTTAGTTTGCCTGAATCCGGCCGCTATGAACATTTCAGGACTGACGATCGGTTCCCATGACAAAGTGTGATGCTCGCCAACCCAAAACTCATCGATTCCTAGTTTATCCGACTCAATTAGCAGCTCCATGTCCTCATCGTGACATTGAGCCAATGCTTTGCCCGGAGGATGGAACGGCATTATAAAGATTCCAGATTTTATGTTAGGCATGTTAGAACCCCACCAGATTGGATAAGCTAAAGTTCATCATGGCGGCAGTATAAATGCAACCAAACTAATCGAACAAATTCTTAAAACACCGGCTTTCCCATATTTTCAGCTATAATCGCGTAATTAGGCTTTGTGCTGATTGATGGAAACCATAAGAGGAATAAGGAATGGCAGGCGAAATCTCCCAATTTGAAGAACAAGAAATAATGATTGCGGAAGGAAAACTTCAGATGCGGATTGCGGGGGAAGGAGAACCGTTGCTGTTGCTCCACGGTGAGTTGGGTTTTCCCGGTTGGATGAAGTATCACCGAGCACTGTCAGAACAATTTAGAGTTATGGCACCAAGTCATCCAGGGTATGACGGGTCAGATAGACTGGACTGGGCTATGCATGTAAGTGATTTAGCCGGAGTATATCTTCAGGTGCTGGATGACCTTGATTTATCGGGAATCAAGATGGTGGGTTTTTCGATGGGAGGTTGGCTGGCTGCGGAAATGGCTGCGATGGATCCTGGTAAGTTTTCAAAACTTGTACTTGTCGGACCTATGGGTGTTAAACCAGAGGAGGGTGAGATTTACGATCTTTTCCTAAATCTAGCCACCGAATTTTTGGAAGAAAGTTTTTTGGACCCAAATTCAGTGGAAGAGTATGCAACTTTAAGACCCGATGAGCCTTCCCCGGAACAGGAAGAATTGTGGGAAGTAGGACGCGAACAGTCTGCAAGATTAGCATGGAAACCTTTTATGTATAACCCGACTTTGCCTTACTTACTGCGGAGGTTGAAAACACTTCAAACACTGATCGTGTCTGGAAGACAAGATTCTATAGTTCCTATTGATTCATTGAGGATATATAACGAATCTATACCAGGATCCTCACTAAGTCTAATAGACCAGAGTGGTCATAGGCCGGAGATAGAAAAACCTGAGGACTTCCTTAAATTATTAATAAATTTCCTAAAAAAATGATAAATTTGCCCACATAGGGAGGAATATATGTTCATAGGACATTTTACGGAGAGGCCATATCAAGACCCCAAGTCCGGCTACTTTGGGGCGACGGGCAAGTCTATCAAGGACCTGACCCTTAGCAATGATATATACGATCCAATGTTAGGATCCGACCTGTATAACAGGTACTTAGATGAAAAAATTTATGCGGAGGAAATGGGATTTGATGGCTTGATGTTAAACGAACACCATAGCAGCCCTTTCTGCATGGGTAGTACCGTTAACGTAGAAGCTTCCATTCTCGCCCGTATTACGAATAAGGCAAAGATAGTACTTTTGGGTAATGTTCTTCCTATATGGGATGATCCACTTTGGTTGGTTGAACAACTAGCAACCATCGACATGATTTCCAAGGGTCGGTTGGTTTCGGGATGGGTTCGGGGTACTGCTAGAGAGAGTGTTGCTCACAATTCACCTCCTGCATATAACTGGGAAAGATTTCAAGAGGCCCATGAATTTATCATTAAGGCATGGACTGAACCGGGACCCTTCAGATGGGAAGGGAAACACTATCAATACCGATATGTTAACCCGTGGGTGAGGCCATACCAGAAACCACATCCCCCCATAATGCTTCCAGGTGTTGTTAGTAGAGATTCGGTCATGTGGGCTGCTAGGCAACGAATCCCCTACATAATGCTTGCTACACAATTAGAACCGACAAGGCAATCTTTTGAAGTTTATAAAGAGACAGCTAGAGAAGAAGGTTATGAAGCAGGCCCTCAGAATTTTGGATACCTGTGGAAAGTTCACGTGGATGAAACTGAGGAACTTGCAGAAGAAGTCGCGAGAAAATTTGTGCAAGGTCCTAGTAACCCGTTCAACGCGGGGAACGAAGGTACTGCCAATCCGGCTCTAAACAAACTTCCAGGAATGACTTCACGTAGAAGGACACTTCCAACTGCACAAGTTGCTACTGCTAACAGAGGAGGGCAGTTATCTAGGTCCTTTGAGGATCAAGTGTCAGACTATTCAATAATATCTGGTACTCCCAAGACTGTTATACCGAAAATACGTCACGTACTTGAATATCTTAGGCCAGGCTCAGTGTTTTTCTGGGACGGTGATGGAGCTATGACTCATGACGATCAAATGAGAAGTCTTAGGCTTATGGGGGAGGAAGTATTACCAGCTGTGAGAGAAATAGCAGATGAGCTTGGGCTAGATAGCCCTTTCGAGGTTGATCCCAAGACAGGAAAAAATTTCGATGCAATAGAGTCTGAGAGCCCCGACGAAATTGCCGCCACTCCTGGAGATTAAAGCAAATAATATAAATCCCTCTGAGATCATTAAAA
>DLRJ01000040.1:30640-34937 GCA_002500485.1 Dehalococcoidia bacterium UBA7891
TGGTTGCTTTGCGAGAAACAATATGAGCTCCCCAAGGTCTTCTGATTGAAGTATTCTGGCCTGATCCTCGGCACTCACGGGTACGGGACGTTGTTCCAAGATCGGTGTAGCTACTTCCCCCGGGCACAATGCTGTAGCTCGGATTCCGTTGTTTCTTTCCTCAACAATTAAACTGGCAGTCATTGCGTTCATTGCATGCTTCGCAGAAGTGTAAGCCGGTCCTGTTAAGGCTCCTGCACTTTTAGCGGCCATGGAAGAAACATTGATAATAAGCCCGCCTCCGTTGCTTCTCATAGAAGGGAGTACAGCTTGACAACAGTAGAAAGCTCCATTCAAGTCTATATTTATGACTTTATCCCAATCTTCAATTGAGACTACCGGCCAATTGCGTTCCCTGACATTGATACCTGCACTGAATACACCAATGTCTATTTGACCATATTCGTTTAATATCGAGTCGGCGACTGATAAAACAGCATCATTGTCTGAAACGTCTAGAGGCTGTATCGAAACATCCCCGGATATCTTTGAGGCTACATTTTTCAGCACATCATGCCTTCGTCCTGAAAGGACCACTTTGCAGCCGGCTTCCGCTAATTTTATGGCACCAGATTCCCCGATACCTGTCCCCGCTCCGGTTATCCAGGCGACCTTGCCTTGAATATCTTCTAACATAGGTTTCTCCTTAATTACTATTTAATTGCCTTAATCGAGATTATCTATAACTCCTTCTATAAAAAGAATACTTATCGCCTCTATACTATATTTTAATAATTGTTTTTTGGTGTCTTCACTAGCAGATGTTGAAAGGCCTTCCACGATTTTGCTTAACGACTTTTCGCCATCTATTTCCATCAATAGATTTGCCACGAAATTACTACATGGCACTCCTTCCTTCCGATATGGTGTTGTTATAACTGTCCCCCACTCAAATTCTCCTTCTGCTAGAACCGGCTTTTTTTCTAGTTCTGCTTCTGGTGCTAGGCACGGTATTTTTTCCAAGATCGAATCTTGAATGGAAAGTAATTTCGCATTTCTATCCTCAGATTTTTTGTTGTGTAGGCTCATGGCAGACATGAATTCATTCGGTAATTCACCTCTCTCTAAAGCCACCCGCTCATATCCACGGACAGATTGTCCTGACACCGCTCTTATGAAGGAGATCCTGTCAGAAAAATAATTTTCCTCTTTAAATATTCGACGGGCTTCCCAGAAATATGAATCTACGGTTCTATTGCTGGAATAGAATAATAAGGCAAGGTCCCGGAAATGGTCATATTCTTGTCGAAATGTGGTTTCGTACACTGATGCGCTTTCTATGCCAAGAATCTTATCTTTTAAGCATGTAACAGCATATGCTGAAGCAAGTACACCTGACATCATAGCTAAGTGAACCCCTGAAGAAAATAAAGGATCTATAAAACATGCCGCATCTCCGGCTAATACCCAACCATCGCCGGCCATCTTTGAGGTTGTATATGACCAATCTTTCAATATTTTCACATCACTTTTTAGCTCTGCTTCCGAAAGCATATGTGATGTTCTGTTGGTCATTGATAGTTGGTCTTTTAAGAAGGTTATCGGATCAGTTTTCCGCAATTTCGCATTGCTCTCATTGGAATCTACTACCGCTCCTACACTTGTAGTGTCGTCATTTAAGGGAATCGCCCAGACCCATCCATTTTCATACGACTCAATAAATATATTGTTTTCGTTCGGGGCGTCCAGCTTTTTCGCCCCCGCAAAATACCCGTAAATTGCTAGGTTTTGAAAATGTTCATCCCATTGTCTCAAGTCAAAATTCCTTGCTAGGAGGGCGGACTGTCCACTGGCATCTACTATGAATTTAGCGGGTTGGAAGTATTCCTGGCCCATTTTATTAGTGACCACAACTCCTCTATTTGAATCATCTGTCAGTATCTTGGATACCGATGACTCTTCTTCTACCAAAACACCAAGTTCTGCTGATCTTTTGAGTAGTATTTCATCAAAAATAGGCCTTGAAACCTGGTATGAATGAATATTCTGTTTATTGGTTTCACTAAACCGCCACGACCAAGGTGTTTCATCTTTGCCCCATACCATGGTTGCCCCATATTTAGGTAAGAACCCTGCGTTTGATATCGCTTCATTTAAACCTAATTCTTCCAATATACCTATGCTTGCCGGAAGAAGAGATTCTCCTACATGTTCCCTTGGAAATTTAGATCTTTCGCACACCTTGACTGAGAGGCCTGATTTGGCTGCCATTGAGGCTGCTGTACTACCTGCCGGGCCTCCACCTATTACCAATATGTCTACTTCATCTGATTTTTGCAATTTTTAGATACCCAGCTATGTTGTTTCACTCTAGCTTCATTACCGTAGAATAACTTTAATTATATTGGATTCATACGGTCTATTTTTCATATGCCGAGGTGATTACCGTAAAGATAATAGGGATTTCAGATCAAGCTTTTAAAATAGGAGGGACATTTTGACATTAGCAAACTGATCGGCAAGTTGTTGGAAATGCGCACATGCTTAAGATCAACAGGGGAACTGCTTTCACCGACATATCCTATAATCGCTGAGTCAACCCAGTAATACTTTTGAGGAGAGTTTACATGTCTGAATTGAATGAAGATGAGATTCGTGGATTAGCTAAGGCCGTCAACATCGAAATACAAAACTCTGATATTACAGATATTAGCTATAGCTTGAATGCCATGTTGGAAGCTATCGATAGTATTAATCCAGAAGGTATCAATGCTGTTGAGCCTCTGTCTGTTATACAAAAGGAGGATTAAAAATTATGAGCGATCAAGAATTAATTTTTATGTCAGCAGCAGATCTGGCTACTAGAATGAAGGAAAAACAAATTTCCCCCGTGGAGGCTGTAAGAGCATATCTTGATAGGATAACCGAGGTTGATGGCAAAATAAACGCATATATTACCGTTTTGGCGGACCAGGCATTAGCGGAAGCCAAACAGGCGGAAAGTGATATAAACGCAGGGTTGATCAAGGGCTCTTTGCATGGAGTTCCAGTTGGGGTGAAGGACCAGATATATACAAAAGATATACGAACATCAAGTGCATCCAAAATCCGGTCAGACTTTGTGCCGGACTTTGATGCGACAGTGGTCGAAGGACTTAAGAGATCTGGGGCAATAATCCTTGGCAAGCTGAACATGACTGAATTTGCTATGGGTGACCCGATAACATCTGCCTTTGGTGTAACACATAATCCTTGGGATCTCACTCGGAATCCAGGAACATCAAGTACTGGTTCTGGGGCAGCCACGGCGTCTTTTATGTGCGCTACGTCACTTGGAGAGGATACAGGAGGTTCGGTACGGGGCCCTGCTTCCAATTGTGGATTAGTCGGGCTTCGACCTTCTTGGGGTCGAGTTAGTAGGTATGGAGTCGATGGGGCGTCATGGTCCCTGGATACGATAGGCCCAATTTCTCGTACGGTTGAGGATTGTGCATTGACCTTGAGCGCCATTGCTGGATTTGATCAAAAAGATCAGTATATGAGAGATTTACCAGTTCCAGATTATTGTGCTGCACTGACTGGGGATATAAAGGGAGTTAAAATAGGGGTAGTGAGGGAATTCTTGGACCCTGATGTCATGGGAGTTACTAAATCGGTGAGGCAAGGAGTGTTACAGGCGACAGAAGTGCTTGCTACCCTTGGGGCTGAAGTAGAAGAGATATCGATCCCATTAGCCCCCGTCTCTGGTGTCGCAAGCCGGATAATAAGTGCAGTTGAACGCTCAAGTTTGCACCCAGAATGGCTTCGGAACAGACCAAATGAGTTTCATCATAATACTCGAGTTGCCTTTACTACTGGGGAATTGATTCCGTCACAGGTTTACTACAAGGCACAGAAGGTACGTACCTTGGTGCGCAAACAGGCTTTGGAAGCACTTGAACGATTTGACGTGCTGGTAATGCCCGGTGCCTCAGAACCGGCTACAGTCATGAATCTAGAACCTGGAATAAGAAGTAAAGAGGCGGCAGTTCGTGCTTTAACTGAGGCATCATATCGAGGGTTGTTTAGTCTAGTAAGCGGCCCAGCTCTGTCTATCTGCTGTGGATATACAGTAGAAGGAGATAACAAACTTCCTTTGGGAATCCAGATTGCAGGCCGGCCGTTTGATGAAGCTATGGTCATGAATGTTGCCTATGCGTATGAACAAAATACAAATTGGCACCTTGAGTACCCTTCATTGTGAATTGACTAAGAATGTAGTGTTAAACCTTGGAAATGCCTAGGCTTACAATTTTTGAAGATCATTGGCAGATCACTG
>DLRJ01000040.1:35267-50502 GCA_002500485.1 Dehalococcoidia bacterium UBA7891
AGATCACTGTTGGATTAGAGTTGATTGTATTCGCTGCAGCAATACTGCTGTTGGATCCGCAAATGCTCAAAGCAGGTTCTCAATAAATTTGATGAAGGCAATTGCGTCCATGGTGGAGACGGGGGAGGGTCGAACTCCCCGTCCAGAAGACACCCCGACCGAGATATACTACAGGTTTAGCCGGACATTAAATTCGACTGCTCAAGCCCTGACCGGCTAGCGCTTGAAACAGACTAGCCGATAGTCTTTAGCCAGATATATCGGCATCTAACTGACTGCACCCCGTCTATTGTCGCCCTTTCACTACCTTCGGGGATCGGACGTGAAGGACGTAGCCACTTAAGCGGCTAGTGCTAGCTGTTTGTTGCCAGTTACTTTTTTGCCATCTTTTTAACGAGGGTGAAGGCGCCCCGACCTGCAATCTCGCGGTGACATCCCCTGTCGAATCCGCGCGTCCCCATGTGGTAGCAAATTCTATCATGATTGGGTTCCTCGGATACTTTGTTTGGAGTTATTATGATTGAATAGGACGCGATGTTTAACTTGGAAAGTAGATATACAATCTAGACATCCCAATATGCAAACTTTAAATCAAATAAATAAGGAGAAGAAATGCCAAATTTTGCAGCTAATCTCAGCATGATGTTCAACGAGGTAGATTTTATTGATAGGTTTAGAGTTGCCTCTGAGTCTGGATTTAACGCAGTGGAATATCTATTCCCATATGAGTATCCCAAGGAACAATTGGTGACTCTTTTAGGGGAAAATAATTTGGTCCAAGTCTTGCATAATTTGCCAGCTGGTGATTGGAATGCGGGAGAAAGAGGGATTGCTTGCTACCCTGATAGGGTGAACGAATTCCAAGAAGGTGTTGGGTTAGCTGCGGAATATGCCTCGGCTTTAAATTGCCCTCAGGTGAATTGTTTAGCTGGAATAAAACCAGAATCAGTGTCGAACCAAGAAGCTCAAGCTACTTTGGTCGCCAACCTCAGGTATGCGGCGCCTATTTTCAAAGAAGCCGGTGTGAAGCTTATTGTGGAAAGCATAAACACTTTGGATATGCCTGGCTTTTTTCTCAATCGAACGGACCAGGCCTCTTCATTAATTAACGAGGTTGCCTCTGACAATTTATATTTGCAGCACGATATTTACCATATGCAAATTATGGAAGGAGATTTGGCAAGAACGATAGAGTCAAATATTGACCTGATAAGCCATATGCAATTGGCGGATAATCCTGGCCGGCACGAACCTGGAACTGGGGAAATAAATTACAAATATTTATTTGAATTTATAGATGCCCTTGGATACCAAGGATGGATAGGATGCGAATATATTCCTGCAGGTACTACTGTTGGCGGTCTAGGTTGGATAACTTCCTACCTGAAATAAGGGACTTTAGATACCGAATAGAACTACCAATGCTATACTTTTGTAACAAGCACTCCAGGGGCAATGAATAGTGGCAAGTGATATGGATTCAGTTAAAAGTGAACCCCAACTTTCAATAGAGCTTTTGGAGTCGGTGCAGGACCGTGTGCTTTGGTTGGCAATGCAATTGGTTCACCATGCTAACAACATTAGAAAAAACCCTGATGGGGCAAAAGTCGGCGGGCATCAAGCCTCCAGCGCATCAATAGTTACATTGATGACCTCTCTGTACTTTGACCACATGAATAATCAGGACAGAATTGCTGTAAAACCCCACGGATCTCCAGTTTTTCATGCAATTCAGTACCTTTTAGGGAACCTTGATTCATCATATCTCACTGAATTGAGAGCCTATCACGGTCTTCAGGCATACCCTAGTAGAACCAAAGATCCAGATCTAGTTGATTTTTCAACAGGTTCGGTAGGCCTAGGGCCGGTAGCTCCAAATTTTGCCTCGATAGTACGCTCTTACAACAATTCCCATAAGCATGGAGATAACCCTAAAGGAAGATACATATCGATAGTTGGAGATGCTGAATTAGATGAAGGTTCTGTTTGGGAGGCAATAGCCGAACCCGCTATGCAGGATGCTTCAGATATTTTGTGGGTTGTTGATTTAAATCGGCAAAGTCTAGATAGAGTTATCCCTGGCATAAGAGTTGGCGCATGGAAAGATATGTTTGTGGCTAATGGGTGGCATGTAGTGGAGGCTAAATACGGAGCTCTGCTGGAGGAGGCTTTTCAGCTACCAAATGGCGAAATGCTGCGGGAAGCAATAGATAGCATGAGTAATCAGGTCTATCAGCGTCTTTTGAGAGTAAATTCAGAAGAACTGCGGGCATGGTTGCCTTCTTATACCGCCTATCCAGAAGAAATGAAGAAATTCATATCTGGCTGGAATGATGAAGAACTAAACCGCCTTTTCCATAACTTGGGAGGTCACGACTTCTCGACCCTTAGGAAGGCTTTCCAAGAGACAGATAAAACTAAGGAGCCAAGTGTAGTATTTGCCTATACGTTGAAAGGATACAGGTTGCCATCTGTCGGGGATCCTCAGAATCATTCGGTTACATTGTCAGCTTCTCAAATGGAAGAGCTCAGAGAAAATTTAGATATCGAACCAGCCAATATATGGGGCGGGTTTGATAGTGAATCTGAAGAATCTCACTTTCTCATGTCTACGTCGGAAAAACTGCGAAGACTTGATGTGGTAACCCCTCCCCCCAAAGAAGACATTCCTTCGGATTTTGGCAGGAGGTATTCTGGATATATGTCGACACAACAAATTTTTGGGTTAGTGCTAACTGATATGTCTAGAAGTTTGGGAGACTTATCTAGAAGAATAGTTACAGTGAGCCCTGATGTAGCAAGTTCCACGAATTTAGGCGGTTGGATAAATAGAGTCGGTATCTGGAAGCTTAATGAAACTGAGACTCTTCCAGAAGAGGGTATTGTAAGAGCTTTAAAATGGGAAGAATCCAAGGATGGACAACATATTGAATTGGGTATCTCTGAGAATAATTTGTTCATGATGCTAGGCCAGTTAGGGCTTTCCAATGAAATGAATGGGGAAATGTTATTTCCTATAGGGACTCTCTACGATCCATTTATAAGGAGAGGGTTGGATGCATTTGTGTATAGCGTTTACTCAGGTGCTAAGTTCATTGTTGTAGGGACACCGTCCGGTTTGAGTTTGGCCCCTGAAGGTGGTGCACATCAATCTATGATGACTGCATCTATTGGGGTTGAAATGCCCCAGTTGGATGCATATGAACCTTGCTTTGGTCAAGAGCTGGAGTGGATCATGTTATCTGCCTTAAATCAGATAAGGAAAAGAGGACAGTCAACTTATTTGAGACTCACAAGCAAACGAGTCGATCAAAATTTATTGCAACTTCCATCGGATACTTCGGAAATTGACTCGTTGAGATTGCAGGTTTTGAAAGGAGCTTATTGTTTGAGAGACCGGACGACGGATTCCTTTTCAAAAGGGAATGGAGATCGCATAACAATCCTAAGTGTTGGAGCCATGATTCCGGAGGCATGTGAGGCTAGTGACATTCTGCTTGAGGAAGGCGTCTTAGCTAATGTCATTAATGTGACCGGCCCCGGCCCTTTGTATCGACATTATAGAGATTTAGTAAAGGAATCTATTGGAAAAGGTTATGGCTTGTCTGAAGGTTTGGCAACGTTGTTTCCAGGTCATATAGATGGCGCACCGATTTTGACTTTGGCAGATGCGCATCCACATTCCCTTTCCTGGATTGGGGGAGCCCTCGGTAGCAGAACAGTGTCGTTAGGTGTTGATGATTGGGGGCAGTCTGGTAGTAGAGAAGATCTTTACCAAGAATATGGAATTGATGTCGAAACAATCGTAAATGCTGCCTTATCTACTTTAGAACTTTGATTTGCACGCTGTGCTAGAATTTGGCACTATTCTGAGAGAATTCCATTTGGAGAAATATTGATGATGAAAATATTAGTTGTTCATGGTGCGGGGATTAATATGCGGGGTAAGTCACAGGTGGAAATTTTCGGAAGTGACACAATGGAAGACTATAGTAACCAAATTAAAGAATATGCTAAACAACTGGATGTAACCGTTGATATTTACCACTCAAATATCGAGGGGGAAGTCATAAATAAGTTTTACCAGGCTCATGAGGATGGCTACGATGCAGCTATTATTAACCCGGCCGGTTATTCATCGGGCCATCCAGCATTGGCAGCTGCTATAACTCAAGTAGAGTATCCAACAATCGAAGTCCATATTTCCAATCCCTCGGCAAGAGGTAATGCTTCCCAGATAGCACCTTCCTGCAAAGGTGTTATCACTGGATTTGGATTATTTGGATACTATATAGCCTTGAAAGCGATCAAAAACATCGCTGGGTAATGTTAAAGGGGTAGATCTACAAAAAATGAGATTTTCAATACCAATTGCGGTACCGGCCTCAGTATTAATATTGATGGCATTGTTTCTTATATATGTTTCTTGCGAAAGTAGTCAGGAAAGCGAAACTAGTCAGGAAAGTTCTGAAGTGAAACCGTATGCTAACCCACCTGCCATGACTATAGATACTACTAAAGACTTTTTTGCCGTGTTTGAAATGGAAGATGGTGGGCGATTCACCATAGATCTATATGAAAAACTCGCACCTAATACGGTTAATAATTTTGTATTTCTTGCAAACGAAAATTACTATAATGGTACGACCTTCCATAGAGTGATCGATGGCTTTATGGCACAGGGGGGCGATCCTTCCGGTAGTGGTAGTGGTAGCCCTGGTTATTACTTTGAGAACGAATTACATGTAGATGCCAGGCATGATTCTGCAGGAGTTTTGTCTATGGCTAATAAAGGGCTAGTGGACGGGAAAGGGACCAATGGTAGCCAGTTTTTTATAACTTTTTCAGCAACTGAATTCCTAGATGGATTTGACGCGAATGACCAACCTAAGGATTGTGCCTCAGATTCCTGTCATTCAGTGTTTGGCAAGGTGTTGACTGGGATGGATGTTGTGACCGGGATATCTAAACGGGATCCTAGTTCTGCCACCGAACCTGGCGATGCTATTAAAACTGTGACGATAACGACGAGAGAATCTAACTAGGAACTATGATCGGGGTAAGTTCTCTCTTTTGTGAATCGGAATAATTTACCTGTTGCTCCAATCCAAGTGCCATCTACAACGTATGCTGACCCAACCAAAGGGTGATTGTTTACCCTAATTGTATGTGCAGCACTTGTTGCGGTTATCAAAAGAGAGCCCTTTCCGAATACGAAATCGGTTCCAACAAACTCAGCCATTCCAGTTTCCGAACCGCTGACTATGTGTCGGGCAAAAATTGACCTTATTAATCTTCTTTTTTGTAAACGGTCGAAATTTAACACTGAGGTTCCCGACTCATCACTAACGAACCCATACGGCTTTGGCAGAGAATTTCGATAAATAGCTATTATTATTAATATAATAGCTACAATTGCCACAGGAATGATGATTCCTAATGGGGTTTTGGTTTTTGAAGGGTTTGTGCTTGGGAGAGGGGCATTTGATTCAGGCTGATAGGGCACATTGGAATATGGTTGTGCAGCTGAATGGGGAATCACCCTTGATTCCAAAATCAAATTTTCTGTTGCCCGTGAATAATTCCTATTGGCATAGTTTAAATCCACATTAAATATAGCTGAAGTTTGGCCAGGTTTATCTGGAGAGAAAATCACATCATACATCCAAGCTTTACCCTCGGAATCAGGTGATCTGGGATTGATTTTCAAAGTTCCATCAAATTGCAAATCGTTAAGTATTTGGGTATTGATGTCAGCTGGTAAAACAGCGTGAGGAGAATCTTTAATCCTTGTGTATAGAGTGGCTACTGTGTATTCCTCGCCAATGAATAAATTAGTGGTGTAAAGTGGCTCGATCTCGATTGTGGGGAATACTTGGGCTTGAAAGATAAAATCTCGAGTCAGATTGTATTTAACATTGGGCCAGCTTAAATGGACTGACACCGAATATGTTCCCTCTTCAAGAGGTTGGGGAATTTTGGCTGAGTAATACCCGTCACCGGATTTTAGATCACCATCAACCCCCTCATCTTTCAGTGTATAGGTTATGGATGTGTTATCCGGGGTGGCAACATCAGCACTAATAACCGCATCTTTGTCCATTATCGATATCGATTGAGCCTCTGTTATGAAAGCAGAAATAGTAGCTGCCTCATCTATGGGTACGACTTCGGGCATCTGAAAATTCAGGCTATATTTATTGGATGCTAAGTACCATGATGATACAAGGCCGCTTATTCCTGTTACATCGACGTTCCAATTTCCGGGGGCAGGTTCATTGATTATCCATATCACAGCATTGGGTGTTTCTAATACAGAAGAGGAAGACCTGTCACCCGTGGAAGCTTCGAGTCCATCAGGATTTTTAAGCCTAAATGAACCGGCATTACTTTCCCTGAAAAATAAAGCCATTACGTATTCCGTACCAGGTAAAATTTCTATATCTGAGATAAGTAGGTTGCTGAAAGTCAATTTCTTTTCTCCAGAAGAAATCAATTTCCCTCGGTTATCAGTGGTTAATAAGTAGTCTGTAAATAATTTCAATCCTCGGATATCCGCTAATTGGAATATGTTCCCCTCAGTAGCAGTTGCAAGATTGGTAGACACTTCTAAATTGGATGTTGGAATTCCTGATAACGCGAAGGTAGATATATGCCAGCCCCTTTCATAAAAAAGATCTGATAAAGGGTCCAACCTATGTCCGACATAATCTTTATGGTCTGGATATTCGTTAGTACTGATGAGATATATTCCAGACCCAGGAGGGGCACCTTCTATATCTAACAAACCATAAGATTCACCAAGCGTCTGATCTACTGCTACGCCCAACGAGGAGTTATCTTCGGAATTTGAAATGATGTCCTGCACTTTTCCTGTGAACTCTTCGAAATCGGTTTCCCCAGCCCTATAAGGGCCAATGTAATTGTCGGGTGAGTCCATTGTCATTAGATAGAAGTCATCCCCTTGTCTTATTGTCGACATGGTTCCAATTATTGAATCCACCATTTCCATATGGGTTTTTTTAGAAACCACAGAATTCGAGTCTATCCCGAGAATGATTATCCGATGGTCTGACTGACCATTTTGATCAGCGGATATTTGTATTAAGCTGTGGGAGGAGGTGAACACAAAGATAATAAGACCGATACAGCTCAGGAGGATCTTATTTGTTGTACTCATAAACCACTTTTAACTTATACGCTTTTGAGGGCCTTTTTTACAGGCAGCGATTTTTGGATTTGTATAAAAATTATGTTCTAACTTTATAGTAATTTATGTTAGATTGAACCCGTTGCAAGTTCAATCTAATTTAGGAACTATTTTTGCCGAACCTGTGTGAATGTTTACAAGTGATGCGGGTGTAATAAATATATGGATCGTGGGATGTGTAAACCGTTTTTCTTTAATGTGCATCTAATGTGCGTTCTTTTGGTGATAGGGAATTTATCCTGTGGTGGAGATCGCATTGGTATAAGTGATGTCTCACATGTGGAAGTGTCTGGTTTGATTATTGATTTCGAGGCCGGCTCACTCACGGATATAGATCACCTCACCATAGAGACTGAGGTAGGGCAAATCTATCAACTAAATGTTGGTAGAAATTTGGGAGAATTCACACCATCCCATATACGACAACATATGGTTCACGGGGAATTGGTGGAAATATCATATTTTCGGCGTGATGGTGAGTACTGGTTAAGAAATATACGAGATTTCACTTTTCGTTGACGATTTTATTTTTGGGCTTTCTCCCATAACGGATATATAAAAATATGGAACCCGTTATAAGCACTGAAAATACAAATAGGAAGAATATTCCTGCGGCATTACTTGTAGGACTTCCAGAATCCAAAACATACAGTTGGAAACTGATTTTATCTTCAATATCTGGCTTAGTGGAGATTTTTATTTCCACTTCCCATTCACCAGGGGTTTCAAAAGTTAAATTTGCGTCGTATATAGTTGGTGAGGAAGGGGAATTTACAGCTCTTGATTGAAAAGCGTTTTCTCCTTGCCGAATTACAACCGTTACAATGGCTTTTTCAAGAGGTTCAGTTGTAGATGACAAGGTTGGTTCAATGTGAAAGTGAACTGAACCTGATACCGGTTCGTGAGGAATTATACTGACTTTTAAATCATATTCACCGGCGGTACCAAAGTGGATATTTTTCATATTGCCATGGGCTTCTAACTGGGTTGTTTGTCCCCATAACGTGACCAAAATGGCCGCCAATAAATTAAGTAAAATTAATTTGGACAATCAAAACTCGTTCCTTTTTTGTAATGGTGGGCCCGGCAGGGATCGAACCTGCGACCAATCGGTTATGAGCCGACCGCTCTACCACTGAGCTACGGGCCCTGAGAAAAAATTGTAATAAAATTATTGATTTATATCAACTGATTCATAGTTTAATCAATGAATTTATTATCTCTATTGGTATAATAATTAATATTCATCAAAGGTAATGATTTAATGACTATATCAAATAAAATGAAAAATTTCCTTGAACAGGGATCTTGGATAAGAAGAATGTTTGAGGATGGAATAGAATTAAAAAAGAAGTATGGGGCAGAAAATGTTTATGACCTATCCTTGGGAAATCCAATCTTTTCTCCACCAGATGAATTATACGATGAATTAAGAAAACTTATTGATAATCCTGATAAATCTGCACATAGATATATGCCAAATGCCGGACTCGATCAGACAAGATCAAAAGTTGCTGATTTTTTAACAAAAACTACAAATCATCATTTTGAATTATCTAATGTTTTGATGACAGGAGGAGCAGGTGGTGCCCTGAATGTTATTTTGAAAGCAATTTTAGATCCCGATGATGAAGTTATAATGTTTACACCGTTTTTTCCTGAATATTTTTTTTACACAGATAACCACGCAGGTATTTCTCAAATTGTAGATTCCGATGATAAATTCATCCCGGACTTAGATTCGTTTAATAAAAAAATTAATAATAAAACGAAAGCCGTAATAATCAATTCTCCAAATAATCCTTCAGGTGTTGTTTATAGCGAAAAATTTCTTATAAAAATGTCTGAAATTTTAAATAATTATGAAAAAAAATTTAACCGAGAAATATTTGTCATAAGTGATGAGCCATATAGAAGGATTGTTTTTGATGGTTTAGATTGTCCTAACATTTTGGATTATTATAGAAATACTATAGTTGCAAGCTCTTTTTCAAAAGATCTTGCCATACCAGGTGAAAGGATAGGATATGTTGCTTTAAGCCCGAAAATTAATAATCAGAATTTATTAATGGATGGAATAGTTTTTGCTAATAGAATATTAGGTTTTGTAAATGCCCCGGCATTTATGCAAAGAGCTGTTTCTAATATTTTATTTAGCTCAGTTGATGTTGAAGAATATTTGATAAGAAGGAATTATTTGTGTGATGAACTTGAAAAACTTGGTTATGAGTTTGAAAAACCACAAGGAGCATTTTATCTGTTTCCGAAAAGCCCTATTGAGGATGATGTGAAATTTACAAATTTACTAAAAGAAAATAAAGTTCTTGTTGTTCCGGGGTCTGGGTTTGGGAAAAAGGGTTATTTCAGAATTTCATTTTGTGTGGATTGGCCCAGTATTGAAGGTTCTATTGAAGGCTTTAAGAAAACCATAGAATTAATTAAATAAATCTCTCGGAGGATCTTTAAGTCCAAAACCTGTAATAGGTAATAAAACATCATCACCAGGTAGAATGCTTTCTTGTTTAATTAATTTTTCAAGGCCTGAAAAAATTGCAGCAGATGTTATTTCTGCAAAAATACCATCTTTTTTTGCAAGTTCTTTCTGCCAGTCTAATATGCTTTGATCACTTACTTTAATTCCCTGACCATTGGTCTTTTTTATTACATCTGCAGACTGATATTTTCTTGGAGGATTTAATATGGCTATCCCATTTGCAAGTGTTTGTTTTGCCTGTTTAGGAGCCCAGTTATTATTTGAGATAATTTCAATAATAGGAGGTATAGATTCTGTTTGAATTGCGTGATGTTTTGGGATTTTTATATCCGGATTGATTTTCTTTCTTTCTTCATAAGCTTTATAAGAGCCTATTAAGAGTGATCCGTTACCTACAGGAAATAATATATGATCAGGTTGTTTATCATTGAAATGATTTATAACCTCATGTCCAAAAAATTTAGTACCCTCAATAAAATAAGGGCTAAGGTTATGCGAAGAATAAGGAATAGAATTTTCTTTACTATATTTTATGGCTGCTATAGCGGAATTATCCCTTGATCCTGGGATTTTATGGACAATACTTCCATATAGCTGGATTTGAGATACTTTATTTTTCGGTGCATCTTCAGGAACAAATATATGGGATTTCATTTTTAAATAAGCACTGTAAGCTGATATCGAAGCACCTGCATTTCCAGATGAATCTTCAACAATTTCATTTATTCCAAATTCATTAAGTGCAGAAATCATCATAGCTGAACCTCGATCTTTGAAAGACCCGGTGGGATTCATATATTCAAGTTTTGCATATATGTTTTTTATTCCTAAATCATTTGAAAGAGTATTTAATCGTATAACAGGAGTATTTCCTTGCCCTAGATTAGTTAAATTTGAAATATTTAACAATGGAATCAGTATTTCCTGTGGTGATTCGGTATTTATATTTGTGTACACTATTTCAAATGCCCCTTTACAGCGTGGTTGTGGGCAAGTTGAAATATGGGGATTGGGTTTAATAGATTTTTTGCAATTTAAACAAACAAATTTATATTTCATGACAAAATAAAAAAATAATGAAATTTAAGTATAAATCATCAGAAGAAAGTTCAATAGCTTACTATGGTTGGATAATTGCATTATACGGCAATTTCATTATTGGACTCTCTAGTCTTACTGGTATGCATGGTACTGGTTTTTTTCTCAAAGCTTTTGAATCTAAATATAATTGGAGCAGAACTTTAATATCTGGAGCCAGTGCATTTGCCAGGGCTGAGACAGCTTTGTTTGGACCTATTGAAGGTTATATACTTGATAAATTTGGAGCGAGAAAAGTAATGACAGTTGGATTTGTTGTCAGTGCTTTTGGTTTTTATCTCTTATCATCAACTACAACATTATTATCGCTTTATGTTTCTTATTTTTTTATGAGTTTTGGCACGGCAATTGCTGGATGGCTACCAATTATCACGTTAATGAATACCTGGTTTGATAAGAAAAAAACTTTTGCTATGGCAATGTCAATGAATGGAGTTCATATTGCTGGATGGGCTGCAGCTCTTTTAGCATTTTCAATTCAAAATTATGGTATAAGGCAGACAACTTTTGTAATTTCATTAATATTTTTATGTTTTTCTCCTTTGTCATATTTGATTGTAAGAGATAAAACAGTTAAGACTACAAGTACAACAATAAATAATGATAAATCAGAAAGAAAAGGATTTTCTTTAAGAATCAATATAAGTCCCAAAATCAAATATGGTTTAACTCATAAACCTTTTTGGATGATTTCACTAGCTCACATGTCATCTACTGCATCGGTAGTAACTCTTGGAGTACATTTACCTGCACATATCACGGATATAGGATATTCAACAGTACAAGCAGGATATGTAGTCATGATTTATTCAACTGTAGCTTTGTTTTCCCAAATTATTGGTGGATATTTGGGAGACAGATTAGTTAAAAAATATGTTTTAACTGCTTTTATAATCATTCAAAGTATTGGCTTGTTTATCCTTTCATTTGTTAGAAATATTGTGGGGATAATTGTCTTTTCAATATTTTACGGTATTGCTTTCGGAGGCAGGAACCCTTTGTTTACATCTATAAGAGGGGATTATTTTGATAGAACAGTTTTTGCTACTCTCTTTGGATTGTCTGGATTGGTTATTAATATAGGAACAGTATCAAGCCCTGTTTTAACAGGCTATCTTTTTGATACAAAAGGAGATTATTCAATAGCTTTTTTTATTTTAGGGATTATGGCTTTAATAGGGGCAGTATTATGTTTTTCTCTTCCTAAAAAAGGTATGATCGATAATTAAGTGAGTTTGTTGTATTTATGAGTTTTAAAATATATTACGACCAAAGCAAAGAAAGTTCTCCAATGTATTATGGTTGGATTCTTGCATTGTTTGGTAATTTGGTTATTGGATTAATGACAGTTTCTAATTTTCAGGGAACTGGTTTTTTCCTTAAAGCTTTCGAGCGACAAAAAGGATGGGGTAGAGCGGTTATTTCTGGAGCTAGTTCATTTGCCAGAGCTGAATCAGCATTACTCGGTCCAATTGAAGGTTATCTGTTGGACAGATTTGGTGTGAGAAGAATTATGGTAATTGGCAATGTTGTAACTTTTGTTGGATTTCTTTTCATTGCATATACTGAACATTTATATCAGTTATATATAGGATACTTTTTTATAAGTTTTGGTTCAGCTTTAGCTGGATGGCTTCCTACTATGACGCTTATGAATTTATGGTTTGAAAAGAAAAAAACATTTGCAATGGCTTTTTCAATAACCGGAACACATATTGCTGGATGGGTTGCTCCATTTTTAGCTTATTCTTTATTAACATATGGTATAAAAAATACTGCTTTAGTTATTGCTGTTACAACTTTGATGTTTTCACCACTTTCTTATTTGATAGTAAGAGACAGAAAAATGGCAAATGTATCTAAAGATTCAGAAGAAAAAAAACAAAAGAAAAGATTTGGGTTTAAATTTAATTTAAATCCAGAAATCAAATACCAGTTAAAAAGAAGACCTTTTTGGATAATAGCTTTTACTCATATGTGCTCTACAACATCTATTGTAACTTTAACAGTACATTTACCTGCTTATATAACTGATCTTGGGTTTACCACAATACAATCTGGTTATATTGTTTCTATATTTTCTACAGTTGCTATATTCAGTCAGTATATAGCTGGCTATACAGGAGACAAATATGGTAAGAAATTTGTTTTGTTAATATTTTTGCTTTTTCAGGTAATTTCTTTAATCTTTTTAGCATTATCTGACTCTTGGTCTTCTTTGATTGTCTTTGCAATATTTTGGGGAATTGGTTATGGTGGCAGAACGCCATTAATGACAGCTATAAGAGGAGATTATTTTGATAGATCAGCCTTTGCCACGTTATTTGGTTTATCTGGGATGGTAATGAACGTAGGTACAACTTCAGGCCCTATACTTGCAGGATGGATTTTTGATTCTTATGGTTCCTATACTATTGCTTTATGGGGATTAACTGTTATTGCATTTTGTGGTTGTTTATTATTACTGATCTTACCCCCTGCTTCTAAGCGAATTAAATCTTAGATTATTATTGGTTATGCATAGTATAAAAAATATTTTAATTATAAATTTTATTTGCCTGCTTTTATTTATTGGTTGTTCACATTTGAAAGCAAATTCTGCTGAATCAATTAACTCTAATGTTGTTATGCCAACTAATGAATATTCTCTTGGCTTTAATAGAATAGTTTTTAGTATTATTAATAATGAAGGCTCTGAATCAGAAAAACCCCTACAGGTATCAGTTGAAAATATAAAAACTAGTAAATCACGAGCTCTTGACCCTGTTTTTTATAATTGGCCTAATAAAAACGGAGGATTTTATATTGTAAACACTACGTTTGATAATGAAGGTGATTATTCAATAAGCATTAAGGATTTAACTGATACAGATTTTATATACAGAAAAGAAATAAATGTTAGTGACAATGAATTAACACCATTATTAGGAGAACTTATACCTACTTTAGATAACAAAATTCTTACCCAGGCACAAGATATTAGTGAAATAACTAGTGATCCTGAGCCTGATTATGATTTTTATGAGTTTAAATTATCAGAAGCTTTAAATCATGATAAGTTAATAATAGTTTTTTTTCTTTCACCTAATTTTTGTAAAACAGCTACTTGTTTCCCTCAGCTTGATGTCTTGAAGAAATTAAAATCGAAGTATCATGATAAAATTACATTTATCCATGTTGAAGTTTATGAAAATCCGCATCTTATAAAAGGGAATTTAAAGAATGCAAAAATTTCTCCTGTGTTAAATGAATGGAATATCAAGTCAGAACCATATACTTTCTTAATAGATAAAAATAATTATTTATTTCGAAAATTTCAAGGTTATGTTTCTTATGAAGAAATTGAAAATTATATTGTTAGATTAACAAATGAATAATAAAACCTTTTTAGTATTTATATTTATATTCTTTTTAACCTTTAATTCTAATGAATTACTTGCTGATTCTAAGAATGAAAATACAATTTTATTAAATGGTGAAAATTATATTGTTAAAGTCGATTTTGATTCGTTTCCCATTAAATTAGGTGAGCAGTTTATCGATATAAAAATAGATTATACAGAAAATCTTGAAATCAAATTTAAAGGTAATGTTGAAATATTTTTCAATACTCCTGATAAAAATAAAAGATATAAATTTTTTGCTTTGAAATTACCTGAAACTGAATCTTTGTATAAGGCAACGCATACATTTAAAGAGCCAGGTGACTGGATGATTGAAATTTATATTGATGATAACAATATATCTGAAAATTTTGAGTTTTTTGTAAGTGTGGATAATCCTGCCATCACCGTTTTTAAACATGGATATTTGGTAATGTTATTAGTAGTATTATTTATTATTGTGGCATTTGTGAAATTATCATTCGAGGCAAAAAGCAAAAAATAATTATTCTATTGGCTCTCCATGTATTGTTCCATCTATGTCTGATATTTTAGTAATATTATATTTGCCGTTTATTTTTTCAGATTCAATAGACAATGGCTCTCCTGATAACATATGTTGTTTTAAGTGATTTAGAGTAATAATGTCTAATTTATAATTGGCAAGTTCAAAATTAATCAATTTATTTTCTACTTTCATAATAAGTGTTTTATTATTGTAATTTAATTCTGTGATATATCCTGTATATCTTTCATTTGTATTTGTAACAACAGTACATGAAATCAAACAAAAACAAAGTAATATTTTGAATAAATTAATTTTCATATTATTTAAAAAATAATTAAAAAGTGACTTTGAGGGTCGTTGACTAACTTACCTACATTAAATAGTGTAATAAACTATAATTTAAAATTCTATTAAATAATGTGAAAATTCTACAAAAATATATATCTATTACATTAATAATAATAATAACTTTTTCAAGTTTTGGAATTAATATTTTAAGTACTCATGCAGATTCATCTAATAAAGAGGTTATATTTGTTGTT
>DLRJ01000072.1:0-73148 GCA_002500485.1 Dehalococcoidia bacterium UBA7891
TCGAGGAATGAAAAATGAGTCCTAAACTAAGCATTGAAGATGTTGAACTGTCTGGTCAAAGGGCTTTAGTGAGAGTTGACTACAATGTTCCTTTCTTGGAAGGAACTAGTATCATATCGGACGACACCCGTATTAAGGCTTCCATACCAACTTTAAGGCACTTAATAGGAAAAGGTTGTTCATTGGTATTATGCTCCCATCTAGGACGTCCCAAGGGTAAGCGATACCCTGAATTGTCTTTAAAGCCAATAGCAAAAAGATTAAGTGAAATCCTAGAGCAGAAAGTACAGTTCGTTGAAGATTGCGTATCAGAAGAAGCAGCAGCAACTGCCCGGAAGTTAAGTGAAGGCGAAATCCTACTATTAGAAAATTTGCGGTTTCATAGAGGGGAAGAAGAAAACAACCTTGGCTTTGCAAAGCAGCTATCAAAATTAGCCGAAGTTTTTATAAACGATGCCTTTGGTGCGGCACACCGTGCCCATGCCTCTACTTTAGGTGTAACGAGATTCTTACCTTCATATGCGGGTCTACTTTTAGACAAAGAGGTCAATTACTTAGAAAATGCTCTAGAAAATCCCGAATTACCCTTTACGGCTATATTGGGAGGTGCAAAGGTGTCGGATAAAATTAAAGTCGTCGACCGTCTAACAACAATAGCAAGCCACATTTGTATTGGGGGAGGGATGGCGGCCACTTTTTTGGCAGCCTCAAATAAAGAAGTTGGAAATTCCTCAATAGAGACTAATTTTATTAGCCAGGCCCAGACCCTGTTAAATGAAAATGATTCGAAAAGCGGGAACTTAATTTTGCCCAGTGATGTGGTAGTTGTTAAAACTTTGCTGAAAGATTCCGATTTCCTTACAAAATCAGTTGATGATTTAGAGGATAGCGACATTATTGTGGATATAGGACCGGCAACGGCGGAATTTTACTCGTCTATTATTCGAAAAAGTAACACCGTTCTTTGGAATGGGCCTATGGGAATATATGAATGGGAAAAAGCCAGGGCCGGCACTCGTTCAGTGGCGAAAGCATTGGCAAATGGGAGTATGTTATCGATAATTGGTGGAGGTTCAACGGTGGATGCCGTAAATTTTTTGGGCCTTCAAGGGCAGATGACACATGTGTCTACGGGAGGAGGAGCATCCTTGGAGCTGTTGGAAGGTAGGGAACTACCAGGAGTTACTTCACTACGTGAGAAGATAGAAGGTTAAGAAATTATGATCGATTTCCAGTATTTATCTAGTATCAGAAAACAAACTGCCTCCAAAATCGTCATGATTGTTGTCGATGGTCTAGGTGGAATGACAGATCCTTCGACAGGTAATTCTGAATTAGAGGCTGCTGTGTTGCCAAACTTAGACAAATTGGCTGCCAATAGTTCCTGCGGTGTAAGCACGCCTGTCCTTCCCGGCATAACCCCTGGCAGCGGCCCCGGACACATGGCTTTGTTTGGATACAACCCTATTAAGTATCTTTTGGGTCGAGGAGTGCTGGAAGGGCTAGGAATAGGGGCCCCTATAGGCAAGGGGGACGTAGCCGCAAGAGGAAATTTTTGCCTTTTAGGGGATGATGGCAAGATTTTAGATAGACGTGCAGGAAGAATTACAACTGAAGAATGCGTGGAACTAGTAGAGTTGCTCAAACAAATCGAGATTCCTGGATTCGGAATCGAAATATATCCAGTTATGGATTACCGGTTCGTCTTGGTTCTCAAAGGAGAAACCTCTTCTCCTGATGTTTCAGAGACCGATCCTCAGATTACAGGTATTGCACCATTGATCTCGAGTCCAACCTCTGAGAGAGGGACTGGCACAGCCTTGGCGGTTAATCTTTTCACCCAAAGAAGTATGGAAATTCTTACGGAACACAAAGGAAGTGCTAACGGCATTTTACTACGCGGTTTCTCAAACATACCTGAATTGCCACATTTCGGTTCATCATATGCTCTGAATCCTGCGGCTATAGCTGCCTACCCCATGTACAGGGGAGTTGCCGGCCTTTTGGGCATGGAAGTACTAAATTCCAAACAAACTTTTGAAGATGAAATTAAAACCCTGCAAACGAATTTCTCCAAAGGTTACGATTATTTCTTTCTGCATTACAAACCTGCTGATAGTGCAGGGGAGGACGGAAATTTTAGCCAAAAAGTGGCTATGCTTGAGGAATTCGATAAAAAACTTGAAAGTGTTATCCAACTGGAACCTGACGTAATAGTCATATGTGGAGACCATTCAACACCTTCCTATATCTCTTCTCACAGTTGGCATCCCGTACCCTTTTTGATCAATTCCAAATTTTCTCAAGGTAAGATCGGGAGCCAATTCACAGAAAACAGCTGTCGGGAAGGCACAATAGGAAGCATCAGGGCCGAAGAACTCATGCTACTGGTTCTATCTCACGCGGGTAAGCTAAATAAATTTGGACCCTAATATAGATCTTAATCTTGCCTGTACATCTACACTTTTATAGTTCATATCCCTTGGTTTCAACCAAAAATAAACATAAAAACATAGCTATCGCTAATATACCACTGATTTAAGTTCTTAATATACGATTTGGTTAAATTACAAATATAATTAGCTCAATTGAGCATCCAAATTTGCACCATTTCTGGGTAATGAAACATCCCAGGGCGGATTTTTTTCCATGATCAATACTCATCACCATATATGTACCCTGTTTTTTCTATAATTCCTAATTCCTTTCACTACCTCTATTACCGATTGAACAACCACCGAAAGTGGCCTGATATGTTGATTAAAATGGCCATAATTAATCAAAACTAAACAATAAATTAACTACAGAACATAATGCAGTGACCATGCATCAAAATTAGGGCTCAAACCCCTAAAGTTTGATATTTAAACCTTCTCAAAAGTAAAACAATGCCTTCCAATGGAATATTTAGTAGGATGTTAAAGTAGCACCAGAAGCACCTTTTAAATACTGTGAGATATCAAGATATATGTATATTTTAGCAAATTGGAAAAATAAATTATCCTCAGAATCCAGTAAAAGCCTGGCCAATGACATATATTCACGACTGGTGCATCAATATTTAAATATTGAAATAGTTATATTTCCAGACGATATCTCATTGCTAGGAGTAAAGTCTATTTTGGATTCGCTATCTATCGTCAAGATAGGTGCTCAGGATGGTCCTTTGGATAGAACTAGTAGTCTCACCGGTTCTATTTCTGCCCCTAATTTAAGCAATGTTTGTGACTACGTACTACTTGGACATTCTGAAAGAAGGATCCAATTAGGGGAAACGAATGAAATGGTTGCTCTAAAAGCTACCGTAGCAATTGAGCTGGGTTTGGTTCCAGTTATATGTGTAACCAAAGGAACCGGGACAGCCCTTGATCCATATTCTGAGATCAAAGCCCAATTAGAGTCTATCCAGGATCATATACGTCGGCAGGGCAAATATTTAATCGCATATGAGCCAATCGACGCCATAGGCACGGGAATTTCTGCCGACCCCCAGGAAATCAAAAACACAGCCGAAACCATCCGGAAAATGCTTTCGGGACTTCAGGGCTCTTCTGATATCCCGGTGCTATATGGGGGGAGTGTAAATGCCAAGAACGTGAACTCATTCTTGTCGCTTGAAGGAATAGATGGAGTCTTGGTCGGTGGAGAAAGCCTCAACGTGGATAGTTTCCTAAAAATTGTACAGAAGGCATCAGATACACAGCATTCAAGATGATAGTGATACTAGGGGCGACAGGTACAGGAAAAAGCCAGATCGGAATCAATATCGCTCATCAATTGAACGGTGAAATTATCAACGCCGATAGTCGTCAAATATACAAAGGAATGACTATTGGAACAGCTAAACCCAACGAACAAGATATGAAGTCCATTCCCCATCATTTATTCGATTTTAAATACCCCGATGAAAGTTTCAGTGTTTTTGAGTTCAAAGAACTGGTGTCCAACACCGCGCACGAGATTCAGTCTAGAGGCAAGGTTCCAATCCTTGTTGGAGGAACAGGCCAATACCTTCTGGCTTTCTTGGAAAATTGGACTTTAAATGGTGGCCCTCCAAACCCAGAGATAAGAAAAACGCTATCTGATCGCTTTTCAAAATTTGGTTTGGATAACCTAGTAGAAGAATTAACCAATACTTCCCCAGACATAGCTCAGACCATCGATTTAGACAATTCAAGAAGGGTCATGAGGGCACTAGAAAAAATCCACAATGATGATAGACACACACTTGCAGCACCGAAACCCGACATTCAAAATACACTAAACATATCTGTGTTCGGTATTCAAATACCCAGGACCCTGCTATACCCCAGAGTTGATGCAAGAGCTGAGGGTATGATTAGAAATGGATGGATTTCGGAAACCCACAAATTGCTAGACTATGGGTATGGTGTGGACCTTTCGTCCATGAGTGGTATTGGATACAGGGAAATATCAAAATACCTGCATGGAGATTCAACCTGGCAATTTTGCATCTCAAAAATAAAGTCACGTACCCATCGGCTTATACGCACCCAGAATAATTGGTTCAGAAGGATTGATAGCTCAATAACCTGGTTTGATTCCCATGAGTTAAACACTTTTGAAATATCCAATAAAATATCGTGCTTAATGAATTGAACAACTTCCCCAAGCCTATATGATCCATTCGATGTTAGAATTCCTACCACTTAATGCAATACCCAGTTAGATAGAAGTTAGATATGAAATTCACCAAAATGCATGGAGCCGGAAATGACTACGTTTATGTGAACGGGTTTGAGTATGATCTTGACTGGAAACACATATCTCAAACCGTGAGCGACAGACACAAAGGCATAGGAGCAGATGGTCTCATTGTTGCATGCCCATCGTCTAACAACTCAGACCTAAAAATGCGTATGTTCAACGCAGATGGTTCAGAAGGAGAGATGTGTGGGAACGGAATACGCTGCCTGGTTGGTTTTGCTAGGGATGAAAGTTTAATAAACGGTGACTTACAAGTAATCACAGTGGAGACAATGGCAGGCAATTTGGACGTTTTCCCAATTTTGGAAGATAGTCGAATGATAGGGGCGAAAGTCAGCATGGGATCTCCTAATTTGGTCCCGAAAAATGTACCCGTGCAAATTGGCTCCGATGAACCAACTCTCGACTATTCATTGGATTTGGACACACACGAATTATCCCTTGGGTTTGTATCAATGGGAAACCCTCATGCTATTGCCTTTATTGAAGAAGATGTAGATAACTTCCCCTTAGAATTGATAGGCCCTAAAATTGAAAATCACGATATTTTCCCAAACAAAGTGAATTTTGAGATTGTAAATGCGCTAAGCCCATCAGAACTCAAAGTGAGAGTTTGGGAAAGAGGGTCTGGGATCACGATGGCCTGTGGTTCTGGAGCCTGTGCAGTTGCTGTAGCAGCCAGGTTGAAAGGAATTACATTGGATGATGTCAACTTGAAACTACCCGGTGGAGATTTAAAAGTTCGTTGGGATGGGGTAGGGGAAGTAGAATTGGAGGGACCGATTGAAACAGTATACAAAGGTGTTCTCCAATAATAATTATCTAGGGATCGGCTGGAAACAGGAGTTAAATAAAAATGGAATTCGCAAATCGGTTAGACACGGTACCACCGTATCTTTTTGTAGAAATAAGCAGAAAAATCGCTGCCAAAAAAGCACAGGGTATAGATGTGATCTCCTTTGGAATTGGTGATCCCGATTTGGAAACTCCAAGCAACGTGATAGCTGAACTCAGTAGAACTGCCCTAGATTCCCCAAATCATCGATACCCAGAAACGGACGGCTTACCAGAATTCCGGAGGGCAGTGACAGACTGGTACCAGAAACGTTTCTCCATATCGTTGGACGCTGAAAAGGAAGTCCTTCCACTAATTGGAGCGAAAGAAGGCATAGGTCATGCTGCCTTATGTTTTATAAACCCTGGAGACATTGCATTAATACCGGACCCTGGATATCCAGTTTATTCCGTAGGTACTTGGTTTGCCGGAGGGGAATGCCATTGGATGCCACTGAAGGAAGAAAACGGATGGCTACCTGATCTCGACGATATTCCAGAGGATGTGGCCAACAATTCTAAGGTAATGTGGTTGAATTATCCCAATAATCCCACTGGTGCAATTGTGGACAAAGGATATTTGGCTGATGTTGTTAGCTTTGGAAAACAATACAACATTGCCGTAATGCATGATGCCTGTTACACCGAAGTTGCCTACGATGGCTATAGACCTATAAGTTTCCTTGAAATCCCTGGTGCCATGGATATCGGTCTGGAATTTCACTCGCTGTCTAAAAGTTACAACATGACAGGCTGGAGAGTGGGAATGGCTGTTGGTAATTCCGATATGATAAATGCCCTCATGGTGGTGAAATCTAATTTAGATTCAGGCATACCCAATGCGGTCCAACATATGGGCATCGAAGCGCTGAAGGCCTCAGACAAAGAGATTGACACTCGAAATGCCATATACCAGAACAGACGAGACAGAGTTGTGGCTTCTCTAAACAAAATTGGATTAAATGTAGACCCTCCTAGGGCGAGTCTGTACGTTTGGGCAAAAATCCCCGATGGATATACTTCAGCTGAGTTTGCAGAATTACTACTAGAGGAAAGAAACCTAGTAGTGACCGCAGGAAACGGCTATGGACCCAGTGGAGAAGGTTATGTACGTCTTTCTCTCACCATTTCGGAAACAGACCTGGAGAAAGGGCTAAGCAGATTGGAAAACTGGAAAATACCTCAAAAATAGACGTCACGATAACGGAGTAGTACTCATATCAACCAATCTACATACTGTAGCATCCAAGGCCGAGCGAGTCTTACTCGTTGGGGCTCATATCAAAGGGTCTAGAAGTAGGTGGCGGCCAAAAGATTCGATATCCGAATTGAAGGAATTAGCCTCCGGTGCCGGCGCCAAAGTGGTAGATGTAGTCAACCAGCAATTAACTAAACCAACGCAAACTTATGTCGGTAAAGGAAAATTGGGGGAGCTTTTAGAGATAGTCAAACGGGAAAAAATAGATACCATAATATGCGATGACGAATTAAAACCCACCCAACAACTGAACCTGGAAAATGCACTCCCTGGCACAAAAGTAATAGACCGGACGGCCCTGATTTTACATATTTTTGCATCGAGGGCCCAAACTCATGAAGGCAGATTACAAGTGGATTTGGCCCAGCATGAGTATCTCCTACCCAGATTAGCCGGCCAATGGACCCATTTGGAAAGGCTCGGTGGAGGAATCGGTACCAGGGGACCAGGGGAGTCACAAATTGAAACCGACCGCCGCCTAGCTAGAAATAGGATCGCTAAGTTAAAAAAAGATATCGAAAAAGTCAGAAAGCATAGACAAAGATATCGGCAGCGAAGGAAGCGATCTAACTTACCTATAGTGTCCTTGGTGGGTTACACGAATGCTGGGAAAAGCACCTTATTAAATACATTGGCCTCCTCAGCAGTCACAGCCGAAAATAAACTATTTTCAACCCTAGACCCTATTACAAGGAAGATTTCCATAAGGAATGGAAAAGAGATACTTTTGACAGACACTGTGGGTTTCATACAAAAACTTCCAACAAGTCTTATTGCGGCCTTCCGGGCGACCTTAGAGGAAGCTGAAGAAGCCGACCTTTTGATTCATGTTTCTGATATTTCACACCCAAACAGGTCTGAACATTGTCATGCCGTAAATGAAGTCCTCGGAAATCTAGGTTTAACAGACAAACCCAAAATCGGAGTTTTAAACAAAATTGATCTCTTTCCAAAGAACTATCAGGCGCATGAAGATACATCTCTTATAAAACTTATGGATCAGTTTGATCAAACCGTGTTCTGCTCAGCTGAAACAGGATTTGGAATAGGGGAACTAATTAACGTGATTGAATGCAAAATATCTGAGTATTAGTCTTATAGCCACATATTTCTTATTGCGCACTATAAATGTTATGTAAAGTTAGGGGATCGAAATTTTCACTGATAAGCTGCCTTTAGTGGTTAAATGCATCAATAATCCTATCACCAAGCTGTTCACGTCCTGGTATGTAATCAATTGACCTTGCCTTAAAGCGGATGCCGGGAAATATTTCTGAAATTCTATAGATTCAGAAACTAAAATAACGTTCCCAGGTGTAATTCCATTAGCTACCCCGACTGCAAATATTTCAGTCAATTGAATTTCCTCATTAAATTCAGAGGCATTTAAAACCAATACTGTAGCCACGGCCTTTTCAGGTTCATCTACATCATCATATGGCCCGATACTTTTAGTTGGTATACCGAGGCTTCTAAATTGGGAAATCACAATTGAGGTAATATTTTTTGCCGTCTCTGTTGTCTCAATAAACAGCAGATATCCTTCTTTCGCAGCCATTGAGGAAGGGCGTTTAATTACTGAGTCAATGGAAACAGGTATATTTTCAACTATATTTGGTAGGGTTTTATCTGTTAGAGGTGAAGTAAGTCCTTTTACTGCATTTTCTCTTACCCCTAAATCTTCTATATATGACAGGTTTTCTGTAAACAAACGGGTGAACTCATCAGTTTGATCAATAGCAATACCTAGATCTCTTACCAATAAATTAGTCAGAAATTCTGGTTTAGGAAGTTCTCCTTCATTTAGGAGTTTGTTTAGTTTTCGGAATTTTTCAGGCATATAGGCAGCTTTTAAAAGAGATTCTGCAAGTTCTTCAATCGACTTGGGGATTGAAATTGAAATCCCTAGGTCAGTCAAGGAAATGGTCTCGTCCCTATATCTCCCTTTAGTGAATCCATATTGCTCTGAAGCTGCTAAGAGAGTGGTGAAACTACTACTTCTAGGGCTGATGCTCAAATGGTTAGCCAAAAGCTTCCTATCTAAAGGCAATCCGGCATTATCGTGATATATCGCTTTGGCGATTTCCAACGTGTCCTTTATTGTATGGGCCGGATAACCCCGAACCCTGCGAGTCCTGCGAAATCCATCTTTATTCATGCTATTTCAAACTTCAGCCTCTTTTTTGAAATCATTTTGAAATAAATATACGGATCTTGCAAAAAATGTCAATCGTCTTTTTGGTTTTTTTAACCTTAACGTCTATTTCGTTTCGTTACATATTGATAAAATAGAGTCTGGATGTATTCTTAACTTTAATTATTTTACTAGGACCAAATAGAACAAAATGACAAAATTACTCACTTTACTATGTGTAGTGTCTTTCATTTCAATCCCCCTAGCGTGTTCTTCAGATACAACCGCCGAACCAGATGTACCGACACCAACCAAATACTCTGATAGTAGTGCCCCCTACCCGATGGCCTCTACGATTCCCAAGGAGCAATTAGGCTCCTCTGAGGGGACACCCAGGGAACTAGAAGCAGTATGGGAGGCCTGGTCCCTTTTAAACAAGGAACATATTGACCGAGCAACTTTTGAGGCGGGAACCTTTGAAGAATCCGCAATCAAAGGATTGATTGATTCTGTTGAAGACACCCATACTTCATATGTGGATCCCTTAGTGTTACAAATTGAACAAACAGATTTATCTGGACAATTTGAAGGTATTGGCGCCCATGTGAGGAGACGAGAAGACGGCATGATACAAATTATAAGCCCTATCGAAGGGGGCCCTGCAGAGGCCGCAGGAATCTTGGCTGGGGATATCATTTTAGCTGTCGACGGAGAATCAATAGAGGGACTGGAACTCTTAGAGGCCGTATCAAAAATAAGGGGCCCTAAAGGGAGTATAGTCTCCCTCACAGTGAAACATATAGGCGAACTCGAAACAACGATTATAGATGTCAGCAGAGACGTTATAGCCTTACCCAGTGTATTACTCCGGAGTGATCCGGGGGATGACATAACCCACATCCGGATTACAGAGTTTAAAGGTGACACTCCAGTCAGGCTTTCCGAAATTTTAAATAAGGAGTTGGAGGCCGGCTCTAAAGGCCTAATACTCGACTTAAGAAGTAACCCTGGCGGCTATTTGCAACAGGTTTTTGATATTGCCAACATGTTTTTAGATGACGGTGTAATCCTCCTTGAGGAACGACAAACCGAAAATGTAACATGGCAGGCATCGGGCGGTGGATTTGCCTCAACCCTACCAATGGTGGTTCTGGTAAATAAGTACAGCGCCAGCGGGAGTGAAATCCTAATGGGGGCTTTCCAAGATAATGGGAGGGCTACGGTAATTGGAGAGCAAACCTTTGGTAAAGGAACGGTCAATGTCTTCAGAAAATTAAGTAATGGTGGCGGCCTTTATATGTCGGTTGGGCGTTGGTACACTCCTAACAAAAGGCCAATCGAAGGGGAAGGTCTCACTCCAGATATATTGGTCACATCACGAGATAGCAAGGAAGCAGATATAAAACAGGTTGATGAAGCCTATAAGGAAATAAATAAACTATTAAATGACTAACGAGATAATCGCATGTCGGATACCTTAATAGCATCAAATCGCCGAGCTTACTATGATTATGAAATATTGGAAACTATTGAGGCCGGCCTAGTTCTCCAGTCGTCGGAAATAAAATCAATCCGAGATCACAGAGTAAATTTGGCGGGTTCATATGCATTCCCGTCGAATGGGGAACTCTGGCTGAACAACGCCCACATTGCCCAGTACCCCTATTCCAGGGGAGAAAACCACCACCCACTCAGAAGCCGGAAACTGTTGTTACGAAAGCAGGAGCTCAGAAAATTCATGGCTGCGGCACAACAAAAAGGTTATTCGATAGTTCCATTAAAGCTTTATTTGTCAGGGCATTTTGCGAAAATTTCAATAGGGATAGGTCGCGGCAAAAGACAGTACGACAAGAGAAAGGCGATTATTGAGAAGGAAAGATCGAGGGACGCACAAGAGGCGATCCGCCGTGAATTACAATAAGAAAAGGGATGGGAACTGCGAGTTCGCATCCCTTTTCTCTGTCCCAGACAGTTTAGCCGTCTAGACGAGTTACATGCATGGTGTCCCCAGGAGCAAGGGCCACTCTTCTTACATCGATTCTGAATTTGAGTAACCAATAAGCCAATGTGGCCTTACTGACTCCAAGGTAATCCGCTGTGGCAGTCAACCCTTGCTCTGTAACCATTTCAGGAAGCATTTTTTCCAGTGGCTGACGAAATCTTTCCTCAACCGCGATCATCTTTTTTGTTTTTCTTGTTGCCATCAATTCCTCCGTTAATTTCGAAGACTAATAGATATTATTTACCAAACCAGGCAATGTCAACGAAGTTTTCAATCATTTCTGGCTCTTTTCTAATGATTTCAAAACCCGCCGCACCTAACGCGCCGTGTGCTTAACGCTATTAACCTTTAGGGACACATTCGCTTATACCTTAAGGTATAGTTCGATATCTCTTACAATTCTAATTTGACGTTTGCCATTCAAACTTGGAAAATAATTATGTGGCCCTGTAGCTCAGTGGATAGAGCGACTGCCTTCTAAGCAGTAAGTCGTGGGTTCGAATCCCTCCAGGGTCGCCACCCTTTCATTCAACAAAGGTGGGTGGGAATGCCCCCCCTACCCCACAGAAAAATAGCAGAACCCCACATGACAAACCGACTTTCCGAAGAATCGAGTCCTTATCTTTTGCAACATAAGGACAATCCTGTCAATTGGTTTGCCTGGGGCCTGGACGCCTTTGAAGAGGCTAAGGCTCGTGATGTTCCGGTCCTTTTAAGCGTCGGCTACTCTTCCTGTCACTGGTGTCACGTTATGGAATACGAATCTTTTGAGAATGAAGAAATCGCAAAAGCTATGAATGATAATTTCGTAAGCGTGAAAGTGGACCGTGAAGAAAGGCCCGACATAGACTCTATCTACATGTCGGCTGTTCAATCCATGACTGGCCAGGGCGGCTGGCCTTTGACGGTTTTCTTGACCTCTGAAGGGTTGCCGTTCTTTGGAGGTACATATTACCCCCCAGAACCCCGAGGAGGTATGCCTGGTTTCATTCAAATACTTTTGGCTATATCAGATGCATACAAAAATAGGCGGCCGGAGATAGAGGAATCAGGCTCGTATCTCCTAGAGCATATAAGAGCTTCGATAACAGAGACTCCTGCCACCAATAATTTTGAACCTAGTTTACTGGAACAGGCATACGAACAACTTCTTGCACAATGCGATTGGGAATGGGGTGGGTTCGGGAATTCGATAAAATTCCCTCAGTCCATGGCCTTAGAGTTCCTACTCAGATACCACTTAAACCACCCAGATTCTCGAGCCCTAGAAATGGTCGAAACAGCCCTTCAAAAAATGGCGTCTGGAGGTATGTACGACCATTTAGGGGGAGGGTTCCACAGATATTCGACTGACAAGAAATGGCTGGTGCCTCATTTCGAAAAAATGCTGTATGACAATGCCTTACTTTCGAGACTTTACATTCACGCTTTCCAGGTTACAGGTAAAAATTTCTATCTTAGGGTTGCAAAAGACATATATGAATACATTGATAGGGACATGACCGATGAAAATGGTCTGTTTTATTCCGCTGAAGATGCGGACAGTGAAGGCGAAGAAGGAACCTTTTACCTATGGGACCCTAATGAATTTAAGCGCCATTTAACCGATCTAGAGATGGCGTTATTCAAATCAGCCTTTAGCCTAGGGGAAGAAGGTGACTTCGAAGGCAAAAATATTCTCCACTACAAACCAAAAGGAATGAATTTTGGATTTTTGGGAAGCGAGAACCCGGATTTACTTAATTTAAGAAAGAAATTGGTTGACATAAGGAATAGTCGGCCGAAGCCATTCAAAGACAATAAAAGCCTTCTATCTTGGAATGCTCTCATGTCACTCTCTTTCATAGAAGGATACCTTGTAAGCAAAGAGGAAAAGTTACTGGAAATAGCAAAACTAAACCTTAATTCATTATTAGATCTTATTGAATTTAATTCCGGGCTATTTCATTCATCCAAGGGGGGTCAAATAGGGAGTTATGGCTACCTCGAGGATTATTCATCCCTTATACTAGCCATGCTGGCTATGCATGAAGCAACATTAGACCTGGAATGGCTGGCTAAAACGGAAAAAATAGCAGACACTTTAGTCTCCTTGTTCTGGAATAGTCATGAAACACGACTGTACGACACTCCAGAAGACGGTGATGACCTCATTATTAGACCTAGTGAAAGTTACGATAACGCCACACCCTCAGGCTCATCCATGACTGCGGAGGCATTATTTAAATTATCTCTGATAACTAACAAATTAGAATATTTTAATATATTCATATCATTAATGAGCTCTACTGCCACCATCGCAAGTGAGCATCCAGTCTCTTTCGGTAATTGGCTATGTGTTTACGATTCTTATATTTATCCAACCATCGAAATAGCAATTATTTCAGATAATGCAAAACAAGCTTTGAAAATGCGTGATTGTTTGTACGAGTCCTATGTCCCTAATCATATTTTTTGTGGGAACGCCTATTTCAGCCACACAGAAAAAGCTAGGAACAAATGGGATACCTATCCCCTACTTAATGACCGCGAACCGAAACAAGATATAGCAATGGCTTATTTATGCGAAAATTATGTTTGCGAACTTCCTGTCAGCTCAACAACAGAGCTATTGCGGTTAATACGACAAAAGACGAAGGTGTCCTAAATCGAGTTAATGCTTTTTACGTAAAGACCCGTCCAAATCTAAAGAAACCCATTGATCTACAAATGTCTTTTTTGCCAATGTAGGGGATTCCCTACTTTTCGTCCACGAAGGCGGGAATGGCTTTCGAACAAAAGGGGCTATGGTTGCAATCAAGTTGGCCGATCGTACGAGAAACCCAATTGCCTTATTATTTGATAACAAAGAAGACAAAAATTTAGAAACAACTCGCTCCCCTAGTCCAGCGGACTGCTGATCTGGATAATCTTTACCTTCCGCAAGCTGATTACGCAAATACAAAAGCATCCTAGGAATATCTATTTTCACCGGACATGCCTCTTTACAAGCCCCACACAAACTGGAGGCAAAAGGCAAATTCTTAGCATCTGACAACCCGGTCAAAATAGGGGACACAATAGACCCGATTGGCCCCGGATAAACCCAACCGTAGGAATGTCCCCCAACTTTCCTGTAAACAGGGCATGCGTTTAAACATGCCCCGCATCTCAGGCAATATAATGCCTCTCTCAAATAGGGATCGGCCAGCATCTTAGATCTCCCATTGTCTACGATGACCAAGTGGAACTCTTCTGGACCGTCTATATCAGTACTTTCCCGTGGTCCCGAGACCATGGTCACATAACTTGAGATCCACTGGCCCGTTGCCGACCTTATAAGCAACCGCAAAAATGTGCCCAAATCTTCCATAGATGGAATAATTTTTTCCATGCCAACAATAGCGACATGTACAGGAGGCATTGAAGTACACATCCGACCGTTACCTTCGTTCGATACCAAGGCCAATGTGCCAGTTTCGGCTACCAAAAAATTGCCCCCGGTTATTCCCATATCAGCTTGAATAAATTTATCTCTTAATTGGTCTCGTGCCTCTAAGGTTAAAGTTTCTATATTTTCTGTCTGGCTTGTACCAATTTTATCAGCGAACAATTCAGACACTTCTTGCCTGGATTTATGTATTGCTGGAGCAATAATATGGTAAGGAGTCTCTTCTGCCAGCTGTACAATGTATTCGCCCAAGTCAGTCTCATATGGATCTATTCCATGCTTGATCAATTCCTCGTTGAGCGACATTTCCTCTGACAACATAGATTTACTTTTAACAACCGTCTTAACGTCTTTCTCCTTCGCTAAATTTATAACGTACTGAGTCGCATCTTCAGCTGTCTCAGCAAAATAAACATTACCACCGGAGGAAATCACGTTAGATTCCAATAACTCCAAATAGTAATCCAAATTATTTATTACGTGCTTTTTGATTTCCCTACCTTTTATTTGTAATTCTTCCCAATCGACCGTATCTGAGGATGCTTTGATACGCGCACTATGGAACCCTCCATAAAGCCCGGATAAATTTTTCTGAATCTGAGGATCCAATAAGGTCTCTTTGGATTTCGAATTGAAATTTTTCGTCTCTGGTTTCATTTTTGATATTCCATATTCAAAGATTGCTCTATTACTTGCGAAATATGCATGCTTTTGAGGGGAATTTTTTTTCGTGCAATCAACCCGTCAATATGCATCAAACAACTCATGTCTGATGCGGTAACAATATCTGCGCCACTTTTCACTATATTAGCGACTTTTTCTTCTCCCATAGCCGTGGATATTTCCGAATATTTTGTAGCGAAGGTACCTCCAAAACCGCAACAAACTTCAGATTGGTCCATATCCATTACTGTCACATTTTCGAGTGACTGTAGAAGATCAATCGGTTCACTGGAAACACCCAATTCCCTTTTGAGGTGGCAAGATTCATGATAGGTCACATTGATTTTTTCAGTTATGGCGGATTGGAACGGGGTCAGATCAAATATACCTAGTTCTCTAGTTATATATTCTGTGAATTCAAAAGTCCTGCCTGACACGTCTCTTATCTCACCAATGTCATCATCATTGCATACTTCAAGATAATGATTTCTTACCATGCTAGTACATGACCCTGACGGTAGCACTATATCTTCTTGGCCACCGGAATAGCTCTCAACGAATTTTCTCATCAACTTGGATGAATCGTTCCAATGTCCGGAATTGAAAAACGGCTGTCCGCAGCAGGTTTGATCCGGCCGAACCGTAACATCTACTCCCAATTTACTCAAAACCCTAACCACACTAAATGCAACATCCGGATAGAAATTATTAAGAATACATGTTGCAAATAAGGAAACTTTGGTAGACACGAATTTTTGTTCCCTTTAACTTGTTAAAAAGCGTATATTCTCAAAGTTTCTATGCAGCTTAGGAATTAAATAACTATCCCACGTATTGAAAAAGCCAAAATCCAACCAAGCATAAGCAAACTCCCCCCTGCGAACAATCTACCTTCTTTACCTTCTTCTGGCGGACCGGTGAGTCTCATGGTTACAAAAAATAATCCCAACAACACAGCCAGCAGCCAAACTGATAAATTGTTAACGCCCAACCCCGCACCAAGAGCTGCACCTATGCCGCCCCACAGATAAGGCAGTTTGAGTATATTAAGGAGTTCATTCATACTCTGAAGAATACACTGCGATTATATCGTTTGCAATGTGATAAGCGCATACTCAAATTACAACTCACCTACCAGGAGGAAAGTATGATTACAGGATTCAATCATTCAGGGTTTGTAGTCAGGGACCTAGATAAAATGGTTTCCTTTTACCGGGATGATTTGGGACTCCAAATCGAAAGAGAGATCGACAGTAGAGCCCCTGAAACTGGTGATCATACCGGTATTCCAGGGGCCCATAGGACTTTGATATTTGTTGGGAAGGGTGGTGGACACGCTCTGGAATTGGTGTACTACATTTATCCGGACAGTCCCAGTGGACATCTGAACCGTAACCAACTGGGAGCAGCTCACGTCTGTTTCAATGTCGAAAACATAGAGGAACTTTATCAAGATCTCACAAATAAAGGGGTCAAATTCGTAACGCCGCCGATAATGACCGATACAGAAACTGGAGGCAGACATGGAATTTGCTACTGCCAAGACCCCGAAGGAAATTGGCTGGAATTCATACAGGCCGGTTAAATGTTATTCAATCTCATAAATCTGGATTCTATGACGGTTAGATTCCACAACATATAACCGATTGTTGTCATCTATCCTTACCGAAACCGGTCCCCAAAAAAATGGTTCAGTTTGGGAAGATATATGATATGGATCATTTAAATGATCCGGAACATCCGGGTTCAGGTCAGATATTTCCCGGGTCTCCATTTCGTCTGGATTTGATTCAAAAAAATCTTTAGCCCAATCAGAAAGAGTCGCTTCACCTCGAAGGCTAGCAATCACTTTCCCCTCAGAATTAAATACCTGAAGCCTCTCATTACCCCAGTCGGCGACATATACATTGCCACTTTGATCTATTGATACGGCCGACGGTCTTATTAATTGTTCTTGCTTTACTCCCGAATCCCCAATCGTTTTCAAATGGTGCCCATTGGAATCGAATTTTTGGACCCTATCATTTCTCCAGTCTGCTACATAAACATTGTCTTCCGCATCTAAGCCTAGACCCCATGGTAAATTAAATTCACCTGGTCCTGTGCCTTGAGAACCCCATTGAGTCAAAAACATACCATCCGCAGTGTATTTCTGAACTCTATGGTTTCGTTGATCACAGATATAAACTGTTCCAGATGAATCAGTGGCTATCCCCGCCGGGCCGTTGAATTCACCTTCCGACTCACCTTTCTGACCCCATTTACCTAGAACTTCACCTTCATCAGAATAAATTGTTATCCTGTTAGTGTGCTCATCTGTTATAAGCAGTCGCCCTTCCGCATCAAATGCCATCGCCACAGGCAACATCATTTGACCGTCACCATCTCCGAATCCGTAACCAAATTCATATAGATACTCTTCATCAAGATTACAGACCCCTACCCTTATCGCGTTTCTTCTGGCAGGATCACATCGATTTAATACAAATATATTGTCCCCGGGGCCAATGGCAACATCGTATGGGTTAGCGAATCCACGGCCATTGAAACCATTATTGACTATACCTATTGTTTTAAGGTACTTAATACTGGTTGTATTAGTAATCACCATGATTTATACCTCTGAATTTTCGTGGTTTAAGCTAGCTGGTATTCTCGGGTCGAGGCAATCATTCCAATCAACCGAGCAACCTGGGCCGATCCGTCTTCATCAGTTTTCCCGTTTTTCAGATGTAGCTTGCCTTGGGATTCCGCAAATTCAATTAACCCTTCCCTTGTATCCGCTCCCACTTGTATGGGTCCCATAAAATCCAAACATGAATCTACTAAGTTTTCAGCATGGATCAAATCTATATACCCAGCAGTGACCCTCCTAATTATGTCTTGAACACCCTCTTTTGCTGGGTCGCTTAATTCCTTAGCTGCGAAATTGATGCGCTCCACCAAGGAACCGCTATCTATCCACTCCACTCCTTCATGCCACCCTTCAACTGTCGGAGGTGCTAACAGCCCCTGTCCCATAAACATTGTTTGTGCCCATAGAGAATGCACGTCCAAAGTGGGTTCCTGATAGCTACCAGCTAATCTAGCTGTGCCTACAACAGATTCTACAGGGCCTTTCACTCTGGAATATCGGCATTTTTCTGATTTGAAATAATCCGAGTTAAAAAGAGTCCTCAACACAGCTGAGACTTTAAATCCGGATTCGAAATAAGAATCCATCATTGCTTTTATTACCTGCACTCCGTCATCATCTACTTCATCAGATGCGAAATATTGAAACAATCTTGTCGATAAAAACCTGGCAGTGGGTTTTTGGGTTACGATTATGTCAACAATGTCCTCACCGTTGAAATTCCCAACTTCACCTAAGAATTTTTTCTCACCACTATCATGATCGTCTGCCCGATATTCGTAATGCCAGGCTATTCTGCCGTATGGCCATATGGAATCCTTACTTGCCCTTACTGACATGTATTCAGCATTTTTTAAAGTCCAACCAGTAAAAGCTTTAGCACATTCTTTAATGTCGTCTTCTGAATAGTTACCAATACCCATGGAGAATAATTCGAGTAATTCCCTTCCATAATTCTCGTTGATGGCCTCTTTATGATTCTCATTATTGTCAAGCCACAGAATCATTGCAGGATCCCGAGACAATTCAACTAATAAATCCCGGAAACTACCAAATCCATATTTCCGAAACATGTCAATTTGGTTGAGTAATGCCCGGGCTTGATTTAGTTTGGCGTAGCCTGTTGCAAACAATCCATGCCAAAATAAAGCTAATTTCTCTTCAAGAGGGTTACTTGTCGTCAGCATGCGGTAGAGCCAATAAGCACCCGCGCCATCCAACTGTCTCAATTCTGATTGGTCAACGTGATATCGTCGAATTAGATCATCTGGCATGTGGTCGGATTCGCCAGGGTCTAGTAGTTTATCCACCGTGGCCTCATAACCATCGCTCAGATACTCATCCAATTCATTACGAGTAGCACCGAACCCAGCCCGTCGCATAAGATGGGCCATCAAAGAAACGTCCTGACTCATATTTCTCACCTCTGAATAGTTATCTTTTAGTGCCAAATCCGGTTTTATTAGTCTTACTATTTAGGCATTGACGAAATCAAACTGCTCAAAGTGACCATTTACTATCGGAACAGGGTCCAACCCAAACCATTTTTCAACAACGGTCGAATAAGTGGACCGGAAATCATTGTTGAAATGTAAATCTCCTTCCAAGTGATCTGCCTCTTTTATAGACGGATACTGTCCATACATTCCACCTTTAATTTCACCCCCGATGATAAATGCAACACCGCCAGAACCATGATCTGTGCCCGAGCCGTTGTCCTTGATACGCCTTCCAAATTCAGAGAATATCATCACTACGACTTCGTCCTCACGTCCATGTTCCTGCATATCATCGTAGAAATCTCCCACCGCACCAGACACTTCATCCCAAAGTTTTGCATGTGTAAGGATTTCCCCTGAATGAGTATCAAAACTACCATGTTGTGTATAAAAGACTCGGGTACCGAAATCAGCGAGCAAGACCTGAGCTATACTTTTCATCCCTTGAGCAATCGGGTTGGCAGCATATTCAATAGCCGAACTATATTTTTGAGGAGCGGTCCTGAGTATATCTGCACCTTTCAACGCATCCATACCTGTCTGGCCTAGAAAATTGAGGACTGGGTCTTTTCCCTGTACTCCGCCATACATGTGCGCAAATGCGTCAAGCGCAAGTTTTTTTGCCGACTCATCTTTTATATCTGGGAATAAGCCATATGTATCCAAATTACCGACTGACGCAACAGGGACTCCGCGAACCCCTAAGGCTCTTGGTAACCCTCTACCGAAGTTCACACCAGTTAAGACATTTTCAGCAGTCGGATCAAGATCTCTAATAACTCTGCCAAGCCATCCTTCAGTGCCTATTTCATCAGGCTGAGCGGTATGCCAAATATCCATAGAACGAAAATGTGATCTATTCGGGTTGTCATAACCAATCCCATTAATGACAGCAACTTTTCCTTGATCATAAAGTCTTTTAATAGGTGCTAAATGGGGGCTGAAACCATAGACTTTATCGATGGGAAGAACCTTGTTTTGTTCAATATGGACAGTTTTCCTAAAGTCGTAATACTCGTCATCCCCATAGGGAACTACAGTATTTAAATAGTCGTTCCCACCTGAAAGCTGAACAACAACAAGTGATTTGTTTTTGTTTCCCATTAGGTCCCCCTATCGGTAAATTAATTACATGAAATGAATTTAAATTCTGAATAAGGAGATATTACTACCTAAATTAGTGTAATTCAATCCATACAATCAACCAATAATTTGATTCATATTACTAACCTAGTAGTAGTGTTTCCGTATAAATGAGTAAAATGTGTTTTCTATTTACAAAATTTCACAAACATGGGGTGAAATCGTGTCCTCATCACCAATAGCAAAAACCTATTCCTTCAGTACATTGCAGCAAGCGAGTGAATACTTTCTTAAGCAGGGCTGGACCGATGGTCTTCCAATTAATTTACCCACAGAACAAGAAGTTTCCAAATTTATAGACCTTTCAGGTAAATCTTATAAAGACGTTGTAGGAGTTGAGCCTGTCAAAGGCAGGGAAATTACAATGGAGAAAGTCGCCATAAACTCAGTGATGGCTGGTTGCAAACCAGAATATTTTCCCATAGTGCTAACAGCTGTGGAGGCGCTGCTGGAATCAAAATTTAATCTCCATGGGATTACCGCTAGTACTATGGGAGCAGGCATTTTGACGCTTGTGACTGGACCCATCGCGAAAGAAATAGGGTTAAATGGTGGAATAAGTCTCTTCGGCCCAGGGCATCAAGCAAACGCGACCATTGGCCGGGCGCTTCGATTAGTGGTAATTAATTGCACCGGATCCAGATCTGGAGAAATTGATAAAGCCACTCTGGGGCATGCTGGTAAATATACCTGGTGCATAACTGAAAATGAAGACTTTCGACCATGGCCCAACACAGCAGAAGACAGGGGTTTTTCGAAAGATGCCAACACCGTTTCAGTGTTCGCAGGCCTATCTCCGATCCAAGTAAGTAATCATTCGAGCCAAGATCCCGAAAATATACTTAGAAGTTTTAGAGATGCCCTTTTTGCTGCAGGCCCTAACCAAGGAGAGATAGTAATAATATTTTGTCCTGAACATATGCAATCTTTTAAAAAAGCTGGATGGACCAAGAACCAGATTAGAGATTTTCTTTATGAGATGGCCGCAAGGACAAACGACGAGTGGGGATTCGGATCTATACCCCCTGGCCCCAGACCAACGGGCTCTGAGATAACACCCTCTGCATTAACACCAGAGAGCTTCACATTACTAGTGGGAGGAGGTGCGGCAGGAGCGTTTTCATGCGTTATACCACTTTGGGCAGGCGGGGTAGGATCCCAATCTGTCACAAAAGAATTAATTTAAAGTCATATAGCCAAGTGTAAATCAGAAGATACTGTATGATGGGGAAAAGAAAAAGGGGGAACTTATGGTTGAAGGAATTAGAGTTTTGGATCCAACAATAGATGCCAATTCACAGAATTCCCTACTGGCGATACGCCCTGAATCGCTCAATGGATTGACGGTAGGGCTGCTTGCCAACGGCAAAAAGAACTCTGTAGAAATACTCCGATACGTGTATGAGATTCTCAAAGATGATCATGGGCTAGGGGCTGTTATTGAAGATAACAAAGGTAACGCTTCAAGACCATGCCCTCCGAATTTGCTAGAAAAGCTAGCCAAACAATGTGATGTGATTATCACAGCCTCGGGTGATTGAGGGTCATGTTCTTCGTGCAGTGTGCACGACGGAATTCAATTTGAGAAAAAAGGAGTCCCTGCTGCAGTGATCTGCACGGAACCATTTGTGACTAGTGCCGTAGCTATGTCAAAAATGGGAGGCATCCCAGAATTTCCTTTCGCTGTTGTACCTCATCCACTGGGTAGCTTAGACGAAACTTTGTTAAGAGAAAGGGCGCGAGAAGTAGCAAAGGATATCGTAAAAATCCTCCTAGAAGGATAAGAATCAGAAGATAGTCAAACCATATAATTCATATTTTTGACGATTGAAATACCAAGGTGTCGATCCCCCTGGATCAACACCTTGTGATCAGACAGAATTTTATCGGGGTCCCACCTCCCGCAACAAAGGCACATAAACACCTCACAGTCCATTTCCAACTCAATTGTTGGCTCTGAAAGTTCCTTTACAAGTCGGGCCCTCCCTTCATCAACTCTTATATTCACAACAAAAAAAGACTCTCCGTATATCTTGAACCTTACAGAACTCCTTTCCGGAGCCCCTGCTTTCTTCCCAACCACAAAGGGCATCACACTAGTCATTCTTTCATACGAATGTTGAGCAGCAAGACCTAACAAATTACCCTGCTTTCCAATTGCCCTACGAATATCTTGTTCGTGTACCCAGCAATCAAATACTCTGACAGACACTTGATCAGCAACATTTCCCTTGCCTATAGGTGAGTCGGCCTCAGCAGCAAAATCTAGTTGCCCGTTAAGCATCTTCAATCTTTCTGAATTAACCTCTGAGAATTCCTCGAGCACCTCTGCAGGAGTCATCGCGCGTCGGGAAACCACATCTATTTCATTTTTCGCACCTTGCTCATTCCTGATATGACACATCTCATCCAAAGGCATATCTGGCACCTCTCTACCGAGAATACGATGCTCTATGCCAACCAAATGAGCTATGCAATCCTTCACCGTCCAAGTGGGGCAATCAGTATCAACTTCCCACTCATCCAAACTCAAAGATGTACATAATTTTTCCAAAGATTGCCACTGGGATTTTTGTAATTCGATCAACCTTTCTCTTTCATTGGGCATGTGTGATTTAAATTAATCCTGATTTGTTCCCATTCTCACGATTAAGTCAAATTCTTGGTTTTTAACAGGTTGGACGGATAATCTGGAGTTCTTTACCAACACCATATCGGAAAGAGCTGGAATCTTTTTTATCTCCTGGAGTGGTATAGGGGTATCAAACGATAAATCAGCTTTTATATCAACCATAAACCATATCGGATTATCCGGGCTGCTTTTGGGGTCTGGGTGTTTTGAATCCGGATCCCAAGCCGTGAAATCCGCGTATCCATCCTTGACTACTACTGCGGTTCCAACAACAGCAGAAGGTTTTGAATTTGAGTGGTAAAACAATACCCCGTCGCCAATTTTTATCTCATCCCGCAGGAGATTTCTAGCTTGGTAATTCCTAACCCCATCCCATTCGGCTGTGGCCTTGTCTTCCGATTTAAGTTCTTCAAAGGAATAATCAGACGGTTCTGACTTCATCAGCCAGTATTTCTTTTCTCTCATTTTTTCCTCCGCTGGAACATCGGGATGAATTATACGTACATCCCCTACCATTTCTTGTCATTCCTTTCCAGAAGTTCTAATACACTGGAGGCTTCAACTGCTGAACGTCCCACAGGCTCCTTTTTCAAAAATCTTTTGAGATCATCTATAGATTGTCTTTGATGTCCCACCCTAAACCCTATCATCCCTCTATCCCTAATCTCAAAAACGTTGTCCGGCTCAAGACCAACTATTAAATCCATGACCTTGTAGGCTTGTTTACTCTTACCTTCACTTAAGTAAATGTATTTCAAATTTCGCAACAGTCTTACAACTATGTATTTGTCATCTACTGGCGACAAATAACGGTCATTCCAAGTGAAAGGGGCCGAGACATGATCATTAAAGTTTTTCTCACATTCATCTTTACTTAACACGGTCCCGTTATCGAATACGTCTATGTAAAATATTTCGGTTTCATCACTAGCACGAACAAGGAAGTGTCCTGGCATCCCGATGCCTGCAACATCGATCCCCAATCTAGAGGCAATCTCCATGTAAACTATAGCGAGGGTAATTGGTATCCCTTGACGCCTGTTTAAAACTTCATTTATGAAACTATTTTTGTGATCGTAATAATTCTTAACATTCCCTGAGAAACGTAGTTCTGAAAAAAAATAATCACTGATTTCATTTAATTTTTGCAAAAGGCTAGAGTTTGACTGAATTCTCCGAGACAACACTGATTCCAATTGGGTGAATGAGGCCAATTCCTCATCAATGTTGATTTCTGGGTATTCCAAGGTGGAGACTAATAGCCCTAAAGTAGCCAGGCTCACCGAAGTATTATTTAACTCTGTTTGTATTGTGCGAAGTAATTTCAATCCTGCACCCATAGGTTATCTGAGACTATACATCAGCCATATGGCGGGAGCGCGAGGGAGTCGAACCCACCGCACCAATCGAAGGATTACTGCCAACGGAGTTGAAGTCCGCAGAGACCACCAGGCCCCATCCGCTCCCAGATTAAGTTGTCCTCTATTACTGAATAGGTAATTTAATAAAATTACCCCGAAAGGGCCTCATCAATCTTCTTTTGAATTATGGATTTCGGAACAGCGCCCACTATTTGGTCAACTGGCTTCCCGTCACTAAATATCAAAAGAGCTGGTATTCCTCTGATGTTGTAGTCCATAGAAGTTTGCCCATTACTATCAACGTCTAATTTGCCTACTTTGATTTTGCCTTCATACTCATCAGCGATCTGCTGAACTACAGGAGCTATCATCTTGCATGGCTGACACCAGTCAGCCCAAAAATCAATAAGCACAGGTATATCAGAGTTTAGTACTTCTTCTTGAAAATTACTGTCCGTTATTTCAACAGTGTTGGCCATAACATATTCTCCTTGCTACCTAAAGTTGTTCTTTAATTTACTATATCTGGCTTGTCTGTAATTTGACATTAATCGTTATCTTTCCAGTAGTCGATGAAATCTACAGGTATATATTCAACTTCATCCCAAAATATTGTACCTAAAAGCAGTCCTTTTGGCACATCAAAAACCAAACTACCAGATACCTGAAAGCCTCTTGCTAGCTCTATTTCCCCCCACAAAACCGGTGTTATTTCTAAAACATCAGGATCTAGGCTCAAGGTCCCTGAAATCTCCTTGGAACGTGTAAAAGGATCTATTGCATTAGATTTCTTTCCTCTCCGGTCACCGAGTGTCGCAGCATCTGGGTCTACAGATATCGGTATAACCGTACTACTTCTATTGACTATAGTCGTGTTGACAACGGCCAATTTCCTATTCGATGCACTAGGTGTGATAATCCTTGTGATTCCATCTTCGGTATAAAACGCCTTGGAAACAACTTGAGGTCGTGAGGCGTGTACTTCCAAGTTCCTACCAGTTGCTCCCAAATCTAATTTCTCCGAGTTACAAGAGACAAAAAAAGTAATTGAAATTAAACAGGCCGATAAAACAGCTAAAATCGATCGAAAATTAGTAAAAATAATCATGGTTTCTCTAAATGTTTTAATTCTTAAAATACAGGCTCAACAATCTATCACATCGTAAATCAAGGATGGGCAGTTAAGGAAGGCAAATCACGTAGCCTTTTTATGAGATTCGGAAGCACCTCCATGAGATAATCTACATCTCCGTCAGAGTTATCCCGACCCAAAGTTATTCTAAGGGTACCCTGAGCTAACTCCGCAGAATGACCTATCGCTAGCAAAACATGCGATGGCTCCAATGAAGCTGATGAGCATGCACTTCCACTAGAAGCACAAATTCCGGCAAAATCTAAACCTAGAAGAATAGGCTCTCCCTCGACTCCGCGGAAAGATACACTAACATTATTCGGAAGCCGGTCTGTTAAATGGCCGTTTATAGTCATTCCTTCTATTTCATCTCTTAGTCCTCTGATTATCCTGTCACGCTTGGCAGATAAGCTGACCTGTAGTTCTTCCCTATCCTTTACAGCTAGCTCTAAAGCCTTTGCTAACCCCACTATTCCGGGAACGTTCTCAGTGCCAGATCGGTTTTGGCGTTCCTGACCACCTCCCATTATCAAAGGTTCAAATGGGGTACCTCTCCTCAAATAAAGAAGCCCTACCCCTCGTGGGCCATGAAATTTATGGGCAGAAATACTTAGCATATCTACCCCTAAATCTTTTACATTTATCTCGAGTGAACCAGCCGCCTGCACTGCATCACTGTGAACCAATATAGTTTTTCCTTTTTCCTGGCCTAATAATTTGACAGCTTCTGCAATCTTTTTTATAGGCTGAATAGTCCCGATTTCATTGTTTGCCATCATCACACTGACAAGAATAGTGTCCTCTCTTATAGAGCCTAAAACCTCATCTACAGAAACCCTCCCATAGGAATCAACAGGCAAATAAGTCACATCAAACCCAAACTGTTCCATCTGTTGACAAGTATGCAAAACAGCATGATGCTCAATTTCCGTCGTTATAATATGGGTTCCCAAATTACGCATTGCCGAGGCAGCGCCCTTAATTGCAGCATTATCAGACTCGGTCCCTCCACTAGTAAATACTATTTCACTAATCCTAGCGCCAAGTATCCGTGCCACTGATTCTCGAGATTCATCAACCGCTTTCCTCGCTTCCTGAGCTAGGGTATATATGCTGGAAGGGTTCCCATAGCTGAATTGCAAATATGGCAACATCGTCTCCAACACCTCGGGCCTCATGCGCGTAGTCGCGGCGTGATCAAAATAGATGATTCCGTTTTCTGACTGTGGCATGACGATCAATCCTCCCTCGCAATCACAACCAAATGTCCCTCTATAGATCTTAGCATGTCCATTTGTTACAGATAGGTCTGATAGAAAGGTGAAAATATCATTGTAATTGTGAAGGAGTTTAAAATATGCTTGTACACTGGAACCGGTTAGATTAACATTCCTCAGTTCTCTTTTTACCGTCGACCAATACCGGATAAAATGTGAAACGCAGGAATTAAGGATTACATAATTGATCGATGCGATAGACATAACTAAATATTACGGTGACTTCCCTGCTGTAACAGGTTTGAATTTTTCAGTTGAACAGGGAGAGATCCTTGGTTTTCTTGGACCTAACGGGGCCGGTAAATCAACAACAATGAAAATATTAACCGGATTTATCCCTCCTTCTTCCGGTACTGCCAAAATTGCCGGATATGACATTGTTGAACAATCCCTACTTGCTAGAAGACACATCGGATATTTACCAGAGACAGTGCCACTATACGAGGACATGGAGATCAGTGATTACCTGTCCTTCATGGGTCAAATCAGGGGAATGTCTTCCTCTCAATTAAAAAAACGGATAGATGAGGTGGTCGAACTGTGCCGGCTTGAAGAGTACAGAAATACTATTATTGGCAAACTCTCTAAAGGATATAGACAAAGAGTCGGAATATCACAAGCAATACTGCATGAACCTGACGTTTTAGTATTGGACGAACCTACTATAGGAATTGATCCCATCCAAGTAGTAGAGACTAGGCAATTAATAAAAAACCTAGGCGAAGAACATACCTTGATATTAAGTTCGCACATTCTTCCGGAAGTGAGCATGATCTGTGACAGGGTCATCATCATTCATGAAGGGCAGATCGTGGCTGTTGACGATCCTAGCAACTTAGGTACTAATTTATCAGGAATAGAACGGGTAGAAATTGAGGTAAAAGGGCCTAATAGGGAAATAGTTCCTGTGCTCGAAGAGATAGACGGAGTCCAATCAATAGAAAGAATCCCAGTAACAGGTGGCGCCTACCACAGATATCATATTACGGTAGATATAGGACGAGATCTTAGACACGACTTAGCCAAAATGGTTGTAGCTAGTGGTTGGGAACTTTTGAAATTACAGTCACTTGGTATGTCTTTAGAAGAAATATTCCTGAGACTTACAATAGAGGAAGAGGAATTACCGAGTCCTCCAGGGGAAGCTTCTTGACAAATTTAATCGCTATTACCCGAAAGGAGGCTAAAGCCTATTTTTCAACTCCCTCTGCCTACATAGTGGGAGCGATGTTCTTGGTTTTGACCGGTGTGTTTTTCGTATTTGATGTAAGCACGCCATTTGCCGAAGCTGGAGTGAGAGGGCTTTCTGATTGGGCAAGTTTCTTCATCGTGTTCCTTGCACCTCTTATCACAATGAAACTATTGGCTGAGGAACAAAAGTTAGGTACCTTGGAGTTGTTACTAACCTCCCCAGTTCGGGAATGGGAAGTAGTTTTAGGAAAATATCTCGCTAGCCTTTTGATGCTTTTAGCAATCCAATCAGTAACCTTGTACTACGTTTTTATGATCTACTTTTTTGGAAATCCAGATACAGGCCCAGTCATCAGTGCCTATCTTGGACTGGTACTACACGGGGCGGCGGCTCTGGCAATAGGTATGCTAGGTTCATCCCTTTCAGGTAACCAAATAGTATCAGCTGTAGTTGCAACAGCTATATTACTGATATTTTCCTTCATAAACAGGGTTTCATCATTAGTGGATGGCGCCGTCGCAGAATTCATTAATGCACTTTCCATGAATGCTCGGTTATCGGATTTCAGCAGAGGGGTCATTGACCTAAGCCATGTGGTCTACTTCTTGAGTATTGTGGCAATATTTTTATTCTTATCAATACGTTCGCTTGAAACAAGAAGGTGGAGATAGGGATGGCTCTTAAACCGCAAATAAATGATGCTTCCTATGCTGAAATAATCCTATCGTCTATTAAATCCCCAAATTTTTGGAGCATCATATTAGGGTCCGCGGGTATATTCGCAGTTCTTCTCGGGGGCTCAATTAATTTAGCCTTTGAAGGCCTCAAAGATTTATCGCTGTGGGTTTTGATGGCAGGAGCCGGACTAATATTCCTAGCACTAGTACTGTCACCAAGGGCAGTGGCAATGTTCCTTGCAGGAAGGAAAGGTAGATACGGCGTAAACGTAGCGATTATGACCCTAGCATTCTTTGTAATTCTCCTAATAGCCAATTTTTTAATGTATCAAAACCCAAATAGGATTGATGTAACCGCCACGAGGGTTTTCACTCTTTCAGAACAAACTTATGGAATATTGGACAACCTTTCCGAAAACGATCGATCAGTGCATGCATATGCTTTTTTTGTATCTTCAGTATCCTCCGACAACCAACGACAATCAGCTGAAGACCTATTAAACGAATTTGACAGGAGATCCCACAATTTTAGTTTTTCATTTGTGGATCCAGAACTAAACAGATCAGAAGCATTGAAATATAACGTGACAACTTACCCATCAGTTGTCTTTGAGGCAGATGATGGCAAATTTGAAGGCGTTACCCTCTTAACGGAACAAGATTTCGTTACTGGTATATTAATTTCAACAGGAACAGAGCAAAAAGCCATTTACTACCTAACTGGGCATGGTGAGACATCGGTATCTAGAGACCCCATGACCGGTGCAATTGGATTGGAAGGACTAGATCTAGCAATAGAAGGCATGCAAAGGGACAATTATTTTGTGATGCCTTTGAATTTGAAACAGTTTGAATCCGTGCCTGACGATGCTGCAGTATTAATAATTGCAGGCCCCAAAGACAATAAAGACTTGGACGAGTCAGAGTTAACGGCAATTCTAAAATATGTCCGAGACGGCGGAAGAATATTAATGCTACTCGATCCGAATCCACCAGTAAAATTTAACGGTCTAGCCGCCCTTTACGGTATAGCGATATCCAGTGAACATGTGGTAGATGCAGTAAGCAATGTCTCAGGGAAAATGCTCACCCCTATGGTGCAAAAGGCCAATGGGCAATTTACCACAAGTAACTCGGCCCCTGGCCTTACAATAGCTGATGACATATCAGTAACAATTTTCCCAGATTCAGCTGCGATACTCAGCCCTTCAGCTGAGGAATTTGCACTAAGGGACCATATCAAATTCACTCCACTTGGTATGACTACTCCAGCAAGTTGGCTAACGAAGGACCCAGAAGATGTTACATATTCTTCAGAGAAACAACAGGGCCCTTTTCCTATATCGGCTGTAGTTGAGGCCACAGGAATGTATACTGACTTAGGAGCCACCCACCAACTAGCTAAAATCGTTCTATTCTCGGACTCTGATTTTGCCAGCAATAAATACTTCGCCAGCATGGATAATGCAGATATTTTCCTCAATTCAATTAACTGGCTTGCCGATGATTTTGAGTTGATATCCATAAGGCCCAAACTACTGCCCTACAGGGAATTGGTTGTGAACAGTAGAGAAAGGGATTTCATTAAGTGGTCCAGTTGGACACTACCTCCAACCTTCATGCTCTTCATGGCTTTGGTTGTATGGTGGAGACGTAGATAAGAGAGATCAAAATTGAATCTTAAAGCCACCGTAGCATTAATAATACTGGCAGCTGTTGCTGTTGTCGTTTACCTATTTAATCCTTTTGCCCAAGAGGATAAGAAACCTCCTCCAAAACCTTGGTTTTACCAAGTTTCGGTAGATGATATGACATCAATCCGAATCACTCACGAGGACAAGAGTGAATCATTTATCAAAACTCCTTCAGGTACCTGGGCATTTGATTGGGATGTATTGATCCCCCCTAATCACAATAGATGGGGTGGCATTGCTTTTATCCTAGGAGGACCGCAAACGAAACGAGATCTAACCGAAACAACTACCCTAATAGTTGACCCGTCCCAATACGGCCTCGACGATCCACACACAGTAGTTAATATCGGCCTCACTCTTAATAGGACATTGGAATTTAGACTTGGAGACAAAACCACCAACGGCTGGCACCATTACGGTCAGATCGTGGGATTCCCTCAATTGTTTCTTATAGCCGACACGTGGGGTGAAGTGCTAGCTCGATTAGCAGTAGAACCACCCTACCCCAAATGGTATATAGAACGGCCTGCAGATCAAATCAGCGAAATAAATATTTTTCCTAAATCGGAAGATGCTAAAACCGACAAGGCTCAGCTGAACTTCAAAAGAGAAAAAGATGGGACTTGGCGAGTGATAGACTATCTCGTCGGCACGGAATCCCACTTGGTCGATGACACCAAATGGCAGAAACTTTTACCCACAATAAAAAGCCCTTCTGGAGTTGATGTTGCGGTCCACAAAGTTCGGGACCGAGATTATTCCCAATGGGGCCTAGGAGACAACTCAGCAGCAGTAGAAATACGTTTCCAAAACACGACGGAACAAGGGACAACATACACCGACGGCTCTTTACTGCTAATTGGTGACCTTGAACCCGGCGGACAAGCCTATTACGGAAAGTCTGAAGAAGAAGGAGTGACTCAACCAGTACTACTTTTCCCCAAACTGTGGGTAGAAACCATATTTGGGTTATACGAAAATATTCCATACGCTGATTAAATTTGACTGAGTCGACCTCTTAGAATTCGGGATGGCTTTTGGTTATGGATGCTGAAATTATTGCGGTCGGGACAGAACTACTTATGGGAGAGTTGGTTGATTCAAATTCGGCTTTCCTAGCATCTGAACTACCTAAATTGGGAATGTCATTAAAGATTGCTGTCAAAATCGGAGATGATATTAATGACCTTCTAAAAGGCATAGAGTCCGCATTAATTAGATCTGATGTGGTAATAACCACTGGCGGACTCGGACCAACATCTGACGACCTGACAAGAGAATCAATCGCCAAATTTTTTGAGGAAGAAATGGAAGTGGACCCGACACTTCTCAATGATTTAGAAGATAATTTTGCGCTGCGCGGCATAAAAATGCCAAACCCCAACATCAAACAAGCTACTTTAATACCTTCATCCATTCCGCTACCTAATCCGAATGGAACCGCCCCGGGTTGGTTTGTAAATAAAGACGGGAAAATAGTAATAGCAATGCCCGGGCCTCCAATGGAATTGATTCCTATGTGGAAAAACCATGTGGTAGAAAAACTTGCAGCACTTTCAGGCGGCATTTCCATTGCAACAAAAAATATCAAAACATTCGGCCGATCTGAAGGAGAATTAGATGAAATACTGTCACATCTTTTCGGGCAAGAAAATCCTTATCTCGGTATTTATTCTAAACAAGATGGCATACATCTTAGAGCAATAGCAAAATCAGATACAGATTCGGAAGCCACCTCTCTAATCAGCCAAATTGAGCACCAAATCATTGAAAAAGTAGGTGCAGATTTTGTCTGGGGGCAAGATGACGACACTCCTGCAATGGTCGCCACCAGCTTCCTCCGATCAAGAAATCTTCGCCTCTGCGTCACTGAATCGTATACAGGAGGGGCCGTCTGTGGTCTCATTTCTGAATGTGAACTATTCGACGAGGTATTCTTTCAAGGATTAATAAAAACTCCCGTTAAGAAGCCAATCATTGACTATCAGGAACCCAATCAATCCTGTAATGATTCCTGTAAAGCAGATTTACATCTTAATATATCTCCCCTATTACTTGAAGATACAAACCACAACTTTGGAACCGTACTTTTCAAAATAAGTAGTCAGCATACAACCACGTGCATATCGGGGAAATATAGGACGGGAAATTCTAGGATGAGGCAAAGAGCCTCAAATCACGCCTTAATTGAATTAATAAGATTTATTAAATCAACCTATAAATAATTGGTCGGGGAGACAGGATTCGAACCTGCGACCCCGTGCACCCCATGCACGTGCGCTACCAAGCTGCGCCACTCCCCGACAGACAAAAAAGAATAGCATGCCAACACAAAGGCATCAATAAACTATGCCATTGTGGAATAGTTTTGATTGTATTGTTAAACTTCCCATCAGCCTATATTACAAACGAGTAGACTGGAGGAAGATGTTTCAAATGACTACTATTCCTGAAGTAGCCTTGTCACCTAAAGATGTTCGGGAACTAATACGAGGCGGCGAATTTACACGTCCCACTGCGGGTGTCGCGGCTGGTTATGTACAAGCTAATTTGGCTATTCTCCCGAAAGAGTATGCTTTTGATTTTCTGCTTTTTTGCCAAAGAAACCCTAAACCTTGTCCGTTGGTTGAAGTTTTGGAGCCTGGCCAAGTTGAAGTCTCTGTGACAGCCCCTTCAAGTGATATTAGAACAGACGTACCCTTGTACCGTGTGTATGAAAATGGGGAAATGTCAGCAGAAATAAGTAACCTTACTGGCCTATGGAAATCTGATTTTGTCTCATTTTTGTTAGGTTGCAGCTTTTCTTTTGAATCCGCCCTAATAAATAATGGGATAAGACTTCCTCATTTTGAAACCGGCACCAACGTCTCCATGTATATAACCAACATACCAACAGTTCCGGCAGGCCCGTTTTCTGGGCCGATGGTAGTCTCAATGAGATCAATCCCACAGGAAAAGGTGGTGAGAGCTGTTCAAGTCACATCAAGATTCCCCGGAGTGCACGGATCCCCAATCCACATTGGAGACCCGTCAGCAATTGGCATATCCAATCTATCCCAACCAGATTTTGGAGACCCCACTATAATAAAAGAGGGTGAGGTGCCAGTCTTTTGGGCTTGCGGGGTCACTCCCCAATCAGTAGCTATGTCATCAAAACCACCCATAATGGTTACACATGCCCCAGGGCATATGTTTATAACCGATATGAAAGATGAAGATTATTCTGTCCTATAGATATAACCATGACATTAGAAGAACTCATACTTAGTCAGGATAAAAGAGGTATTTCAAAAATTAGAAATTCTCTTGCCAGAGATTTCTGTTTCGATGCTGCTAATTTCATATTAGCCAATCCAGGAAAAGTTATCATCACAACTGGATTTTACATCCTAAGTGCCGAAGCCGCTGAGACTGATGGCCCCCCTGGAGCGATCGCAATCGGGAATGCCTTGGAAGAGATAGGATATGAGGTTGTCTACGTCACAGATAAATATTGCAGCCAAATGATGAAGGAAATTTCAACAGAAACATCCCGAGTCATTGAATTTCCCATTGGAACCCTTGGTACAAGTAAAAAAATAGCATCCCAGATCCTGGAGGAAGAAAAGCCAGACCTTTTGATATCAATTGAAAGGTGTGCTCCAGCTACTGACGGGCTGTACAGAAACATGAGAGACATGGACATCACTAGCAATACTGCGAAAATAGACCTTCTATTTGAGACACATTACGCTAGCGTTGGTATTGGAGATGGTGGGAACGAGATCGGCTTGGGTAATCTTTATTCAGAGGTTGAAGGGTCTACAGAATTGGTTGGCTTCCCAGCAAACACCAAAACGACAAAACTGATAATAAGCAGCGTCTCAAATTGGGGTGGCTATGGATTGATCGCTGCCATTTCCATCTTGAAAGGTAAAAACCTGCTCCCTTCGGTCGAAAGCGATATCCATAACATAAAAAAAATCGTCGCCATGGGAGCAGTGGACGGCTTCAGTGGAGATAATGTTGAAAAAGTAGACGGATTCACTTTAGAGGAAAACGTCTCATTTTTGGAAAATCTCCATGATTTCGTCCAAGATTCACTTGCTCATTAACTCAGCCTATATATTTCAACCCGAATTACAAACTGTTGCTTGTCTCTGGTACATTATTTTCTGTCCGCTTAGGGGTCTGCGTGACATTTAACGCATCCAAGCCACGCCTTACCTGACCAAGCTGATTAGACAACTGTTCTTCTATAGAAGATAACACTTCCATAGAATAGCGATCTGCACCTTGGCGCAGCTCAGCCGCTTGGTTTTCAGCATCGCTTACCAATGCATATGCTCTACGCTGAGCCTCTTGAATGACTGTTTGGACTTCATCTTGAGCGCTTGTAACTAATGTTTGGGCCTCGCCTGAAGCTGTTGCTACAATCTCTTCACCCCTATTATTAGCCACTTTCAAGACTTCCGAATCGGAGACTTTTTCTTCTTGCTCAACTGAAGCCGCGGTTGACAACTGAACAGCAGTATTTTTTGCATCATCAACAATTCTAGATGCTTCCATCTGTGCCTGACTGATAATGCTGTCCTTTTGCGTAATTATAGTTTGAGCCTCTTGCACTCCTGATGGCATACTATTTTGTAACTCAGACAGAAGAATTCCTAGCCGATCTGCATCTATCATCGTTTTCCCACGAAAACCCGGAACACGTGTACCACTTTTACTTACTTCAATTAGTTCATTGACAAGTTGGTTAAGATCCATAATTAGTAGCCTCCCTGACTTATACTAAGCAAATCTAAATACGCTCTTTAAGTGCTTCCGCAACATGAGGAGGCACTAAATTATCTATATTGGCCCCTAAGCGGGCAACTTCTTTTATCCTACTGGAATATATGAACTGGTGCTCCAATGCACTCATCATGCACACCACATCAATATCCGGCGCCAAATTTCGCCACATGAGAGCCATTTCAAACTCTTGTTCAAAATCGAATCCAGCCCTTAAACCTCGTAGTATCACCTCTGCCCCAACCTCACGGGCCACTGTAGGTGCTAAGCCTGTAAATTGAACTACTTCTACGTTAGTTATTCCGTCCAAAGACTCTTGAAATAAGGCAACTCTTTCTTCTGTATCAAACATTAAATTCTTCGGAGGAGCCTTGTAGACTCCCACTATCACTTGATCAAAGAGACGGGATGCTCGCCTAGCAACATCAATATGTCCATTATGGGCCGGATCGAAACTTCCTGGGTAAAATGCTTTAGCCACTTACAACCTCGTATATAGTTATTTTAGAATCCCCATAGCTTTTGTTGTTAATTCTATTCATATTACCGTAAAAAGAGTCTAAATCCAGGTTGGATCTATGCTCTGCCACCACCTTGCCTCCATCATTGACGAACCCAGACTTTCCAACTTCACACATCACCCTATCCCAATCATCAAGTTCAAAGGGGGGGTCCAAAAAGACCATGTCATATCCCCCCTCCGATTGCTCAACAAACCTATAAGATTCGCTTTGATGCACCTTTCCCACTTTATCCAGATCCATAATTTTCAAATTATTTGATATCAACCTGCAATTTCGTCCAACTTTTTCAACAAAATCACATTTCACGGCTCCACGACTTATGGCTTCTATTCCCAGAGCCCCAGTACAGGAATAAAGATCCAGCACTCTACTATCCGTCACAGTATCTCCCAACATTGAGAAGAGTGCCAATTTCACCTTTTGCGTGGTTGGCCTGACACCCTTACCTTTGGTGGGAGAACCTATGGACCTCCCTTTTAGGTAACCTCCCGATATCTTTATCACCTAGACGGATCCTTAAGTCATCTAAAATTGAACCCACTCACTGGATGGTAACAATTCACAACTAGTTCGCAAAGCAAAATATGTGCTTTTTTAGAGGCAATATTTGTAAGAAATTTTCAGACCTCTAATATTTAATCAATTTTATGTTTTACATGTACTTTTGGCGCAGTTAAAATTAGTTTTCAAGTTAAAACATTTTAGGAAAAAGGGGTCAGAATTGTCCCAACAAAACGAACAAGAATTTATGAAAGTGAGGATTGAGAAAACAGCTTCCCTTCGACAAAAAGGTATAGACCCATACCCAACCAATTATAAAAGGACACATACTAGTAAAAAAGCCGAGGAAGCATTCGAATCAGCTGAAAAATCGAATACGGAATTCAATAAAATTATAAAAGTAGCTGGCAGAATAATGGGGCGCCGAGGAATGGGGAAAGCTTCTTTCATAGACCTTTCCGACACAGACGGCCGGATACAAATTATAATGCGAAGCAACGTTCTCAATGAGCGCTACGAAATATTAAATGACCTAGATATAGGAGACTGGATTGGGGCAGAAGGCACTTTATTTCGGACAAGAACTGGCCAAATCACTCTTCAAGTGGAAAGTTTCTCGATCCTATGCAAATCACTAAGACCACTTCCAGAAAAATGGCATGGCCTGACAGACTTAGAAACAAGGTTTCGCCAGCGGTATTTGGATTTAATTTCAAATGAGGATGCAGTTAAAACTGCCAAGAAGCGTAGTTTATTAGTCAGCACCATTAGGCAATTTATGTCAAACAGGGGCTTTATCGAAGTAGAAACTCCGATGTTAGTCCCGATTGCAGCTGGGGGTATGGCACATCCGTTTACAACTCACCACAACGCTTTAAATAGAGATCTTTTCCTGAGGATTGCAACAGAACTACATTTGAAGCGCCTGATCGTTGGAGGTATCGAAAAGGTTTTTGAAATCGGTCGCGTTTTCAGAAATGAGGGAGTAGATCTACAACACAACCCTGAGTTCACAACTATGGAAAGCTATGAAGCATTTTCTGACTATAATGATGTTATGGTGATGGTAGAACAATTAGTCTCCACAGCTGCTAAAACTTTGAATGGGTCGGAAACAGTCACATATGGGGATGAAGAATTAAAATTCTCTCCTCCTTGGCCACGAATTGACCTGCGCGAAAAAATAATTGACGTTAGCGGAATAGACTTCTTTGAACACTCAGACGTTGATTCTCTTAAAACAGCGATGGGTAAAGCTGGTGTGGACGTAAGTCAACAAGTTAGTTGGAGTGGCCTTCTTGATAAATTGATCTCAGACAAGGTAGAACCCACCTTGGTCCAGCCATGTTTCCTAGTGAATTACCCGGTGGCCATGTCACCTTTAGCAAAAAAATCGCCTACCGATGAAAGAATCGCCGAAAGATTTGAAGGATTCGTATGTGGCATGGAAATATGTAATGCCTTCACAGAACTGAATGATCCAATTGACCAGCGAGCGAGGTTTGAAGAACAAGAGATGCTTCGACAAGAGTTCCAAGACGAGGAAATGGACAGACTAGATGAAGATTTCCTTGTCGCTATCGAACACGGTATGCCACCCACGGGGGGGCTTGGCATTGGTATTGACAGGCTTACGATGCTTCTCACAAACAACCTATCTATTAGAGAAGTAATCCTGTTTCCTCAATTAAGAAGTGACCGAGTGGAAGGTTGATAAAAAAATGTCTGATTACACAGCCGATCTCATAATCATTAACGCAAACATACATACTGTAAATAGTAAGGTTCCACATGCGCAGAGTTTTGCCGTAAAGAACGGTAGATTTGTATCAGTTGGTACAAATTCAGATACTCAAATGCTAAGCGGTCCAAATACTGAAATATTGGATTTGACAGGGTATACAGTTGTACCTGGTTTCATTGATGCTCATATACATGTCCTCAGTAGCGGTTCTCGCCACATCATGGCAGCAGATTGCGATCTACGTAGCATCTCAGACGTTCAGGACGCTCTAAAAAGACGGTCAGAAAAAACTGAGTCTGGTAACTGGGTACAGGGGTTCAAATATGACGATACTAAGACTGAAGAAAATAGATTTTTAACAACTTCAGACTTAGACAAAGTCAGCACGGAATTACCTATATTTGTGTCTCACAGAGCGGGCCATGTTTACTACGCCAACAGTAAAGCTCTATCTCTTGCAGGATATACCGATGATTCGGACGATCCTCATGGGGGGAGATTGGGAAGAGACCCAAATACTGGAAAACTAAATGGAGTGATTTATGAAAGGGCGGTGGAGGCATTCAGAGAATTACTACCTACTGTAGACGCTGAAGACCGACGCAGGGGACTCAAATTAATAAATGGAATGCTCAGCGAAGTAGGATTAACTAGCGTTCATGATGCAAGCGTATCCAACGATGAATTCGTAACCTACCAGGAAGGTCTAGAAAATGGAGACTTGGATCTCAGGGTTTACATGCTTATGGCCAAAGCCCACTTCCCTGCCCTCAGGGATGCTGGAATACGAACAGGGTTCGGAAACGATCGCTTAAAAGTTGGTGGCATCAAAATGGTTTCTGATGGGGCGATAGCAGCGAGGACCGCCTACCTGTCTCAACCATACATAGGTTCCGACTATGATGATTGTGGCATACAAGCAATGAGTCGGGAAGAGATAAGTGAATCTGTTAAAGAAATGCATTCGGAAGGCTTTCAGGTGTGCATACATGCTAATGGAGACCTTGCAATATCTATGGTATTAGACGCGTATGAGGAAGCATTGAAGAAGTTTCCAAGAGCTAACCCAAGGCACCGAATAGAGCACTGTACCCTTGTTAATCCAGAAATTTTAACGCGAATGAACAAAACGGGAACCATAGCCACCCCTTTCTGCACTTACGTTTATTATCATGGAGAAAAAATGCAGTTTTACGGTGATGAAAGGTTAGAGTGGATGTTCGCACAAAAATCTTTCATGGAATATGGCGTTACGTCCACCGGTGCTACTGATTACCCTCCAGGACCGTATGAGCCGTTATTAGGTATTCAAAGTTGTGTTACTAGAACCGACATAAATGGAACTCTGTGGGGGCCAAGCCAAAAGATATCTGCCAAGGATGCCTTGCGCATTTACACATTAAACGGGGCATATGCTTCATTTGAAGAATCTCATAAAGGTTCGATTGAACCGGGTAAATTAGCCGATTTTGTGGTACTTGAAGAAGACATATTGGATGTGGACCCTTTCTCGATCAAAGATATCAAGGTTATAAAGACTGTGGTAGGAGGCAAACCTACTTACGAAATTTAGTCCGACTTCCGGACTGATATCGTGACTTGTTCTCCTTCCAATTCATAACTCTCTGAATAGCTATCATTCAAGCCTTCTCCGAATATGACTTCAGAAGCTAAAGTTTCTTGAAGTACATAGTCACTAAATTTACCCACTACCCTCGAAATTTCAGCGGACCCATTTACGAACAATTCGATACGATCAGATATTTCTAACCCTGCAGCTCTTCTAACATTCTGGATACTGTGAACTAGTTCTCGGGCAAGCCCTTCATCTTTCAGTGAATCGGATATTTCTGTAGATATACCTACCGCATAACCTCGATCGGTAGAGGTAGAATAACCCTCCAATTCATCGGCATTTACCAAGATATCTTCTGGGCCTAATTCAAATCCGGCAATATTTACTGCATTGCCTGCCTCAATATCAGTCCTTATGCTATCAACATCAGCCTGTTCCAACGCTTCTCTGATCGCAGCAACACTCTTACCATATTTCGGTCCCAGAACAGGTAAGTTTGGCTGTAGCCTAAAACTAACTATTTCTGAAGCATCATCAACTGGTTTTATCTCTTTAATATTGAGCTCATCTAATATCTGATCCTCTATAAGCCCCAACATCTCTAGCTCAGTGGAATTTCTAGTTTTAACAAACAAGTCCTGCAAAGGTTGTCTTACCTTTATACCTGCTTTACTTCGAGCTGACCTACCCATACTTGATAGCTGCATGGCCAGCCTAACTCTCTCTGTCAAACCTTGATCAATCAAACTTTCATCACTAACTGGATAGTCTTCCAAATGAACACTTTCCCTACCGAAGGAGAAATGGGAAGCCAAATTCTGGTACATTTTTTCAGTAATGAAAGGTATGACAGGTGCCATTAATTTTATTAAAGTCATCAGAACTTCATGCAATGTGGTATATGCAGAAAGTTTGTCAATATCTGGATCCTCAGCTGCTCCGGTAAGTAATCCTGATTTCCAAAACCTTCTTCGGCTTCTCCTCACATACCAGTTGGAGAGATATTCGATAAACTCTTCAACTTCTCTAGTAACCCTCTCTGGCTGAAAGTTTTCAAGGTTGTCAGTTACTGTTTGAACTAAAATATTTAATTCACTGAGAATCCATCTATCTAATTCGGCTCGATCTGACACGTTGGGTGATTGCGCCTCAGGATCAAATTTATCAATATTGGCGTATGTAACGAAAAACGAATATACATTCCATAAAGGAATTAAAAATTGCCTACGTACCTCATCAGCACTACCAAACCCAAAATTCAGATTTGAAGCAGGATTTTGACCGGCGAATTGCCAACGCATCGCATCAACCCCCATTTTTTCAGCGGCATCCTCAAACCAGATAGCATTGCCCTTACTTTTATGCATTTCTTCGCCATTTGCGTCCCGCATTAACGCATAGCTAAAAATATTCTTGCAAGGTTCAGAATCGGCTAGAACTGTACTCATCGTAAGTAGGGAATAGAACCAGTTTCTGTATTGCCCAGGAAAACTCTCAGAAATCCAATCAGCTGGAAACCAATCTTTCCAATAATTTCTGTCGTGTCGGTAATTTAAAGTCGAGAAAGAAACAATACCGGCGTCAAGCCATGGATTTCCTACGTCTGAAACACGAGACAATTTCTCCCCACAAGAAGAGCAATTAATCTTCACCGAATCTATCCAAGGTTTATGAGGTGAATTACCTTCAAATTCATCCCAGCCCTCGACAGCCCTCTCTTCCAATTCTTTCTCACTTCCAATTACGTCGAAATTACCGCATGAACATTTATAAATTGGAAGGGCTAAACCATAGTATCTTTTCTTAGAAATCATCCAATCGTCCATATTTCTAAGCCAGTCCAATTCACGTTTCATCCCGAATTCGGGAACCCACCGAATATTTTGAGTAACTCGAGATAGGGGCCCTCTTAGTGGGTCCATTTTTATGAACCATTCATCCACCAATCTAAAAACCAACTCTGAACCACATCTCCAGCAATGAGGATATCTGTGCTTGTACCGTTCTAGGCGATAAAACTTACCTTTGCTCTTTAAACTCTCATATATTTTGTCATTGACTTCATATACATTTAAACCGGTGAGCCAATCGAACCCTTCCACAAAATCTCCTAGATCATCCAGCGGTGCTATGGTTGGTATACCTTCCCTTTTACCCAATGCAAAGTCCTCTTTACCAGCACCCGGAGCAATATGAACAATTCCAGTACCTTCTGTTTCGGAAACTTCATCCCATGCTACAACTCTGTGTTTCACTCCTTCCTGAGCAGGCAATTCATCAAATGGACCCTCATAATTCAGTCCTACTAATTCAGAACCTTTGAGTTCAGAGACCACTTCATATTCTCCTGCCACTGAGGATATTCGAGATTTAGCCAAATACAAATAGCCATGATCTTGCTTAACTTTCACATAATCGATGTCTTTATTTACAGCGGCAGCACAATTTGAAGATAAGGTCCAAGGAGTCGTGGTCCATATAAGGAGAGACTCCTCTGTAGTTTCCGAGTCTGAATCAAGTATCGGAAATTTAACAAACAAGCCGGGGTGTTCTATTTCTACATACCCCTCTGTAACAATTTCGTGTTCGGACAACCCTGTGCTGCATCGAGGGCACCATGGCATTACATCAGTGCCTTCATACAATAAACCTTTCTCATGACAAGTTTTCAAGAAGTGCCAAATTGTGTAATTGTTCTCATCCGACATAGTGTGATAGGAATTATCCCAGTGCATCCAATAGGCCAGTTGCTTTGATTGCTCTGATATAACATCTGCAAATCGCTGAACCCTCTCCTTACACAACGTCACAAATTTATCTATTCCGTATCCTTCTATATCAGTTTTGGAGGTAAAACCTAATTCCTTCTCCACTTCCACTTCTATCCACAACCCTTGCCCATCAAACCCGTTTTGGTACCTTTGCCTATATCCTTGCATAGTCCTAAATCTGCTAAAAAGATCCTTGTAACTCCTACCCCAAGCATGATGCACTCCCATAGGATTGTTAGCAGTTATCGGCCCATCTATGAAGGAATATCGTTTATCTGAATCTTCATTTTTTGCCATGTATTTGTCTGGTATTTGATTTTCGTTCCACCACTTCAAAATACCGGTCTCCATCTCAGGAAAATTCATTTTCGAATCTACTGCTTCAAACATATTTACTCCCAAAATATAAGGCCCGCCCCAATCAAGGGACGGGCCTTAAAATAGTCCGCGGTACCACCCTAATTCCCCGTATCAGACGAGGCTCTTAGTTAAAAAGCACCGATAACGTAGTGCAGATCCGTCATTTCCTAATCACTTATAAGTTTTCAGAATGAAACTCCGGAGTGATCTTCAAGCTAGCCGCAAGTACCCTCTCTCAGCAACCAAGGGCTCTCTGAACCGCAATCTAGTCTCTACTCGTCTCCATCAAAGTTATTTATTTAGCTGCAACAAGAGTAGAAAAGAGCGTGCCTTGTGTCAAGATTTTCATTGAACTCTCTTTCGGCCCGTTTTCTCTTCATAGAGTTTCCAAGTATTCTCATTGAACGGGTAATACTTACCGGGAGAACAATTCTCAATCTCCAATTGGGCTTTAACTACCTCCTCAACTTCCTCTCTTTCATGTGCTATTCTGATTACCTCTTCTACCTCAGATCTGGGAACAACAACCACACCATCGTCATCCCCTACTATCGCATCGCCAGGTCTAACCAATACTCCACCACATTGAATAGCATCGTTAACCTGCCAGGGCCAAAAATCGGCTGGTCCTTGCTTGGCAGTTGTAGCAGCCGAGTAAACCGGAAACCCATACTCCTTCAAAGCGACACTATCTCTCACTCCGCCATCCGTAACTAAGCCACCGACTTGCAGCTGCATCAGACGCATGAATTTAATATCTCCTCCTATGGAGCTGTACTGCCAGCCCATTGCATCTATTACCAACACTTCACTTGGTCCGCAGAGTTCTATTGCAACATATTCGGCTGATTGTTCTTTTTTCGGTTTGTCCTGAGCTATATCTGGCCTATGAGGAACAAATCTAAGCGTCACGGCTCTGCCGGCCATAGATTGGCCAAGCTGAAGAGGCTTGGCTCCTTCTACATAAGCGGAAGGCCAGCCTTTGACCCAAAGCCCATCAATTAGAGTCTGTGTAGGTATTTTCTTCAAAACTTCCAAGGTTTCATCTGCAATAGGCGTTATTTCTGTCATTTCGTTCCTCTTATTCAAATTGAATTACTATGCACCTATCTAAGCATATAATTGAGGTAACTATCTACTTCCCAGATTTGGCCTGAAGGAGGATTATCAAAGTGGAAACCCTAAACACTGACATACTTGTGATTGGCGGAGGGGTAAACGGAACCAGCATAGCAATGGCATTGGTTGCGAGAAGTGCGGGGAAAATAACATTGATTGAAAAAGGCGGTCTTGCAACAGGTGCCACTGGACGATCTGGTGCAATGGTGCGAGAACACTATTTGAATGTTGAACTCGTCAGGATGGCTTCTGATGCCAAAAATTTCTTTGAAGAATGGTCCAAGGAAATGGGATATGATCTCAAATTTCAAACTACAGGAAGGATACTGCTATTTGATGAATCTGACGCAGGCGCCGCGATAGCAAATGGCGAGATGAATAGAGCAGAAGGGGTAAATATAGAAACCTTGAGTCCCGAAAAAACAATGGGGCTTATTCCATTGGCAAACCTAGAAGACGTAAGTATCTCCCTGTACGAACCAGAGGCAGGATAAGCTGATCCTGTAGCTACCACTTATGCGTTTGCCATGGAAGCTCAAAAAAAGGCGTTGAATTATTGACCCGGACACCAGTGAAAAATCTAATCGTCAAGGGCGGGCGCATTTTAGGAGTAGAAACTGCTACTGGAAAAATAAATGCTGATGCTGTTATTAATGTGACTGGCCCTTGGGCCAATTCCTTGCTCGGCCAAAATGATGTCCCACTTCCAATCACTCCAATTAGAGTACAAATGGTCCATCTAAGACGTCCTCCGAAACTTGAAACATTAGAGCAAATCATCATTGACTACACTTGCGGGGCTTATTACAGAACAGATGGCACACCCAACACACTTGTGGGGGGAGAAGCTCCAGAAGATATGTCGGAGATAGTGAATCCAAACACATTTGGACTCAATGCAGACCATGATTTCATAACAAGGTTTTGGAACAGGGCCACAAAGCGTTTTCCTGACTTTGTTGATGCCACCTGCAGGGGTGGATATGGATCTCTTTATGATATGACTCCGGATGGAAATCCAATCCTGGATGAATCACCAAACATTTCTGGACTTTACAATGTAGCCGGATTTAGCGGACATGGTTTTAAGTTGTCCCCAATAATTGGTGAGATGGTCGCAGATTTAGTGACAGGGCAGTCAAAAAGCTCGCACGATTACAAATTCTTCCGATCATCCAGATTCAATGAGAACTCACTAATAACGCCTGCTCGGCCATACTCTGCGAGGGTGCATCAGTAAATGTTGTTATAGACAGCCAATCCCACCATAGCTATAATTTTCTGCCACGGTGGTTGTAGTTGGGGACACTTTATCAGGCCGAGGTGGTGGAATTGGTAGACACGCAGCGTTGAGGGCGCTGTGGCCGAATAGGCTGTAGGAGTTCGAGTCTCCTCCTCGGCACCACTGAAATTTTTATTAGGCGACGTAGCCAAGCGGTCTAAGGCGGGGGTTTGCAAAACCTCTATTCGGCGGTTCGAATCCGCCCGTCGCCTCCAAAAAAATTCTTCATCAAGTAAGGCATCATATGCTTCAGCACCAACATGAATCCCCTATTTGGATAATCCGAACTTCGTAATGCCACTGAAAGAATCCTCTGAATTAGTTCTGCTTGGAACAGGAGGCGGTCCCAAAATATGGGCAGCCCGATCTCAACCTGCAAGCGCCATATTAGTCAATGGAGATGTTTACATAATCGATGCCGGCGATGGTATCACCGGACAATTAGCCAAATCAGGAATAGATACCAACTCCATCAAAGCGGTATTCATAACCCACAATCATTCAGACCACGTAGCTGACTATGGAACCTTACTTCTTCGGGCCTGGCAAAGCGGACATAAAGGTCCTATTGATTGTTTCGGCCCTCCGCCATTAAAAGATATGACCAATTCATATATGGCCTATATGAATTGGGACATCAATCTTAGAATTCAACATGAAGCACGACCTGATTTCAAATCAATGATCAATGTTTTGGAGATAACACATAACTCATCCGTCTATCAAGACTCGAACGTGAAGGTAGATTGCATAAAAGTACCTCACGGAGAGGCCGATCCATCTTACTCATATCGTTTTCAAATCGATGGAAAGGTAATAGTTTTTTCTGGGGATACTTCTAAAAGCGAAGCTCTAGTAAGTTTTGCTTCAGAAGCAGACATACTTGTTCATGAAGTTCTTAATCTTGAGGGTGTGGAGGCAATTATAGAGAAAACCTATCCCGGAAACGAAGCCTTCAGGAGTCACATAATTGAAGGCCATACAACAATGTCCGAGGTAGGAGAAATAGCCAGCCAGGCGAAGGTGAAAATTTTAGTTCTGAACCATTTTGTGCCGACCGGTTCTCCGTATTTGGACAAGGAAGAAATATGGCAAGATGGGGTACGCAAAACTTTTAACGGACAAATAATCGTGGGCACTGATTTATTAAGGATACCTTTGTAGTTCAAAGATATTGTAGAGAATTAACCAGTTAGAAAAAGAGGCTTCACGTGTTCCGCCAATAGGTCCATTGTCCGGAACACAATGCTTCGATCCATTTCTCCAGTGTTAATCTTCATCATGAGATTTTTCACACCTATTTTATCCAATTCTGAAATCTGTTCTGCTACATCTCTTGGTGTGCCTGTGATAAAAATATTATCGAAGTCTTTTTTTGATATTTCTCTAGGTTTTGATAGACCTGGCGATCCGGATTTGGGGTTATATTTATCCCTAGCGACCTTGAAAAAAGTCTGTTCTCTTGTATAGCCGTCAAAGGCTATTTCTTCCGCTTCAGAACGACTTTCAGCAACCACAATGTTTTTGTTAACCCACACTTGGTCCAAAATATCCTCCATTCCCGACTCGGTGATTTCCGTTGATTCCAACGATTTTGTAAAGACTTGAAGTCTATCTTTTATAGAATGATTATCCTGAGCTGCTATCAAAATTGGACGTCTCTTGAACCCCATTTCAATTGTGGATTCCCTGCTGATACAAGCCCGCAACAAAGGAGGGTGAGGTTTCTGTAATGGCATCGGTCTCAGTTCCGGAAATGCGAGATCCCAATATTTACCTTTAAACTGCACAGGCTTCCCACTCCATGCCTCCAAAATAATCTCTTCAGCTTCTGAAATGCTATCTGCAGCATCAGACATTGGAACCCCAAACCCAATATATTCATATTCATTAAAAGCCGATCCTTTACCTGTACCTAACATCATTCTTCCCTTGCTCAGATGGTCCAGCAATGCCACTTGTGCTGCCAGCCTGACCGGATGATGCAAAGCCATTTCAACTACAGCAAAACCTATAGTTACATTCTTTGTTCTCTGTGCTATTGCACCCGCGAACACCACTGGGTCAGCATAGGCAGTAGCTCCATCAAAATGGTGTTCAGATAACCAAATTGAATCAAACCCTAGAGCTTCCCATCTATCAATTTCAGTTAAAGTGTCGTCAATAACATGTCCATCATTTTTTGAATTTTGAGATATAGGGAACACCCAAGAACCGAATCGCATAAATTACACACCTTAAATAATTAATTACACATTATGAAATTACAGTCTACAGAATATTTCATCACCTAAAAGTGAATAAGGCACCTAGTAACTACTATCGGCTGCACTTTTTTTGAGAATATATTTTTTTAACATAACTTCAATTTCCTTGCTTGTGTACAAGTCATCAGGACCTATCGCAATAAAATCCAGTATTTCTCCGTAAGAGTAACTTGACCACCACCTACCTAAATTAGCCATGCCAATATCCTCTAAATATTACTTGTAGGTCGAATAAATATTTACTTGACGGTCCAACATAACAAAGGTTCATCACGAGCGGGCTTGAGCCAAACCACAGACAGTTGAGGTGCCCACTCTCCCTGATCTGTCATATAACGACATAGTGCCAACAGAAACTCCTTGATCCGCTCCATGATAAGAAGTCTCCGTACCAATCCAACTCCCTATGGGAGTTCGCTGAAGGTACAAAGTTATATCCGCATTTATGTAACTCAGCCCTTTAGTACCTGAATTTGTAAATGGATTAGCAAAATCAGCCACCTGAGCTATCCTTACCAACTGGCTTGGAAGCATCCCTGATATCAGACTATATGTTTCCCGGATCCAGGCCCTTCTTACCCCTAGTTTCCTGTTCTGTGATCTATATTCGTCATATGGCTCCCCTGTGTCATCTTGCACGTTTACAGTCTGCCATATTGGTAAAGAGGCCGTACGGTCAGGACCTTTCTGAGCTACGTATGGAGGTGGCATATCTTCAGGTGGAGAGCGAATTTCCCAGGCAGTAGGAGACCATATTTCCCCATCTGGATTCTCACTTTTCTTCAGCATAACGACACTTCCCCTGGCTATATCTATAATACCTCTCCCCTTGATGTCTGATGCAATATTTACATCGACGACCTTTATTCTCCTACCGGATCTAACGATTTGATTCGTAACAATCAAAGGTGACATAGGAGGCGGTCGGAAAAGATCAACTGTAATTCTTGAGGCCTGGAAAGTATCAACCTCATCTTCTGACAAACAATTCGTCTCAACCTCAAAAGCCACCAACCCAGACAAGACTCGCCCGTGAAGTGTTTTGGGATCCCATGGCCCTCGTGCATAAAGTGTTGGGTGATAAACATTTTTATTGTCACTATCTCGGTTAAAAAAGGCTTCATTCATATGGCTATGACACCGTCCATATTTCACAGATTTTATCTAAAGCTTCCTGTGGCAGTGGTCCTTGATTAGCATAATCTATTGCTTGCTTTAATTGATCAAAATTCGACAGTCCGATTAAAGCCGTATCGAGATTGTCATGACTAATTGCGAATCTAATAGAGGCTTCCACAAGATTATCTACGAATCCCTCTTTAAGCAGAAATTCAAAAGCGGAAGTTCTAGTAACATCTTCTTGAAACGTGGATGAAGTTGCGATGGGGGCCACGTTTTGCTGTGCGATCGGATGTCTCTTCAAACTACCTGATAGAGCTCCTCCAGCCAAAATTCTAATACCGACAGTTCCGATACCCTCTGTTGATGCTAACTTCATAAGCTCCTCATAGTTTTGATATGGAAATGTTTTCTCAAGATGGTACCCAGAAGTTGGATTGAGCATGTTGTAGCAAGTATGTATTCCACTGGGGGAATACTTAACTAATGCCTCTTTTATAGAATCTGTTTCGCCAAGTCCATTAAATCCCCAGTACCGCAATTTCCCAGAGGCAACAGCCTTTTCAAAAACCTCCACTATTAAATTTAAGTCATCCACAGAAAGAGTCCCTGAAGAAATGTTTCGTTCAGCGCCTATAGTATTATGGGTGTAAACAATATCTACTGTATTAATCCCAAGCCTTAGCAAACTATTGTCTATTTGATCTGAAATAGTTTTCGAAATATTTTCAAATTCATCACTCGCAATTCTCACTTTCGTCCCGATGAGCAAATCAGTCATGTCTAGTTCTCTTAGAATGGCTCCAGTATGAATTTCAGACAATCCGTCACCATACATACGAGCAGTATCAAAATAATTAATGCCAGAATCGATAGCGTATTCGACCGCGTCCATCATCTCTTTGTGATCACCTAAAACCATCAGTCCACCAACGGCTCCGCATCCAAAACCTAATTGTGAAACTTGTAATTCTGTATCACCAAATCTATTAATTTTCATTCTTTATTTCCCTGTCTTGCAGACCCGTTCTGTTAGGTGATTCCACATATATTTATGTTTTTAAATATTGGAAATTTCAGCCTGATTCGTCATTTCATAGTTCTCTCAATGCATGATCATTCCACCATCAACGTTGAAAGCTTGCCCAGTAATATTCCTAGAACCAGGTCCAGCCAAAAAAACTGCCAGGGCGGCCACATCTTCTGCATCATTCGGTCTGCCAAGAGGAATTTCCTCAGTCATCATCGCTTTAACCTCTTCTGAACTGGCCCCGAGTTCTGTAGACCTTAAGGAAAGAATGTTGGCTAACATATCAGTTTGAACGATGCCAGGGCATATCGCATTGACATTCACGTCATGTTCAGCCATGACACTAGCTGCACTATGAGTCATTGCAATTACTGCACCTTTACTGGCAGCGTATGCAGCGTTTGATGCTCTTCTATAACCTTTCCCAGCAATGGAGGCAGTATTTATAATTCTGCCACCTCTTGCTTGTTCTACCATTTGGTTCGCGACCTTTTGCATGCAGAAAAAAGCACCTTTTGCATTAACACGATTTATTTGATCCCAATGATCTTCCTCTATATCAAAAAAACTTATGTGGCGAGTCAAACCTGCGTTGTTGAACAAAATATCGACTGAGCCAAGTTTCGAAACTGCCTCATGAACCATATTTTCAATCTGGCCAATGTCACCGATGTCCAACGAAATTGAAAAGGCTCTGACCCCTAGAGCCGAAATTTCCTCAGCTGTATCTTTGGCAGTCTGAGGATCTATATCAGCTATAACTATGTCCGCTCCACCCTCTGCGAATTTCGTTGCCGCCGCTTTTCCTATTCCCCGGCCACCACCTGTTACCAAAGCTACCTTACCTTCAAAGTCCATAAAATCCCTCTTAATTTAAAATCTTGTATATCCGCCATCAATTACAAATTCTTCACCGGTTTGATACGAGGAAGCATCACTGGCCAAATAGACCGCAATCCCAGCAAAATCTTCCGGAGTGCCCCACCTTCTAGCAGGCACTCTTTTCATAACCCTATCTTCAAATCTCTCGTCCCCTACCCGAGCTGAGGTCATAGCAGTTTCGATCCAACCAGGAATAATAGAATTGGCAGTAATAGCGTATCGAGCCATTTCAACTGACAACCCTCTAACCATAGCTAGCATTGCTCCTTTGGTAGATGCATAAGCTTCATTTCTAGCAGCCCCATGAATAGCGGAAGTACTAGAAGTGCCAACAAGCCTGCCACCCTCCCCTCTTTCAATCATATGTTTAGACGCCGCCCTGAATGTAAAAAAGGTACCATCAAGATTAATTCCCATAACCTTTCTCCAAAGATCAGTAGGAAATTCATGAAATGGAGCTCCCCCACCAGCCCCAGCATTAGCGAAACAAGAATCAACTTTCCCGAAAACTTTAAGAGTTTCCTGAAAAGCCGTTTCAACTTGATCTTCGGAAGACACGTCACATCTGATTGCATGGGCTTTGATTCCAAGGGAACTCAGTTCTTTTTGAGATTTTTCATTCTTCTCAATATTGGTTCCCCATATACAAACATTGGCTCCAGATTCAGCCAAACCCTTTGCCATCCCCAGACCAATCCCACTATTACCACCAGTCACTAAAGCCACCTTGCCTGATAAATTAAATGCATCTAAAGGCATGACTCCTCCTTTGTTATTAACCGTTTCGATATAACTGCATTTTAAAATAGATCAACCTTAGAATTCCAAATAGGCACAAAGGTAGGCTGAAATATTTTACAAATGGTCAAAAAATATACGCCGCAGATATCTATATTTGAACATACACTGCTTCAAGTCCTCTATACCTCTGCTCGCTATCCATCCCAAACCCAACCAACCAACGATCACTTTTGAGTTGAAATCCGCAAAAACGAGGAACTATTTCCTTGGGTTGATTTCTTTTCCGATCTATCAACACAGCCAGATCCACTTTTTGGATCCCTCTTGATTGTATATCTTTCATTAATTTCATCATGGTAGTCCCGGTATCTAGTAAATCATCCACCACGACTGTTGGTGCTTGTAAATCAACCCGATTATCAAAAGTTGTGGGGAATTCTATTGTAGGTTCGGTTAAAACTTCGTCACTAGAATAAGCTGATGCAAATATTGGAGACACTAGCCATTTACCAGGTCGTTTCTTCTCCAATTCCGACAAAAGATAAGCTGAGAATTGCATTCCTCCCGTCATTACTGGCACTACATTGATGGTACTGAGATTATCGTAATACTCAACCATTGATTGAGCCAACGAGGCGACCGCTGATTGTACTTCGTGCTTGGAATATAATATTTCTAGACCATCTAATTCAAAATCTGTATTTTGATCCAATTTATTCTCCTAAATAAGTCATTTGATGAGCTTTTTGCTGCATTTGTACAACTCCCAGCTTCTATAGGCGTTGAAATGATTCGCCTAGAGCCGAGGGGGGCCTAGCAGTTATGAATCGACCAAACATGCTATTTTTTAAAAGCAGGTATTGAATTTTTTTATGGTTGATAAATAAAAGTGTCATGATCATCAATGGAAATGGAATTATCGGAAGGACTTGAGAAAGTTGAGGAAGGACCGGTTGTAGTTTAAGCGCCACCAACTGCAATACACCAAACAAATAACATCCCAATGCCGCCCTTATAGGATGCCACCCTCCAAAAATAACTATTGCCAATGCTATCCAGCCAAAATTAATGATATGCCCATCTGACCACCCGAGTTTTACATCTAGAGAAAAAGCGGCACCACCCAACCCCACTAGAAATCCACCCAACGCAGTGTAGAAATATCTCAATTTATTGACGTCTATACCTCTTGCATAAGCTGCCTCAGAGCGCTCCCCGGCAGCCTGTAAATTCAATCCCTGCCTTGTATGGAAAATAAACCAAAAGGAGAGTCCAATAAGTATGTAACTGAAATATACGAGTAAGTTTTGTTGAAATAATACCGGCCCCACTCCAGGTATGTCTTTCAATACCGGGATGTGTAAATCTTGCACCGATGGGCCTGGTTTTCTCACAAAATCTTGTCCCAAAAAAGCCGCTAGTTTCGTAGAAAGTAAGGTTAGTACTATGCCAACTGCTATCTGATTTAATCGCAGTCGTATAGAAGAAAATGCAACAATTAGGGCTAGATTGCTCGAAACCAATCCTCCTGCTATTAAACCAAGGACAACATTTCCAGTAGTAAAAGAAACCGCAAACCCGGTCATAGCTGAAAGCAGCATACTTCCGTCTAGGGATAAATTTACTACACCAGATTTTTCGGTGATAGTCTCCCCTAATACAGCGAAAACCAAAGGGGTTGCGTAGCTAATAACAATAGCGAGGGTCTCTGGATTCATCTATTATTCTGCCTTAGCATGTAGTTCTCTTCTTTGCCGAAGGAGTCTCATTGCACTTATTAATATTACTGAGAGCACCAATGTTCCCTGGAATACCCCACCCAAGGAAGAGTGAAGACCTAACCTTAGCTGCCATTGAATGCTACCAATGGCGATCATAGAGAAGAAAAATGCTATTGGTATTACCAAGGAAGGTCTATATCCGGCCAATAGAACCACGAGAATCCCCAAAAATCCGTATCCACCAGATATAGAAGGGATTAATCTATGATGTACTGAGGCTACCTGTGTCACTCCTGCCAATCCAGCAACAGCACCACCCAATATAAACGCCATCAATATATATTTGGATGTCGATATACCAAACCTGTAACTTGAATCTGGATTCAAGCCTATTGCCCTTAACCTAAGCCCAAATTGGGTCCTATTGAAAACAAATAGAACTGTAAGCACAACCAACAAGGCTATGGACACTGCAAGTGGCGACAGCCTAAGTCCTTCGATAGTAGGAAACCAAGCACTGCCTTGAAACGGTTCTGTTCCGCTGGTGGAGGCTATTCCCTTTCGACTCCAAGGACCAATTACAAGATAAACTACAAGGCCTGTTGCAACAAAATCTAACCCAAGACCACCGAAAATCTCATTAACTCGTCCTTTAACTTTAAGTAATCCGACTAAAAGCCCCCAGAAACCTCCTCCTAAAAATCCGGCAACTATCATTGCAGGTAACAAAAACCCAGGGGGCATATGGATTTCTCTAGCGATAAACGAAGCTGCCACTGCCCCAGCTATTATTTGCCCTTCTACCCCGATATTCCAAAGGCCAGCTCTGAAAGTTATAACTAACGAGGCCGAAGCTATGATTAGTGGAACACTAACCATAAGTGTGTCACCTAACTTGGTCATGGACCCCAAAGACCCTGTGATCAAAAGTGTATAAGTTTCTAAAATAGGGATCTTGAACAAGGTCAAAAGAATGGAAACAAAAACCATAGATACCAATACTGCAGTGGAATAGTAATAAATGGGACCAGTGACCCCTTTCATGATTGGACGCCGCCTATCAAGGAACCAATTTCATATGGGGTCGTTTCTTTAGATGATAGGTTACCAATGATTTTCCCTGAAAAACACACCAGTATTCGATCTGAAAAATTTATTAATTCATTTATGTCTGAAGATGAAAATATTATGGTGGTTCCACTTTTTGAACGGTCTAAAAGTTCCTGCCAAATCCATTCCGCAGATTCTATATCCAGTCCCCGAGTCGGGTGTTCCATCGATAAAACGGACAAGTTATCTGGCATGAGTGCTAGCAAAAGTCTTTGTTGGTTTCCCCCTGACAAATCTTCGGGTTTTGAGGTAACAGTTCCTCGAATAGAGTATTCCTGCAATTTACATTCAGCTATTTGTCGAGATTCCTTCCAATCTATTGTTTTACGACTTTGGTTCCCGGTTAAGGCAAAATGTTCAGTTATCGTCAATCCCTGAATTAAACCTTCTCCTGCTCTATCTGCGGGAAGATAATGGAACCCGTTTTCCATGTACCATTTATAAGAATGGTTCGTTATATTTTCCCCTTTGAAATACGTGCTACCCCTGTAAGTTTTTGTTAATCCTGTAATGTTTCTCAACAAAAGACGCTGGCCTGCACCTTCCAAGCCCGCTAATCCAATGATTTCGCCTTCAGAAAATTTACAATGGACCTCTTCGATGGTCGAGGTTTCCTCCTTTGCACAAATACCATCCAAAATAAGTAAATCTTGACCTAGAACAGTTTGATTTTGCGGGAGAGATTGTGTGTAACCCCCAAACATAAGATTCACCAAATCTGAGGTAGGACAAGGTACAGTCAGAGTATCTATCAACACTCCTTTTCTCAGAACAGTTACTCGATCACAAATTGATTGAATTTCATCCAACTTGTGTGAAACAAAAATAACAGACATTCCGCTTGCAGCAAGTCGTTCGATAGTCTTGAATAAATTTTCCCGTTGGGCTTCTGAAATAGCCGTGGTGGGTTCGTCTAGAATCAATACTCGGGCGCCCATCCAGAGTAATCTAGCCATTTCCAATTGCTGTCTTTCTCCTATGGTTAGACTTGAAGCAACAGTGTCCGGGTCTAGATCAAATCCGTATTCTTGAGATATTTTGTGTATATCATCACGTACAAGTTTCCTATCAAAATCACGGGATTTGGGTAAACCCGCGAGAAAATTATCCACAATTGAAAACGGAAGAAACACTAAGGGTTCTTGATGTAATATTCCAATCCCCGCCTCTATCGCATCTGTAGGAGACGACAGATCCAGGTATTCTCCATCAAGCTCAACTGTCCCTGCATCGCTTGTCAACGATCCGGAGATTATGTTTACTAAAGTAGATTTCCCTGCTCCATTTTCACCAAGCAATCCATGAATCTCACCTTGGCCTATATCGATAGATATATCGTTATTAGCTAAGACGGTTCCAAAACTTTTGCTTATATTGAGTAACTTCAAAGACATGAAGTCTACCTAGTTTCTTTCTATTCAGTTGTTGATGCCCCTTCAATCCCTTCAAGCAACATAGGGAGATACCAAATCTCCTTATCGGTGGCTTCTTTACCATCAGCCAAAAAAGCTGATCCATCTTGATAATTTATAGGGCCCCTCCAAAGATTTAGCTCGTCTTTAGCCAATTTTTGTATGAATTCATCCAGGGATTTTGAATTATCTGCTGTTAAGCCCTCGCCTTTCATAAAGCCTATAGCGCTGGAGTCATGATCATTGATATTATCCCAGTCTGGGCCCACCCAATCGAACGAAGTCTTGAAATTTCCGTCGATTACTGATTTAGCTATCTTGTGGTAAGAAGGTCCCCAATTGAAGTAAGGGACTCCCAAACATACCGCAGGTGCCTCCAAACATGCACCTTCATAGTCGTAAGGTACTGCCCATACTGTTTTCCCCGAAGCTGCTGCTTGACCAGCAACAACAATGGCTTCTGTAGTATCGATTCCTGAGATTACTACGTCTGATCCAGATGCAATGAAATCGTTTACCACAACAGTTGGATCCTGGGTTACACCTGGAATATTGAACCAAAAACCTATCCAGGTCACTTTAAATTTCAAATCAGAAGCGCTTTTCCCTTTTACCGTTTCCCAGCAATGTTTTGCTCCTAAGTAGGTTGAGCTAACCAGTCGTCTCGTTTCCGCATTAATCAAAGGACCAAGATATGAAATATTACCAGTATCCGACTGAAGGGCAGCAGCACATCCTGCAATCATTTTCCCGTATTCCATCTTCCCCATCACGTTACCCAAACTTTTCAAATCACTACGATAATCCTCTCCATCTGACCAAGCTGTATCACCTGAAGCCCATATCATTGGAGTATCCGGATGGGCAGCTGCTGCCTCCAAAATCCCATCTTTCATATCGTCAGATGTTGCCAAAATTAGGTTAGCACCCTGCGAAATCATGTCCTCCACAATTTGAGGGACTGTAACATTGGGGGAATCAGCGGGGTTAACTTTGTCAATTGTGATAACTTCTCCACCTGTCTTACTAACAGCATACGAGGCACCTTCGAAGTGTGCTTGCGACCACCCGTGATCATTCTGTGGCCCAACCAGTATCAAACCCAATTTGAAGGAGTCGCTATCAACACCGCCACTACTAGAACAGGCCCCTAAAGACAAAAGTAAGATCAATATTAGAGGCAACAATTTGAAACGCATAAGAGGTTCTCCTTTGAATTTAACTCTTTTCGGGCGGTCATTTTTGACAAAATCGGCAAAACATCTCTTTGTCATTAATTATGCACACACAAGTCTATGCTTCAATTGGAGATAGTGGATATCGCAACTGTTAAACTTTTGTAAACTGTGAGCACATTTTCTAGAGGTATGGCATCACTTTTTCAGCGAACAATTTCATGGAATGCTGAACCACTTCAGTCGTATTTCTACCCCTTCTGTTAAATTCCAATATACATTGATCCATTCCGGGAATTCTATCTTCTAGTTCCCTTAGACTCTCTATGCAACCTTCCGGGCTATCGTAAATGCAGTGTTCTAGTGCCGTTGCAAAATTCCAAGACCCCCAACCACCAGCACCTGATGAGAAGTCATGCCGACCACCTCCTATTGCTGAAGAATGCACAGGAGGGCCATCGCCAATCACATCACTGTCAAGCCAATTTTTCCGCATCAAGTCATGGGCTTTTTCCTTACTCTCAGCCACAAAAAAAGAAACTACAACATGAAAAGGTTGCGGGTTACCATTTGCTGCACCTTCGTTTACATTGGCTTTGAAAGTTTTTATATGCGCTCCCAAGTTAGCTATCGATTGGCTTAAAGTTATTCCAACCACACCCAACCCGTTTTGCGCAGCAAATTTGAAAGACCCATCACTATTTGCCGCCATCAAAAGTGGCGGGTAAGGGCCTTGAACTGGCTTTGGAAGAACTGGGACATCATTGAAATCCCAATAGTTTCCCTTGAAATTTAGTCTGCTCTCAGCCCAAGCATTTTTGAGGACATCAGAATATTCAGAAACCATGGCTCTACTTTCGTCACCGTCTATTTCTGAAGATACTCCCATTACTTGACTAGACGGGCCACCCCATCTACCACCTATGCACAAGTCCAATCTACCTTTCGTCAAAATATCGCAAGTTGCCACCTCAGTAGCTAAATTTAATGGGTGGTGCATTGGAACCTGGGTCGCTAGAGTACCAAACCGAATCTTTGTTGTATGCTGAGCCGCCGCCGCCACCACCAATAAAGGTTCTGACATTGGCCTCGTCGGATAAAAAGGTGCTTCTGCCAACCAACCTTCAACAAAACCCAGGTTTTCAGCCAAAATCAACTCTTCAATGGTTTCCCAGTGTCGACGGCCCACATCCGATCCCTCATAGCCGGGAACTTGCCAAAATACTCCAAATTTCAAATTGTCTCACTCCTGGAATTTATTCCACTGGTATGGCTATGGATACTCTGGTCCTATCCCCAACCGCCTTCGTCGTGTGACCTTGTCCCGTTAAATCTTCAGCAAGCATCATATCTCCAGGGCCCAAGGTATACACAGATCCATCTCCTAGGCCTATTTCTACTTGACCTTCCAAGGTAACTATAAATTGCTTCTTTGGGGCCACATGCCAGTCAATGAAATTTCCAGGTTCATGCCACCGAAAAACAATACCTGTTGCTGGCAAATCAGCAGGCGGAGAATACTCCTCCATGTGGGACTGTCCGTCATCTCCGGTGAAAATTCTATAAAACATTCTTACCCCCTAATACTAGAAGTTTCTTTGTTTACACCAAATATCTTTTCGTAATTGATCATCAAGGATACAGAGCATCCAACGAATAACAACATACCGCTCCTGGTGAAATTTAATTTTATGGGCGTATATCTAGCTTCCATTCACCTGATGTAGATGAAGGGGATATTTTGCACTTAATCTTTTTTTCCAACGATTTTGGGAGGGCGTAGGTACCAACCATGTGCGAAGAGGTTAAAAAGGTGGTTCCAACTCCATATTGAGCCTCATTTATCGCTTCATCAACACGAGCTATTTGTTCTGGAATTGATAAATTCGTCATATCTACAGTTTCTTGAGGTTTCCCCATTTTAGGGAAACCTTTTGATCCACTGGACACCCAGGTAGGCTCCTAAAGCTAGCCCTACGGCATATACCCATCCATTGAGTGCTAGAGAGGGAACAGCCGAAAAGAAAGCCCCCAATGTGCAACCTAACCCAAGCCCAGCACCATATCCCATAATCACCCCCCCCACTATCGATTGCACATATCTAACCGGAGTTTGTGGAATTCTCAATTTGAACTCACGGGCAAATACAGCTGATGCCAACGCTCCGGCGACAATACCAAAATTCAGGAAAAATCCGCCGGTGAGCCAAGATCCTTCTGCCACTGTCATAGCACATGCCCCTAAACCCTCCATACCCTTCAAATGTAGTTCTTGCAGTCCCAGGTTAGTACTCAAAGATGTCGTCCACCGGGATATTTCTCCGACAACCCCTAAAGGCCTAAACCTGACAAACAATAATATATTGATTATTCCTAGGGCTATCCCACCTATAATCGGACTCCATTCCTTCCTAAAAATGTTCCTCAAATACCCTGTTATTTCTGAAGTTGTATTAGCAGGATTGTTTTCTTGAGATTTTCTTTTTATTTCTGGCATAATGAATCCCGCGGTAGCCCTTCTTTCCCTCCAAACAGCAAGATAAAGTAAGGCTGCCAGAAGGAAAGTGGTGACCACCAGAGCGCCTGTATAGGAGATTTCAGCCGGCATCCAAATCTGTGCTTCAGAAGAAATCAAATTGTCCCACCACCAATTCCAGGAATTATTAAGCAGGAAGAGACCCACCATAACTCCCCCTATGGCAAGCCAAGACCCCACATAACCTTCTCCCATCCTATATAGGGATCCTGACACACATCCTCCTGCCAAAACCATACCGATCCCAAATAAGGTGCCTGCAATTAAAGTAGACAATCCCACAGGCAACACATTGGCATCTGACGGGGGGACTCCAAATCCTGGGTTTGGCGACACCGTGCTCATCACCATTACAAACCCTACGGTGCAAACAGCAAGACCAACCAAAACCCCCTTTAATATTCGAGTTTGTCCCAGAAGGAAAAAATCTCTAAAGGCCGATGTGAAACAAAATCGACTTCTTTGCACAGTTATACCAAAGGCAATACCAGCTAACCAAAAAACAGCCTCCCCATGAGTACCGGCATAGATTGTGTACCCAAGAATTAATAACAAAACCCCCGACACGACAAGGGCCCAAAAAGTATTTTTATCTATCTTCCCTTTTCTTGACGCTGTAGCTATCTGCATAAATTCCTACTGCTATTTCTTGCTGATGCTATGTCTCCCTGTTGGCATTTAAATTAAACGAAGGCGCATCTCAACCAGCGTATCCAACAAGCACAATTTATATAGACTAACTAAGTACCCCCATATACTACATAAATTTTTTCTTATGAATAGTGCAACCCAGCAGATCATTAAGTTTAATTTGACATAAAAGGTACTATTCGGTAACTTTATAGCCTCATGATAACTAATAGAAAATACGGCTTACTCAAGCAGACTATGTGCCTCGTGAGTGCATACCGTCTTGCAGGTAAGTGTTCTTGTATGAATTAACAAGGGGTATTTTTCTAGTCGCTTAATGGCGAATAAACATAACCCCGTCCGCATTGGCTGGACGGGGTTTTTTTTTGAATAAACACAAAGGAGTTTTCGAAAAATGCCAAATGACTCAAATCCAATTTTGCTGGACGTAAGAGGTGAAATATGCCCTTATCCAATGCTCAGAACGAATAAGGAACTAGATAATTCGAAACAACCGCTGACAGCTTTGGATGTACTAACTGATCACCCACCAGCACTGTCCACTATACCTCCTGAAGCCATGAAACGAGGGTATGGGTGCGAAATTGAAGAGATGGAAGCCGGTGAATGGAAAATTCGTTTATTTAAACCAGAGTAGAGATATCTACATAAAAAACGTTACAGGAGCACAGATATGCTGATACACCGATTGACCAAAATGGGTTTTGGAATGCTAGTAGGAGCGCTAATTTTAGGCGTCCTAAGTGCCTGCTCAAGCACTTCCGGTGTGTCTGAAGACACATCATTGGATAGTAGAGGTTACTCATCCACAGAGCGACTGGTGTCAACAAAATGGGTCGCAGATAATCTCGACAACAAAAATGTAAAGGTTATTGATATCAGAAAAGCTGAAGACTATGACGCTGGACACATTCCTGGTGCCTTAAACTACTCTTCCAAAGAACTCCAGGTTGAATCTGGAGGGGTGAAAGGTTTAATCCCACCATCAACAGATATTTCGAATAAACTTAGTTCTTTAGGTATAAAAAGTGACGACACCATAATCATCTATGACGGCATAAAAAATCTCTGGTCAACAAGGTTTTTGTGGACACTGGATGTATACGGTCATGATGACGCAAGGATGATGGACGGTTCCTTTGGTTTGTGGGAAAAAGAAAACAGGAAAATTACCGCCGATGCTACTCCAGCAAAGACCTCTACCTATAAATTCACAGGTACGGCCAATAGTGAACTGGTCACAAGTATAGAGACAGTACTGGGTTCCTTAGATGATTCCTCCTCGGTAGTCCTAGACACCAGAGGGGCAGAGGAATTTGCAGGACGTGATGTAAGGGCCAGTAGAGGGGGCCATATTCCAGGTTCCATACATGTTGAATGGGTGAACAACGTTGATGAAGATGGTAGATTTCTACCTGCCTCAGATTTAAAAGAATTGTATGCATCTGCGTACATAACGGACGAGTTAGGCGATATTTATACCTTATGCCAAACGGCAGTCAGGGCAACCCACAGCTGGTATGTACTGGCTGATCTACTTGGCTTTGATAATGTATCCGTCTATGATGGGTCTTGGACTGAATGGGGTAACAGAGAAGATACACCTATCGACTCCTAGATCAGACTAGGATTCTACTAGGACAACAGTAAAGCACTGCTCATGTTGCTCATCAACCCAAATGAATAACATGGGCAGTTTTCAATTTCGCACGATACCCAATAATAAGAATTAATAGGAGCATCAGTATGGGAACTTTAGATGGCAGGGTAGCTTTAGTAACGGGATCAAGCCGAGGAATTGGAGAATACATGGCTCTCCATTTTGCAAAAGCTGGAGCCAAAGTGGCGATTGCTGCTCGGACTACTGAAGTAACCGATAAAAGACTCCCGGGCACCATTTATTCGGTGGCAGAATCAATCAATAAAGATGGCGGTGAGGCAATTGGAGTCCAAATGAATATGAGAGACCCTGAAAGTATCACAGCCGGGGTCGATGAAACGGTGGAAAAACTCGGGGGACTCGATATAGTAGTCAACAATGCCGCGATATTGGTTCCTGGATCGCTCGAAACCGTCCAAGACAGGCACATCGATTTAATATGGCAAATAGATTTACGCGGACCATTAATCCTGATGAAACGTGCCCTGCCCCACCTGAAATCGGCAGGTGCGGGAGATTTCATAAATGTATCTTCAGTCGCTGGCGTTTTCCCAGGACCAGGACCTTATGAGGACACCCCTTCTAGAAGAGACGGGAGTTTTTATGGAATGATAAAAGCTGGGTTAGAGCGATTTTCACAGGGGCTTGCCAAAGAGTTGCAAGGAGACAAAATTAAAGTGAATGTACTTTCCCCTCAAGGTCGTATTAAAACCCCAGGAAATATATGGGCCGAAAACGATCCGGAAAACCCATCCCTTGAATTTGAAGCTGCTGATGAAATGGGCAAAGCGGGTGTATGGATATGCGAACAACCTAACACCTATACTGGCCATATCCTTTTTGATCAAGATGTTTGTAAAGAGCAAAATTTGTAGTAAGGAAACAGATAGCCATTCCAATATAACTATGCCTCTGCAACATCTACGGTTACTTCATACCTCAGACACACATCTTGGGGATCATCTAGGTCACCCGTCGTCGAACAACGCCTTACAGAAGGTTGTATCTGAAACAATTCTCTTAGGAGCAGATTTTCTATTGTTGGCCGGGGACGTATTTGATAACGAAAGAATATCTGACGAAACTGTAAAATTTTTCTTGGATGAAATATATAAATTAGAAACACCTGTAATTTTATTACCGGGTAATCATGATTTGATGCACGACACATCCATATATAAACGGGGGATTTTCAAAGATTATCCCAGCAACCTTTTTATATTTAAGGAGGAGGACGGTGAGATTATTGAATTCTATGATCAAGGTATCAAATTCTGGGGTAAAGCCATGTCTGAGCACAGTCCTTCTTTCCAACCGTTGTCACCGCTCCCTCACCCTGAAAAAAACACGTGGTTTATAGGCATGGCCCACGGACATTTCGAGGCGATAGAAACCAATTCCGGGAGGTCATCATTAATATCCCCAGGAGAGATCAACAAATCACCTTTTAATTATATTGCTCTAGGCCACTGGGACCTCTACACCGATGTATCCCAAGGACAAAACCTTGCGGTTTACTCGGGATGTCCTATGACCATAGGGGCTAAAAGTGGACCAGGGTTTGTGAGTCTTGTGGATTTGGATCCTGAAAAAGGAACACTCTACGAGAAATGGGCCATCAAATCTTAATTTATACCGACAGTTGCTCCACCATCTATTACAACCATGGCCCCTGTTATATACGATGCCTCCGCCGAGGCCAGAAATAAGGCTAAATTTGCTACTTCTTCCGGTTTGCCTACACGATCCATTAGCGACATGGATGACGCTTCCTGAATAAATCCTTCTGGGTCTGCCGGGTCTATCTTTTTTTGTCTAGAAATGCCCCTTTGATACCAACCCTCAGTATGTATATCTCCAGGGCATATGCCATTAACCCTAATACCATATTCCCCCCAATCCATAGCCAAACACCTCGTCAGCTGGGCTATAGCTCCCTTGGTAGAGTTATATGGCAGTGATTTTGCCTGGGCAATAAAACTACTAATCGAAGCAATATTGACGATTGTGGGATGATCACTTTTCTTCAAATATTTGAGGGTAGATTTACATACATTGGCAGTTCCGATGACATTCACTAAAATGGCCTTCATCCACTCCTGGTAATCCAAAACATCTGCCCCGCCAAAAGTAAACGAAGCGGCATTATTGACTACAGAATCAACACCACCCATAACTTCAACAGCATATTCCACCATTTTTTTTACCTCTGCCATGTCCGACACATCAGTCTTACAAAAATGAACTCCCCCACCGGAACTAGATGCCAAACTTGGTATAATCCCATTCGAGTCTTCTTTAACATCTGCCACTAAAACGATGGCACCTTCCTTAATAAAACGACTAACTATTGCCAATCCAATACCAGACATTCCGCCCGTAACAATTACTTTTTTTCCTTCTAATCTCATATCAGTCATGGAATCTCGTTTTACCACTACCCTTTATGGTTTTCGATCCGTTCTAGATCTGTTTTGGTAAAATATGGATCGAGTAAAGTGACCACTTCCTCTAATGTGTCTTCAGGACTATCTATGGAAGTATCCACCTTAACTACTGGCCCTATGTCACTTTTCGATATGAAATATTGGTAATCAGCCATTACATCCTCGATATCTTCAACCTGCAGGGGACTATTAGTATGTTCTGGGTGGTCTTTCAGAGCGAGCATTCGTGATTCGATGATGTCGGGGGAGGCAACCATGTGCACCGTTATTATAGGATCAGTGGTAATTTGCTTTATACGATTTTCAATACCGACGAAAACATTGTTCCTGTCGAATTGTTCTCCGTCTAACCCATAACCATAATATCTTCTTGCATAAACGGCTTCTTCAATGTGGAACCCCACCGACAAATCATCTTCTTGAACATAGTGGTGTATGTGGTAATACATTCCATAACGATGGTACATCTCTTTTAATTTTGGAGACAAATTCAATATTTGTTCCTGTTCTTCCAATGTGGTGTCATCAGGATGTCCAGAGGTATGAGGCAGTTTCGAATGGTCGTGTACCAATCCCATAAAAAAGGGTTCGCCCATGTTTTTTAACTTCCAGTCACTCAGCATTCTGGAAATAGTAGTGGATCCGACATATTCAATACCAGCTAATATTACTTTCATAACTCAATTCCTTAATTTGTACTTTTCAACCTAGAATGGATAATCACACAAGTGTTTGATTTTGTATAGATCGAACTCTTTCTACTTGCTCAACCCTATCTCAAAATTGCGCCCAATTTACGACTATGCTCACTATTGGCTCTGATATACTGAATATTTGAAAATTCATCGACAGGAAGCATGAAATTGGCCGCAATTGACTCATCTCTAGACATAGAAAAAATAAGCTCCTTATGTAAACGGAGAGGATTTGTTTATCAAAGCAGCGAAATCTATGGTGGATTGGCCAGCACTTGGGATTATGGACCGTTAGGTGTTGAATTAAAAAGAAACGTCAAAGATCACTGGTGGAACACCATGGTATGGGAAAGAGATGACATGGTAGGGCTGGATGCCTCCATTCTCATGCACCCTGACACATGGCGAGCGAGTGGCCATCTGGAAAGTTTCACTGACCCTTTGGTGGAATGTAGTGATTGCAATCGAAGGTACCGTGAAGACCATATTGAAACTGAAGTCTGCCCAGAATGTTCAGGGGCGTTAACCGAACCCAGACTTTTTCACCTAATGTTCAAAACCTTCATGGGTCCAGTTGAAGAGGATGCCTCAACAGTGTACTTGAGGCCTGAAACAGCTCAAGGTATTTTTGTGAATTTTAATAATGTGATCAATTCGACTAGAAAAAAACTTCCGTTTGGCATCGCTCAAATCGGAAAGGCGTTTCGCAATGAAATAACGACTGGCAATTTCATATTCAGAACTAGAGAGTTCGAGATGATGGAAATCGAATATTTTGTCATGCCGGGAGAAGATGAAGCAATTCATGAGCAATGGATACAGAATTGCCTCTCATGGTACAGCCAAATAGGTCTCAATTCGGATAATCTAAGGGTACGTCGCCACGAAGACGATGAACTTTCCCACTATGCGAAAGCAACCTATGATATTGAATATAATTTTCCATGGGGCTGGGGTGAGATTCAAGGAATAGCAAACCGTACCGATTACGACCTTAAATCCCACATGGAAATAAGTGGTGAAAAACTCACTTATTTTGATGAATCTTCTGGCCAACATGTCATACCTTACGTTATAGAACCATCGTTCGGGGTAGACAGAGCGGTAATGGCTCTATTGGTGGATGCCTATTGTGAAGAAGAACTTACATCAGGATCAGGAAAAATTGAAACGAGAGTTGTTCTTAAACTTGATCCATCAGTCGCACCTGTCAAAGTAGCTGTACTACCGCTAAGCCGTAACGAAAAACTAACCCCTTTAGCCAAATCAGTTTTTGATACGCTTCGCAAATCCTCGTTGATTGGAGGGCACGTACAGTATGACGATGCTCAAAGCATCGGGAGGCGATACAGAAGACAGGACGAAATAGGCACTCCCTTATGCGTGACAGTAGACTTTGACTCTCTTGATGATAATCAGGTAACAATTAGAGATCGAGATTCGATGCAGCAAACCAGAGTTGGGTTAAACGAACTAGAGTCCGAGTTAGCCATTAAGATAAATATATAACCCTAATTATGATCGTTATACTGCGGTAAATAACCATAAACCCTAGCTATAAAAGGGGTGGTTTAAATGCTAGTGATTCATACAGCCGACATTCATATAGGCGTCGAAAATTACAGCCGGCCCGACCCTGAAAGCAGGACTTCATCTCGTCTCCAAGATTTCTTGACCTCGTTTGATGAGCTCGTTGATTATGCCATCGATGAAAAAGCCGACTTAGTATTAGTGTGCGGAGACGCGTACAAAAGCCGAAACCCGACTCAGACCCATCAAAGAGAGTTCGTAAAACGAATTTCAAAACTTGCCCAAAAAGGAATTCAAGTTTTTCTACTTGCCGGTAATCACGATTCACCAAACGTACCTGGGCCTGCAACCACTCTGGATATATTTTCGACCCTAGAAATAGAGAATGTACACGTAGCAAGTGAACTAAAAACCGAGGTTATTAAAACTGCAAATGGCAACATACAAATTATCTCTTTGCCATGGGTGAGAAAAGGGGATTTTATGTCCCTCTCAGAATACAACCAACTTTCCAACGAAAATTTAAACAAAGCCATAGAAAAAAAATTGATTGAAGATTTGAACACAGAAATAGGAAATCTGGATTCTTCCATGCCGTCAATTTTAGCCTCTCACGTATCGGTTGATTTGGCTAAAACAAGTTCAGAAAAATCGATGACTTTGGGTAAAGATTACATACTGCCCACCAAATCCTTAGCCAGTAATAAACTGGATTATGTCGCACTAGGACACGTACACAAGCATCAAGTTCTCAATGATGATCCTCTTGTAGTTTATTCAGGTAGTTTGGAAAGGATAGATTTTGGAGAAGAGAAAGATTCCAAAGGATTCTGTGCTATAAGCATTTCATCAGCCGCTGACAATGGAAATCGAATTGAATCCTATAAATTCGTAGAAGTGAAAGCCAGAAGATTCAAAACAATATCAATAGTGATTGAAGATACCGACGAATATCCGAACGACAAAATACTATCTGAAATAAATAAACATGAAATAAAGGATGCGATTGTCCAGGTCATAGTTGATGTACACGCCTCTCGGTACAGAGAGATCTCTGACAAAATCATTCGAGAAAAACTATCCACGGCACATTTTATTGCTGCAGTACGGAAAAATGTAATTTCAGAAAGCAAAAACAGGTTAGGGAAAAAACTTCACGAATCCGTTCCTCCAATGGAGGCATTGAAAGCATTTTTAAAAGAAAGAGACATAGATGAAAAGAAAATGCGTCTGCTATTAGAAAAAGGCCAAACTCTAATGGTTGAAAACCCACCCAACCAGCCGTAATGCGAAAAACTAGACTGAATTTAAAAAACATTTATCCCATGAAATACCTACCAATAACTTTATTTCTCACAGTGTTTTTCTCAAGTTGTTCCTTCACTGAAAACCCACAAATCGCACCGCCGTTCAAAATAGATCTCTATGAAACGGTGGATTATAAGGAAAATACTGTATTTGATTTAAGCTCACAAAGCGGTAAACCCACCATCATTAATTTCTGGTTTCCATCATGCCCACCTTGTGTAGCTGAGTTCCCCCAAATAGATCAATTTTATTTGAAGAACCGGAATTCCGTAAAAGTTATAGGAATTCAATTACTTAATTTAGACTCGGCTCAAGATGGGCAAGATTTTGTGAAGGAAAAAAATATACATTTTGCGGTAGGAGCGGACCCCACAGGGAAAGTGTCTGTTGATTATCAAATCAAGGTGTACCCGACTACAGTGTTTGTAAACTCCCAAGGCCTGATAACAGGTCATTGGCAAGGTGAAATCACTATGGAAGAATTAGATCAACAATTGTTGCTTCTACAAAATAAAGCGAACTGAAAATTGAATATATCGGACCTATTTAATATTTTTATACGGTGGGCACATCTCATTTCCGCAACTGCCTGGGTAGGTGGAAGTATATTTTGGGTTTTAGTTCTAAATCCTTCCATGAAGCATTCTGAAATTTCGTTAATTAAAAAATTCCACTCTCAATTATCTACCGAATTTAGAGGGTTGGTCGACACTTGTATATTTGTACTTTTAGCCACTGGAGCAATAATGACATTTAACAGATTAACTCCTGGCAATATTGGTTACCCATACGCATTAATATTAGGGCTAAAAATCGTTTTCGTATTTGGAATGTTTTACTTTATAAGGGCCAAACGCCACTTGAATTTCATTTCAAAATTCAGTCTAACTGAGCATCATGAAAAGCCCAAATCAAAAGGACTCACACGGTTCCTAAACGGATACAATATTGCGCTGATTCTAGGGCTTTCTGTTTATCTACTTTCGAATTTGTTAAACCTGATATACATATCAACAATTTCTTGACAAATGTAATCTTCATAACAGAGGTTCATAAAGTGAAAAAAACGTTTTTAGAAACCATCAGATGCCCATTATGTAAATCAAATTTCGCATTACATTCAGATTCAGAAAAAGATAACGAAATCTTGGAAGGGAAATTAATATGTTCCCAATGCAAAGAGGAATTCCCGATTGTTAATTCAGTCCCAAACCTTCTACCTCCAGACTTACGTTTATAAATTGAGTTCATTAAAATAAACGTAGAGAAGAGGCCTGTATCTCTAATGGTTCCTTTTTTTGAACTACCTGCCGCATTTCACCGACTGTTAAATTTAGAAGCGGATGCACCAAGGTAGGCGAGATTTCAAACAAGGGATCTAGCACAAACATCCTTTCGTGGAACCTGGGATGTGGAATAGTCAAAAGTTGGCTTTCAAGTACGATATCACCCCACATCAAAATATCTACATCAATCGTCCTAGGTGAGTTGGTAAAAACCCTATGTCTTTGAAGGTTTTTCTCTATTTCCTTCACGTGGTGTAGAAAAATCCACGGAGTTAACTCGGTAGATAATTTACACACAGAATTCAAGAACGCTGGTTGTTTGGAAAACCCATAAGGGGTGGTTTCGTACAATCTAGAAGAAGTGAAAGTATGAGCCAATTTCTGCAGCATGAGAGTAGCATTGGTAATATTGCCCAACCGGTCACCTATATTACTTCCCAAACCCACATATACATTTGTTGAAAAAGTAATTATGCTCCCCCTCTTACTATGGCATCGGTCATCTTGGCTATTCTGTGCATTTCCGGAACATCATGTACTCTGACCATATCAGCTCCCCTAGTTATAGCTACCGATACGGTCGCAGCAGTTCCTTCGATACGGTCATCAACTGGCAATTCCAAAATTTCGCCAATCGTTGATTTACGAGAGGTTCCTACCATGATAGGCACTCCTATTGTTTTATATTCATCCAGCCTATTCAAAATTTGAAGGTTTTGCTCTGATCCTTTTCCGAAACCTATACCTGGATCCACTATTATTTTGTGTGTTTCAATGCCAGATGAAATGGCAAAACCAACTCTCTTTTTCAAAAACTCTACATTGTCTTTGACAATATCTTTATATTGAGCTGATTCTGCGTTGTGCATGATCACCACATAGACCCCTGTAGCCGCAATAAGTTGAACCATCTCAGGATCTCTTCTCAGCCCCCAAATATCATTTACCATTGTGGCTCCTGCAGAAATAGCTGCTTTAGCTACTTTAGCTTTGTAGGTGTCTACACTGATTATCGTCTCCGATTCAAGACTCAAAGCACGTATGACAGGAACAATCCTTTGGATTTCCTCATCCGCCGCAACTTTATCCACATGCCCATAAATAGACGGAGGTTTAGAAGATTCACCACCTATATCCAACACGTCTGCTCCGTTTGACAACATGTCAATCCCCTTCGATATACTCAGGTTCACATTCTGATGAATACCATCGCCAGAAAATGAATCGGGAGTGACGTTCAATATCCCCATCAGGTATGTTTTGGATCCCCAGTCAAACAAGGTCAATTCAGTTTAATCCTTCGTTACAATGTTATTCGGATAAACCACACTATTTCGGTAGACTTAGATACTTATTTACAGTGAGCTATAATAAATTCTACATATATATATTTGCATCAAATTAATCTTATAAAGTAGTTCACATTTTAATCCAGCCATATGTCACAAGAAAACTCCACATCAAAAAAACACGAAGAATTATTGGACAAAAAAGCCTTAAGCTTGAAAGGCGGTGGCGATAAACGTGTTGAGGCCCAACACAAGAGGGGTAAATTAACAGCTCGAGAACGTATCTCTTTACTACTAGATGATGGTTCCTTTGAAGAATTGGACCCGCTGGTACTACATAGATCCACGAATTTCGGCTTAGACAACCAGCATTTTCTAGGTGATGCTGTAGTCACTGGTTACGGAGAAGTCAATGGCAGACTTACTTTTGTCTACGCACAGGATTTTACTGTTCTGGGTGGTTCATTATCTGAAGCTGTAGCCAACAAGATCTGTAAGGTAATGGACAAAGCCATTGAAAGTGGGGCCCCAATAGTCGGGCTAATAGATTCAGGAGGTGCAAGAATCCAGGAAGGCGTTGACAGTCTTTCAGGCTATGGCTCCATTTTTCATAGAAACGTGATGTCTTCAGGTGTAATACCGCAGATATCAGTCATGATGGGGCCTGCTGCTGGTGGTGCTACTTATTCTCCAGCCTTGACCGATTTCATTTTCATGGTGGAAGGATTAGGCCAGATGTACATTACCGGACCTGACGTTATACGGGCAGTAACTTCTGAAGATATATCGCATGAAGATTTAGGAGGAACTGAAGCTCACACAGTTAAAAGCGGCGTTGCCCATTTCGCAGAAGAAACGGAAGAATCATGCATTGCGAGGGTCCAAGAATTATTAAGTTACCTACCACAAAACAATATGGAAGATTCCCCCTTAACCAGTACCGGTGATTCTCCCGATAGATACTCGGACAATTTAAACAGCCTGATACCAGATAACCCGAACCAACCTTATAACATGCTTGACGTCATTCACACTGTGGTGGATGAAAGCAATTTTTTGCAAGTCCACAAGAATTTTGCACCTAATATATTGGTTGGATTCGCAAGGTTTGATGGAAAAGCAGTAGGAATTGTCGCACAACAGCCTGACCATTTCGCAGGCGTACTTGATATAGACGCATCTGTGAAAGCTGCAAGGTTCGTAAGATTCTGCGATGCCTTCAATATACCTTTAGTGACTTTTATAGATGTTCCCGGGTTCATGCCCGGGAGTTCTCAGGAATATGGAGGAATTATCAGACATGGAGCAAAGTTAATATTCGCCTACGCGGAAGCCACTGTTCCAAAAATAAGCGTTTTAACCAGAAAGGCCTATGGCGGCGCTTATATCGTGATGAGTAGTAAAAACCTGAAAGGGGACGTGAATTACTCATGGCCAACAGGCCAAGTCGCAGTAATGGGTGCGGAAGGTGCCGTTAATATAATACATAGATCCCAAATAAGAGAGTCAGATGACCCTAAAGAATTAACTGATCAGTTGGTCTCAGAATACGAAGAAAACCTCATGAATCCCTACATCGCTGCAAGCAGAGGAATGATAGACGACGTGATAGAACCTGGTCAGACACGGTTAAAAATCATCAGAGCCTTGAAAATGTTGGCTAACAAAAGAGAAAATATACCTCCGAAGAAACACGGGAGCATCCCTTTATAAACGATATGAAATTAACTCAGAAACATATGGCTGCCATATCAACTGCCATTCAAATGTATTTAGATGACCAGAAAGCTTTAGACTCAAAAAGTGATAACTTAATATCTTCATGGAAACACGCAAGTCTTTATCCTCTTCCTTATTCGCATAATCGTGCAATTGGAGGATGGAGCGGAAGGCCTCCTACTCATAAGTAACGCAAGGATTCACCTGACTATATGAACACATTTAACTCTTTTGGCATCACTGACACAACCTTCCGAGACGCCCACCAAAGCCTTCTTGCCACAAGACTCGAAATGAAAGATATGGAACCCATTGCGGCTCAAATGGACCTGGTCGGTTTTGCGTCCATGGAAGTATGGGGTGGAGCTACCTTTGATGCTACTACCAGATATCTTTATGAAGACCCCTGGGAAAGGTTGCGCCAGTTCAAAAAATTAATAACAAACACTCCCTTATCAATGTTACTAAGAGGGCAATCTTTGGTTGGGTATAAAGCGTACGCTGATGACGTAGTAGATGCGTTTGTTGAACGCTCTGCGATAAATGGAATAGACATTTTTAGGGTGTTTGACGCATTGAACGACGAATGGAACCTGTCTCGAGCTGCTGAAGCTGTGAAAAATAATGACAAGCATTTACAAATGACAATTTGTTACTCGGTCACTGAAAACGGGAAGATGGGCGGACCAATATATAATTTAGACTACTATCTGGATAAAGCAAAAGTTTTCCAAGACATGGGGGCAGATAGCCTTTGCATCAAGGATATGGCAGGACTCTTATCACCTTATGATGCCTTCGATTTAATTTCAGCCTTGAAAAAGGTGGTGACAGTACCTCTCCAATTGCACACTCATTACACCAGTGGCATGGCCTCCATGACCGTTTTAAAAGCGATTGAAGCAGGGGTAGACGTAGTTGATGCTTGCCTAGCTCCATTAGCGCTGAGAACTTCACAGCCAGCTGTAGAACCGCTTGTTGTTGCTCTGCGAGGCACAGAAAATGATCCTAAATTGGATCTAGAAACCCTTATCAATTTAGGGGACTATCTAGAATCAGTCTTACCGAAGTACAGCGAATACCTGGAAACTCCCAAAGCCTCTGTGATCGACGTTAAAGTTCTGAGCCATCAAATACCTGGCGGAATGGCAAGTAACTTGATATCGCAACTTAGAGAAGCTGGCGCAATAGATAGGCTTGATGAGGTGTTGGAAGATATCCCCCTCACTAGGAAAGAACTAGGGTATCCACCATTGGTGACGCCGATGAGTCAGATGGTGGGATCTCAAGCAGTTAGCAATGTGCTTTTTGGTAGATACAAAATGGTATCCAGTCAAATGAAGGAGTATCTCACTGGGATGTACGGTAGGCCCCCTTCCAAGGTGGATAACCAGATTAAAGACCAAATCTTCGAATCCAACGATACTGCAAAAATAAAGACGATCAATGAAAGACCCGGAAACCTGATAGAGCCTGAATTAAAACAAGCAGAAAAAGAAGTGGAGAACATCACGACCGATACTGATGACATCCTAATTTACGCCTTATACCCCACTACGGGAATGAAATTTCTCAGGGTAAAGCATGGGGTTGATGTGCAGAAAAATGACATTGGTCTAAATGCTG
>DLRJ01000072.1:73472-78189 GCA_002500485.1 Dehalococcoidia bacterium UBA7891
TGGTCTAAATGCTGATGGTGACACTTCAGGGACACATGAAATTACTGCAACAGGATCACAGGAAGTACCGGTTAAAAGTTTAAAGGCACGATCCTTCAATGTTTTTATTGACGACACCTTTTATAAGGTGGAAATCGATCCCGTTGACCAAAATGTGGTTTCAATTTCTGACGGCATTCCAAATCCAACATTAGCGAGAGACCCAAAACCCACATTAAATGGATCATCGGCAAATTCCGACGGAGAATTAAAATCCCCTATGCCCGGCGTGATTTTGAAGTACTTAGTAGAGGTAGGCCAGCAAGTAAACCAAGGTGACCCTATAGCAGTTTTAGAAGCGATGAAAATGGAAAACACCCTACCCTCGCCAAAAGATGGGCGAATCCAATCATTGACGGTAGAACCTGGGCAAACTGTTGTAAAGGGCGACCTGCTAGCTATAATCACCTAATCAAACTCGTTTGTAATTATTATCGCAATCATAATTGCTAAAACACACGGAAAGAGGAATGAAATGAGAAACAAAGTGACTGTTGTTGGGGCTGGAAACGTAGGTGCCACCACCGCTCAACGTATTTTTGACGGAGGCTATGCTGACGTCGTTTTGGTGGATATTGTGGATGGGTTACCTCAAGGAAAGGCTTTAGACATGCTTGAATCTGGACCGATTTTGGGGACAGATTCAAGCATTGTAGGTACCAATGGATATGAAGAAACTGAAGGTTCTGACGTTGTTGTTGTAACCTCAGGAATAGCCCGCAAACCTGGCATGAGTCGAGACGATTTACTACTCACCAATATGAAAATAGTCACCAGCGTAGTGGAGCAAACTTCTAAATTCTCTCCCAATAGCGTCCACTTAATAGTCACAAACCCTCTGGATGCAATGGCTCAACAAGCTTTGAAAGTTACTGGGTTCCCGAGTAATCAAGTGGTAGGCATGGCTGGCATCCTTGATACAGCTAGATACAGAACTTTTCTCGCGGAAGAATTGGGAGTGTCCGTCAATTCTGTCTCAGCCTATGTACTTGGCGGCCATGGAGACACAATGGTACCTGTAGTGGAAAGTACCAATGTTGCAGGAACACCAGTATCCAAACTGATAGCTCCGGAAAGGTTGGAGGAAATAGTACAAAGGGCGAGGGACGGCGGTGCAGAAATAGTGAACTATTTGAAGACTGGAAGCGCTTTTTACGCCCCTTCGGCATCGATAGTTCAGATGGTAGAGGCCATTATTTTCGATAAGAAAGAGATTCTTCCTTGTACAGCATATTTACAAGGTCAGTACGGCATCGATGATCTCTATGTTGGGGTGCCTGTCAAGCTCGGTTCAAAGGGAGTCGAAGAGATAATTGAGTTGAATTTGAATGGAGATGAGCTCAAGGCCTTAAGGAAATCCGCGGAAGCAGTACAAGAGTTGGTCGAGGTTATGGCAGGAGCTCAATAGAGTTTCTAAAAGACATCTCGAATAAGGTGATATTTGATAATTGCTGTAATAGGTGAAAGTTCCGCTTCTCCAGAAAACACCAAGCTTGCTGAGTCGGTAGGCTCTCTTTTGGCAAAAGCCAACATAACGGTGGTTTGTGGGGGCCAAGGAGGAGTTATGAGAGCCGTTTGCAAAGGAGCCAAAAAACACGGTGGCACCACCATAGGAATTTTGCCAGGAATGGACTCGCTCGATTCCAACGAATATGTTGATATCCCTATCAGTACCGGGCTTGGAAATGGTCGCAACTTACTAGTTACAAGGGCTGGAAAATCGGTCATCGCGATCGGCGGTTCCTACGGGACTTTGTCTGAAATTGGCCTGGCACTATCAGACTCAAAACCAGTAATTGGCCTAAACACGTGGAGTTTACTCAGGGACGAACATTTAGATTGTGGAATAATAGTAGCGGACAGCCCAGAAGAGGCCGTTGAACTCGCGATCTGCCAAGCTAACAAAAATTAAGGACCATTCTAAAATGACTTCAATTTATAGCATCAGGGCCAGAGAAATCCTCGATTCAAGAGGAAACCCTACGGTTGAGGTAGATGTAGTCTTAGAAGACGGTTCCGTAGGCACATCTGCCGTGCCATCAGGTGCTAGTACTGGACAATATGAGGCAATTGAACTCCGAGATGGTGATAAAAACAGATACCACGGAAAAGGAGTGCTTAAAGCACTCGATAATGTTCAGAATGTTATACGTCCAAACGTCATCGGCTTCGATGCCTATGATCAAGAAAATTTAGATTCTAAATTAATTGAACTAGATGGGACCGAAAATAAAAGTAATTTAGGCGCAAATTCCATATTGGCAGTATCACTCGCTACCGCCAAAGCTGCCGCTATTTCATCTAAGAAAGAGCTATTCGCTCATATTTCAAAATCAGATGAATACTTAATTCCTGTCCCTATGCTGAATGTTATTAATGGCGGCAAACATGCTGAAAATTCCACCGACATTCAAGAATTCATGATAGTGCCTGTCGGATTTAGAACCTTCTCTGACGCTATCAAAGCCGGCTCCGAAGTATATCAATCGCTTCAAAAAAATCTGAGCGAAAGCAATCTCAGTACCACTGTTGGAGATGAAGGTGGTTTCGCCCCGCAGTTACCATCCAACGAATCTGCATTGGAAATATTAGTTGACGCCATAACTTCTACTGGATATGAATGCGGTCGTCATTTTCTTATCGCATTAGATGTAGCGGCGGCAGAGCTTTTTGACTCAGAGAGTAAACTCTACAATTTAGTGCGTGAAAAAAGAATTGTTTCAGGCGAACAACTGAGTGAAATGTATTCTACCTGGGTAGAAAAATATCCGATCATAAGCATAGAGGATGGCTTATCAGATGATGAATGGAACGACTGGGAAAAAATGACACGGCGCGTGGGCAGCAAGGTACAGCTGGTCGCAGATGACCTTCTTACAACGAACCCAATCAGAATATCAAAAGGCATCGAAAGTAAGGCAGCCAATGCTGTACTTATAAAGCCAAACCAAATCGGTACTTTGAGTGAAACATTAGAGGCCATCAGCTTAGTCCAATCTGTAGGATGGGGTACAGTTATAAGTCACAGGTCGGGTGAAACAGAAGACACTTTTATATCTGACTTAGCCGTAGCTACAAATTCGGGACAGATAAAATCTGGGGCCCCTGCCAGAGGCGAAAGAACTGCTAAGTACAACCGGCTCATACGCATTGAGGAAAGTTTAGGCAATCGGTGTAGGTTTGCCGGAGGATCCGTTTACTCCCGTTTCATAAGTTAGTTAAATATGAAAAAAGAGACTCATTAGACTAAAAGGGTTTGAATTACATGAAGGCGCGAATTGGTATCAACGGTTTCGGAAGAATAGGTAGATTGGTATTGAGGGCCGTAATTCAAGAGGGGTATAAAGATATCGAGGTAGGAGCTATTAATAGCTTTGCAGACCCCGAAAGTAATGCCCATATGTTTAAATATGACACAACCTATGGAACATTCAAAGGTGATGTTAACTGGACCGAAAATTCTATTGTAATAGACGGTCATCCTGTGGTTTGTCTGAATTCAGAATCACCTTCTTTATTACCTTGGGAAGACCATGGTGTCGATATTGTGATTGAATGCACCGGCAAATTCACTGATTCTGCAAAAGCGTCTGGACATTTAGAAGGCGGGGCAAAAAAAGTGATAATTACCGCCCCCGCAAAAAACGAAGACATCACTATAGTATTGGGTGTCAATGAACATCAATATGACAAGACCAACCATCACATAATATCAAATGCTTCATGTACTACCAATTGCGCAGCACCGCTGATGAAAGTGTTGGATGATTCCTTCGGCATAGAGCAAGGAATGATGACTACCATTCATTCTTATACCAACGACCAACAAGTTCTTGATAAAAGGCATAAGGACAAACGTCGGGCAAGGGCTGCAGCAATGAACATAATTCCCACTACAACTGGAGCTGCCAAAGCAGTAGGACAAGTTATACCTAATTTAGAGGGAAAGGTTCACGGCATGGCATTCAGGGTGCCCACAGCGACCGTATCAGTTACCGACTTTGTCGCAACTTTGAAGACCAGAGCCACAGCCGAAGAAATTAACCTAGCGTACCAAGAGGTTTCCCAAAACAGGCTCAATGGCATCCTCGAATATTCCAACGAACCTTTAGTAAGCTCTGACTATCGAGAGAGTAAATATAGCTGCACTATTGACGGTCTTTCCACCATAACTCTGGACACCAATATGGCCAAAGTAGTCGGCTGGTATGATAATGAATGGGGATACAGCTGCAGAACAGTAGAATTAGCAAAGCTAGTCGCAGAAGCAGGCTTCTAAAAGTAAGATCGGTTTTCTTAATTGAAGCTTTCTAGTATGAAGAGTTATAATTTGCATAAGTGCATCCAGTTTGTATAACTGAAAACGGAGGCTATATATGGCAACAGAAATAAAACCTAACACAGGAACTTGGACAGTAAAGTCAGGACTGGCCCAGATGTTAAAGGGTGGCGTGATTATGGATGTGGTTACCCCTGACCAAGCAAAAATTGCAGAAGATGCTGGCGCAGTGGCGGTCATGGCACTAGAAAGAGTTCCCTCTGATATTAGAGCTGACGGTGGTGTGGCCAGAATGTCAGACCCTCAAATGATCTCCGAGATAATTGAGGCCGTGACTATACCGGTAATGGCCAAAGCAAGGATCGGTCATTTCGTAGAAGCCCAGGTTTTAGAGGCTCT
>DLRJ01000072.1:78575-88398 GCA_002500485.1 Dehalococcoidia bacterium UBA7891
ATTAACAAACATGACTTTTCGGTACCTTTCGTGTGCGGTGCTAGGGACTTAGGAGAGGCTCTAAGAAGAATAGGTGAAGGCGCTGCTATGATTAGAACTAAGGGAGAGGCCGGCTCGGGGAATATAGTAGAGGCCGTCCGACATGCGCGAAAAGTTCTGGGACAAATTAGCCATATTAGAGGTATGGAATCGGACGAGCTCATGGCCACGGCCCGAGATTTGAAAGCTCCTTACGAATTAGTAAAAGGCATCCACCAAAGTGGAGCCTTACCTGTTGTAAACTTCGCGGCTGGCGGGATTTCTACCCCAGCGGATGCTGCATTAATGATGCAAATTGGAGTAGATGGTGTATTTGTTGGCTCTGGAATCTTTAAATCTGAAACTCCTCAAGTTATGGCTAATGCAATAGTTAAAGCTACGACACATTACAAAGATCCAGAAATGCTTGCCGCCGTCTCCAAAGGATTAGGGGCATCGATGCCAGGAATCGATGTTAGAACTTTGCCTGAATCAGAGCAGTTTGCTACTAGGGGCTGGTAAATTTGGCACCTTTAGGCGTCTTGGCAATACAAGGCGACTTCCTAGAACATAGAAATATGCTAGATTCTATTGGAATTGAATCTGTGGAAGTTCGATTGCCCGAACAATTAGAAAACATCGATGGTTTAATCATCCCTGGCGGGGAAAGTACCACGATAGTCCAGCTGATAGATATCTATGAAATGCGGCAGCCTTTGATTGAAAAAGTAAAGAATGGACTAGCGGTATGGGGCACCTGTGCCGGTATGATAGTCATAGCCAAGCATTTGAAGGATAAACGTCCCGACCCCTTGGGTTTGATGGACATAGAGGTCAGCCGCAACGCGTTTGGAAGACAAATTGATAGTTTTGAAACAGACCTTGATATCAACGGAATAGACGGCCCCCCGATACATGCTATTTTCATTCGGGCGCCACTAGTGACTGAGATAGGAAATGGGGTTGAAATATTAGCAGAGGTAGGTGATGGGAAACCCGTTGCTGTAAAACAAAACAAAATTCTTGCTACTTCATTTCATCCGGAACTAACTGAAGATCCTAGAATGCACGCCCTGTTCGCAAATATCGCTCATTCAATGTAATAAGACTTGGGAGGACCACAGCAAAAGTGATCCGAGAGACAGATATAGATCTAAACGTCCTTGTGGACGTGATTCCTGAAAGATTCAGGTCAGAGTTGTTGGCCCAGGAAAATGTGGGAGAATTGCTGGAAGTGGTCCTAGATTTAGGCAGGCAACCAGAAGCAAGGTTTTTGGGTCAAAATAAACTGCTGGAAATCGATGAAGTCACCAAAGACGATCTTGAATACGCTATAAGTAAGATCGGAGTGTTTGGTGCCGATAACAGAGCCGGTATAGAACGTACCCTCCACCGCATATCTGCTATTCGAAACCGTAGTGGTGAGGTAGTAGGCATAACATTCCGGGTGGGGAGGGCCGTCTACGGGACTATCAAAATAATAGAGGATTTAGTGTTGTCTGGTGAAAGTGTTCTACTCCTGGGAAAACCCGGGGTGGGAAAGACAACAATGCTGCGAGAGGTAGCCAGAGTTTTGGCAGATGATGCAGGAAAGAGAGTGATCGTAGTGGATACCTCAAATGAAATCGCGGGCGATGGCGATATACCGCATAAAGCCATCGGACGAGCCAGAAGAATGCAGGTACCTTACCCGACTAAACAACATGACGTAATGATTGAAGCTGTAGAAAACCATATGCCAGAAGTCATAGTTATAGATGAAATAGGCACCGAATTAGAGGCCAATGCGGCGAGAACCATTGCAGAACGAGGGGTTCAATTGGTAGCTACCGCTCACGGTAATACTCTTGAAAATCTAATTATGAATCCAACGCTATCGGATCTAGTAGGTGGAATCCAAACCGTTACACTTGGAGATATTGAGGCTAGAAGAAGAAGGACACAAAAAACTGTGTTAGAAAGAAATGCTCCTCCTACTTTTGAAAAATTGGTAGAGATACAAGGGTGGAACCTAGTAACAGTACATTCGGAAGTAGCCTTAACTGTAGATAAGATGTTGCGCAAACAAACCATAAATTCTGAAGTGCGAGCAGTGGAAGAAAATGGCAATATAAGGAAGCACACCAGTTCCTTCAAATCTGACGAAGGACCCCAAAGTACCGATTTTCCAAATGAAACTGTTGAACCATATCGTAGAGCCAATAGTACAATCCCTACCGAAACAGCAAAATTGACCCCAATAATGCCATACGGTGTTAATAAAAGCAGATTTGATCAAGTCATCAGGTCTATGAATGCCCCTATCACATTAGTGGCTGACATCAACAAAGCAGAGATGCTCGTTACAACAAAGAATTACCATAGACGGGGTACTCAAGCCCTGAAAAGTGCCGAAAAAATGGGCAAACCCGTCTTTGTGCTCAGAAAAAATACAGTTCACCAAATTGAGCAGTTTGTAAAAGCCGTTACAGAAAATGATACGGGACCTATGGTTTCAGAGTCGGAAAAGTCATTAGCTCTGTTGGAGGCCGAGCAGGCGTCACAAAGGATATCCGGCGGAGAATTAAAAATCCTGTTAAGACCACAAAACTCCTTTGTGAGAAGACTCCAGCATCAAATAGCCACAGAATATGGGCTTGAATCCAGTAGCGAAGGGAAAGAACCCCGTAGATCAGTGCTTATACATAAAGATACCGATGAATACTAAAAATGCTTTCATCGTACTTGAAGGAGTCGAAGGAAGTGGAAAAAGCACACAGTCCCAGCTTCTTTCACAAAAACTTTCCTCTGAAGGTGTATCAACTTTATTGGTTAGAGAACCTGGAAGCACAAACACTGGTGAAAAAATAAGAGCTCTTATATTAGAGGGGTCCGAGCTAAATCCTCTGACAGAATTATTCCTTTTTTCGGCCGCTCGGTCAGAACTTATTCAAAATGAGATAATTCCTGCCCTTGATTCCAACACTATAGTCGTCTGTGATAGGTACATTTACTCATCTATCGCATATCAAGGCTATGCAAAAGGGCTTAGCTTAGACACTATAGACGAGGTCAATTCGATTGCGACCTCTCACATAAGCCCGGATTTAGTGTTTTTATTGGACATAAACCCAAAAGTCGCTTTTGAAAGAAAAAAGTCAGATCCTAAGGATAGGTTCGAAAGGGAGTCTATGGGCTTCCACAACAGTGTAAGAAAAGGTTATCTATCCCTAGCTGAGTCAAATCAGAATGCCTGGCATATAATAAATGCTGAAAAGCCCACTGAAATAATCAGTGAAAAAATTTGGCAGAAAGTAATTACTTTCCTTACATGATTTACATTTTTTGATTTTCAAAAATAGCCAGTGGATTGCTTTGCACCATTTGAGTTGCCCTGTATGAACCGATGATTTGTTCTGCGAATTTATACCCCTTAGCAATGTCATAACAACGCTGGCCCTCTGCCATGTGAGTATCAGTGGCAATGACGTGAATCAATCCTTCCGTCAGCATGTCTACTGAGGCTCTTTGTGCTTTCTCACCAAACTTACCGTACAAACTACTCGCGGTTAACTGAGATTTACATCCCATTTGCACAAATTCCCACAATAACTGTCGTTCATTTTCGAAAAGACGCATCCTCTCGGGATGAGCCAAGACCGGAATCCAACCAGACTGCAACAAATCAGCGATGACTTGTTCTATATATAAAGGGCGTCCTTCCCACGGCATTTCAACCAATATGTATTCACTGTTATTTAATGTCAGAGCCCTACCGTTTTCAATATCTCGAATCAAATCTAAGTCAACATGATTTTCCATACCTAATTTGACGTCCATATCCGCTTTCTTCTGAGTGAGGTTTTCATTTATTTTGGAGACCAAATCTTCTACTAAGGTCACAGAATGGTTCTCAATAACATCTTTCCTATGAGGCGTTGCGATAATCATTTTAGTGTTTTGGTTTTGCGCTATTTCACATATCTGAATGGACTCTAGTAAATCTTCTGCTCCGTCATCAACACCAGGTAACAAATGGTTATGTATATCGTACATATCGATCATATTATTATGTTACACCTTTCAAATATTTTTCCCTTACTCTGATAAAATCCTCCCAAATAAACTTTTCTTACTGTGAAATGATTAAATTCGACAATTTTTCGACTGCTTATCAAAAAAAGATCGTAGAATTCATAAATTCAGTCAACGACTCTTTTGATTCTCCGAAAAAGTTAACGGATGCTTTTTTTAGGCAAACGATTAACGTACCGCCGTCAATCCCCCGAAAGGACTGTTATATAGCATCTATAAACAACGACATTTTGGGGTTTCTTCAAATAGTAGAAGAAAAACCCGTAAGCCGAATAGTCGGACTCCAAACCATCCGTGAAGGGAGTAATTTTGACGAAATATTCCAAAATTTCATAAATATTGCTGTTAAACATGCCACGGTAACGAAGGCAAAAGTGATCCATTTTCAAATTTCGCAAAATGACCATCAGTCAAACACAATTTTAGAATCTTCAGGCTGGCACAAGATAAAAACGTACTGGAATCTCAGGTTTAAGCAACCACAATTAGAAGATTTAGTTCTACCTGATGGTTATTCTCTTCGTCACTTTGTTAAAGGAAAAGATGAAAATACTCTTACTGATTTACAGAATCAATCATTCGGCAAACACTGGGGGTTTTCTCCCAACGACATTGAACAAATTCGATACCGTTCCCAAATGGAAAGAACTGATGAGGAAGGTATTATATTCATAGCGAAAAACGAGGAAATAGCCGGATATAATTGGACTATGGAAGCACACAATGGTCCGTCGTCGATAGGATGGGTTGCAATGACCGGAGTTCATCCAAATTACCGAGGTTTGAGGCTAGGTAGGGCAGTCGTTTTGGCGGGCATGCACTACCTCAAATCGAAAAATATCTCCGAAATAGAACTTGAAGTGGATTCTGAGAATATACCTGCCACCAAATTATACGACAGTATAGGTTTTAAACAAATAAACCACACTTACTGGTATGAGAAAAAAATGTAGGTTCAAATAGCCTGTGTGTTTATCCAACCTGAAATAACTTTACTGTACAAATTAGCGGCCTTTTCTGAGCTAGCATCCCAACTTAGAGAGTAAGCTTTTTTCATCGCCTCTTTTGACATGAACCTATGCAAATCTTTATTTTTTAACAACACTTCAATTTGGCTTGCAAAAGCCTCCGGGCACCTCCAAGGTATCAGGTAGCCTGTGGAACCATGCTCAACGACCGACGGAATCCCACCAACCCTAGATGCTACTACCGGGGTCCCACATGCCATAGCCTCAATGACTACGAAACCCAAACTCTCATAATGAGAAGGCAATACAAAGACATCTGCCGCAGAGTAATAGAGCGCCAGAGCATCATGGGGAATTGAACCTGTGAAAATCACTTTATCATCCAGTCCCATTTCGGCCACCAGTGATTTAATAGACTGATAATATTCGTTGTCATCATCATTACCTCCAACAATATAGAGAATAGTCTCACTCTCCTCGACCAAAGATATCATTGATAACGCTTTGACTAGCACATCAAGTCCCTTGATTGGATCGATACGGCCAACAAATAGAATTGTGTTGCTTCCTTGTGGAATACTCAATTTGTCTTTTGCTAAATTTTTATCAGACTGGTAAAACATTTCCAGGTCCACACCAGGTGGAACGACAGAAATCTTGTTGCCAAATGAGCCGTACAACTGGTTAATGTCCTGTGCTTCTTTTTGAGTCAGCACTAGAACTTTATCGCTGCTGCACATCAATTTATATTCAGAAGCACTTCTTGATGTATGTTCATCCCCTACCGTGAGGGCTCTCAATTTGGTCTTTGCCAGGGTATGGAAGGTAATTACATGCGGAATTTGCCATGACTTGGACAGCAAATCACCAACCAAACCGGAAAGCCAATAATGACTATGTAATATGTCGAAGAAAAGATCCACATTTTCCATGTATATTTGAATGTTTCTGGAAAATTCAAAAACTAAATTAATAAGCTCCTCTTTGGGAGACTCGGCAGGTCCGGCATTTATATGAACAAGCTTGGATCTAACCCCTAATGGTATGTCGGAATCCTCAGAATGTTGATGGCTCCGAGTGAAAACATAAACAGTGTGGCCTAATGAATCCAACTTGGCTGCAAGATTAAGAAGGTATACATTCATACCGCCTGCATCTTTTCCGCCAAGATCAGCCATTGGACAAGTGTGAAAACTCACCAATCCTATCTTCATTTCACCCTCTTCATTAGCGGCTAACTACTAAATCAAAAACCGCCCGATCGCTTGCGCCCAAATGATATTTATAACGCTCTGTACCTCTGAGAAAATTATATTCTCTTATATCAAGTTTAATGGCCTCTTGGATGGTGAGAGCTTTATTAAGCAACCCAACACTCAACGAAGACTTTTCTGGGTCATATCCACTGTTGTATAAAAGATAAGTTCCTTCATATGAAAAACATATGCAAGCTGCAACTTTAGTTCCTTCTACTTCCATAAAAAACAACTTATATTGATCCGTTGCTGAAAACTTTAAAGCTAAATCAATAAAAAATTCCTTGTTTTGAGCTGTTAGAAAGGCTCCTTTATCGTCGCTGCTCAAAGCCATTAAACGGAAAAATTCCTCCAGGTTTTTTTCTACTGAATCTCCGGTGATATCAACGGAATACTGCTTAAAGTCAGTATTGGATTCAAGTCTCCTCAGCTTGCGTCTCAACTCGTGACGGTCTTTCTTTCTCAGCCCAGTGAGGTAGTCATCCCACGAGTCAGGTAGTTGCATACAGGGGGTAGTATCAGATTCATACAAATCTACTTCAAATCCATCCAGCTTGGCTATATCTGGAAGATATTTAAGTGTAGGAGAATCCTCTGGTATTGATTCAAGACGTAGACTTTTCCAATCCATGGATTTCAAACGGTCCCATGCTATCGAAAAAAAATCTTTCCCGTGACCTTTTAGTACAGGAAAATCCATGTAGTCATATACATTAGAATCGCCTATAAATGTCGCCTCCTCACCCTCACATAATATGGGAATTACACCGATCGCCTCCTTATCCAATGTAACTATCTCAATTAAGGGAGTCGAGTTGTATTTAAATCTTTTCCACCAAGTGGCTTGCCATTCAGGAGTGATAAATATAGTGTTTAAGTAGCAGTTAGGAAGCATGTGTGACCAAGTTTTTTCAATCTGGCCATCGTTTTCAAAATAACTCATTTCACCTCTTAAGATTTGGATAAACTTATAGTTTTTATCAATTGTTTAACCTCCTGCTCCCCTCCTCTCTGCGCAGATGTAATTATCCTGCTATCGGGTTTCTTGACACCTCGCAAAGCCATACACATATGCTCTGCAGACATAAAAACGTAACTTGCGCTCGCGTCCAAACATCGATAAACAATATCTGCTATTTGAGTTGTTAGTCTCTCTTGAATTTGAGGTCTTTTTGCCAACACATCAACCAATCGAGAAACTTTACTAGCTCCAATCACTCTGCCTTTTGGTATATAACCTATATGTGCGTAACCATGAAATGGCAACAAATGGTGCTCGCAAATCGAATTGAAAGAAATATCTGTAAAAGCTACAGGATCGGTATGGTTTTCTTCAAAAAACACGCTTAGTACTTCTTCAGGGTCAGATCGCAACCCGGAAAATATGTCACGGTACAATTCCACAACCCTATTTGGTGTATCTATTAGACCTTCCCTTTTGGGATCCTCCCCTATCGAAATTAAAATTTCCTGGACAGCAGACCTGATCCCATCGGAATCAAAAACCTCTCTTGCCGTAGTAGAATCCATCGATTCAGTCATGATAAGGCGAGAGCCTCCTCCACTGATTCGATTTCAGCCGGATATTCCTTAAGAGAAACTGGTTTTATTTCATTTGCTATATCTGGGTCTTTAAGACCGTTCCCAGTGATAACACACACAATGGTTTCACCTTCAAAAGATTCACCTGCATTAACCCTCTTCAATAAACCTGCAAGCGACGCAGCAGAAGCTGGTTCGCAAAAAATGCCCTCATCAGATGCCAACCTGCGATATGTGCTGAGAATTTCATCATCACTGACTTTGTCGATAAAGCCATTGGATTCATCGCGAACTCTCAAAGCCATTTCCCAACTAGCTGGGTTACCAATCCGTATAGCAGATGCTACTGTATGTGGTTCCTCAACAATGGCTCCGTCAACTATTGGGGCTGCTCCAGATGCCTGGTACCCATTCATCACAGGCAATTTATTTGAAAGTCCGCTCTCAAGGGCTTCCTTGAAGCCTTTCCAATATGCTGTGATATTACCAGCGTTGCCGACTGGGATAAAAAGGTGGTCAGGTGCTACCCCGAGTTCTTCAACAATTTCAAAAGAAGCGGTTTTTTGACCTTCTATACGGTTAGGATTTAGTGAGTTTACTAACTCCACGGGATGCCTTTCACACAACTCTCGAGTAATTTCTAACGCTTTATCAAAATTACCGTCAATCATTGCTATATGTGCGCCATACGCAACCGCTTGAGCCAGTTTACCTCTGGCCACATTCCCCTTTGGAACAATCAAGGTAGTTCTAAGTCCTAAATAGGCTCCATACGCAGCTGCAGAAGCACTCGTATTACCTGTCGAGGCACACGCTATCGAACCGATGCCTTTCTCAACGGCCTTAGCTACTGCGATTACCATGCCCCTATCTTTAAATGAACCAGTCGGGTTGCAACCTTCGAGTTTAAAATACAGTGATCTGCAACCTACTTCATCCACCACATTTCTCGATTTAACGAGAGGAGTGTTTCCTTCTCCCAGAGAAAAAACCGGAGTCTTGGAATTAATAGGAAGAAATTTTTTATAAGTTTCGATGATACCTTTGCCCATTTTAAAAGGCCGTCACGTTCCTTCTATATACATTTATTTTCTGCATAATCTAGGCAGGCTCAATGCCTCCAAGTACTCTACAGGAGCAATACTTCTCTAGCAACACTATTGAGACAAGGTGATCTATTATAAGACCAACGAAATTCTAAAGGCTTGCTCAACTCATTTTTTTGACCCGCGGTGGATTACCATTAAGCCAGTATCTTTTCTTGACATTGATGAAGGAGTAACAAATGAAGTTGCAAAACACTGACACAGAAATATCTGATGCCATAGAAAATGAAAAGAGACGCCAGCAAGATAATATCAACCTAATAGCCTCAGAAAATTATGCGAGTTTCGCCGTACTTGAAGCCCAGGGATCTGTATTCACAAATAAATATGCAGAAGGCTATCCAGGAAGAAGATACTATGGCGGATGCGAATACGTTGATGTAGTGGAACAACTGGCAATAGACAGGGCAAAGGCTTTATTTGATGCCGACTATGCCAATGTACAGCCTCATAGTGGAGCGCAAGCTAATATGGCTGCGTATTTCGCGTCTTTGGAACCTGGTGATACGGTGATGGGTATGGGATTAGATCATGGGGGTCATTTGACACACGGCAGCCAGGTGAATTTCTCGGCCAAACTTTATAACTTCGTACCTTATGAGGTAGACCGCGAGCTGGAGACCATAGATTTTCTAGAAGTGAGCAAAACAGCAAAAGAATGCAAGCCGAAACTGATAGTAGCCGGTGCTTCCGCATACACCAAAACCATCGACTTCGAAAAATTTAGGCAAATAGCTGATTCTGTGGATGCAAAACTTATGGTTGACATGGCCCATATTTCTGGTCTTGTGGCGGCAGGGATTCACCCTTCCCCTGTAGAAAGTGCTGATATTGTGACATCCACCACTCATAAAACCTT
>DLRJ01000072.1:88741-94636 GCA_002500485.1 Dehalococcoidia bacterium UBA7891
AGAGGTCCTAGAGGTGGATTCATTTTGGGTAAAAATGAAATGGGAAAAGCCCTAAACAGCGCTGTCTTCCCCAATATGCAAGGAGGCCCTCTAGAACACACCATAGCCGCAAAAGCCGTTGCCTTTAAAGAAGCAGCAACGGATGAGTTTATAGAATACCAAAAGCAGGTAGTTGCTAATGCGAAAGCCTTGGCTGAAACCTTGCAGCAAGGTGGATTACGTCTGGTTTCTGGAGGAACCGATAATCATATGACATTAGTTGACGTGACTCCCATAAAAATCTCTGGAAAACAAGCTGAAGAGGCACTTAGCAAAGCAAACATTGTAATTAACAGAAATGCTATCCCGTTTGATACAAAACCACCCAGGCAAGCTAGCGGCATCAGACTTGGTACACCAGCTATCACAAGTAGAGGAATGAAAGTACGCGAGGCCACTACCGTGGGTAGGCTAATCCTTAAGGTCCTGACCAATATTGGGGACCCATCGGTGGAAGAAAATGTCAAGCATGAGATTCTTAAATTAACTTCCTCTTTTCCAGTCCCGGGCATCACGAGCTAGCCTAGGAAGGTTAGCCTGTGATGCAATTGGAATAACTTAAGAGCCCCAAGGAGTGATTGCTTCCTTAAGTGCTTTATACCCATCCAAGAAGCCAGGTCTGTTTTCTCCATATATCCGATCAAAAGCTGCTAATGAGGCGTCTAACCAGTTTCTCAACTCAGAATTCCCAGGATTGGCATCTATGTAGGCATCTCGTATAAGCACAAAATGAATACGAGGATCGTATGGTCTCTTCGTTCCACCCAAAGATTCATCCCCGTCTAAAAGCCTAAGTAACATTGCATCAGCAGAGCCAAGGGTTTGTTCATGTATCGGCGGACCATCCATCCTATGCATGACTGAAGTCATATCCCTTCCGTTACCGGTGGTATATCCCATCTCAGACCAAGCATCCCACATATTCACATTTTTACCGACGTACTGTACTACCTTATCCCCAAACGCTCGTAAAGGGTCTGAAATGTCTGCGAGTAGATCAGTCAATCTATCCCCATCCAAGTCGGTAGCCAACACTATAGTGTCTCGTTTTTCAATTAGATCCCAGATTAATAACCCATAATTGGTGTCTGAGATATGTTGTTCGATCCTACCTCCCCAATGTTCCATCCCGTCCTTAAAATCTGGAGGTAGCAATGAGACTATCCGATCAATTCTTTCTTTATGCTCTTCGTATGGGTCAACCGCATACCTCCTCCCCACTTCAAATTTAGTGCCTTTTAGTAACCAAGAATGCAATCCAGCATTGATACCATCTTCCATAGCCTGGGTAGGTTTCATTGCGACCCGACCTAGATGGCCGCTGTCGTTTACCATCTTGAGGAAAAGTCGATTAGCGTAGGCCATTTGAATACCTGGTGTATTCATTTCCGAATGTACAATTCCTGCATCATCCACTACAAATTTATCCCTATCCTGTGAATATGGTAGGCAAGGCATACACCTAACAACAGTAATCGGACCATACGGCCTAACATTGCAGTAGACTCCCGCCTGTGTTCTGAGGGGGGCGTTGGCTGACTTTCCCATCACGACAACTTTATTGCCATGCCCATCATTGACATAAGCATCTCCTGCTGTGGACCATTTAATTGAAGTACATGGCATGTTTCCAAACCAACCCAGAGAAGCTAATTTAGTATCATGCCTATATTGTGACCACATTGGGACGGCATAAAACGGGAGGCCCAATATGTCTACTGCAGCGATGGTCCCCAGAAGAGCATAGGCATCTGTCAAAGAGTGGGCAACGGGATTCACGACACCATCATGATTACCACCCTGCCAGACGACTGCATCTGAATAACCCTCTGGCCTTACTTCAGATGGTTCGAATAATCCAGACAAAAGGTTAAGTAAATCTCCTCCATCCGCCTCTGTTCGGGCAATGGATAATAAGTCAATCATGAAAACACCTCTTTTATTTTTTTGTCAGCTTTATTGGATATTACCAAATTACGGCAACAGATTGTCCGAATAGAGAATATATTTGAATTGAGTTCTATAGTTCATATATTCAAAAGGGAGAGTATCTTGAGTTTAGAAGTGATTCAAATAAATACAAGACGTACCGACATGTTACTCCATTCTGGAACCGCCCCATGATCTAGATACGCCGGCGGAAGTGGGTTCAACTCTCACATTAACTACAGCTGGCTTCCCACTCGAAAAAGCTCTATCTAAAGCAGGTTTGATCTCAGTAGGATCCTCCACTTTTTCCCCATAGCCGTGCAGAGCTTCGGCCATTCGGTCAAACTCAGTGAACCCTAATTCTCGACCAGGTTTTCTTTTACCAGGGGTGCGAGCAGTCCAACCTTCATTATTACTTATCACAGTCACTACTGGCAGGTTATGACGTACTGCAGTATCTATTTCCATGGCGTTCATACCCATAGACCCGTCACCATGCAGTACAAGAACTTGCTTGTCTGGTTTTGCTACTTGCGCTCCAATCCCATATGGTAATCCCACCCCCATTGTCCCAGTCACACCGGAATTTAAACGATGTCCAGGCATATATGTCGATATAGATTGCCTTCCGAAATGCAAAATCTCGTTTCCGTCTACCGAGATGATGGCATCCCTGTCTAAAAATTCATCTATTTCTTTACATAAGCGTAATGGGTGTATAGGTGTTTGGTCGGAATTGAGCAATGGGGCAGTTTGGGCCATCCTTTTTTCATTGGCTTCACGTAACCCTACTATCCAAGGAGATTCCAGTGCACCAGAAAAATCTGGGCTCCTTTGTTCGGCTAATTCCAATAATTGGCTCATGACTGCCTTTGCATCTCCAAAAATGCCCATTTCTATATCCCGATTATGACCAAGCTCAGCTTCATTAATATCTATCTGTATGATTTTTGCACCCGGTGCAAAACGTTGCCCATAATTCATCATCCAATTCATTCGAGTCCCAACTACCAACACAACATCTGATTCCCTCATAGCAGTGGAGCGTGCTCCTTGAAACGAAACAGCATGGTCTTCCGGAACTAAACCTCTTGACATGGGAGCCGTGTAAAAGGGGATGCTAGTCACATCAACAAACTTTTCTAATTCTGGAGCCGCGCCAGAAAAAAAAGCGCCCCCGCCAGCAAATAACAACGGCCTTTCTGCGTTAGCGATAAGTCCCATAGCTCTTTCTATATCTCCAGAAGTAGCCACTGGCCTAGTGCGTTCCACTGCCCTTGAAGGTGTTGGTATCGAATCCTCTTCCACTTCCTCGTAAAGTACATCTCCTCCGCAATCGATATAAACTGGCCCTGGTCGACCGCTCTGAGCCTGTCGGTATGCAGTACTAACGACTTCCGGAAATCTAGAGGCCATTGTGGGTCTGTGCCAATATTTGCACAAGGGCTGCATTATGCCTACCTGATCCACTTCTTGAAAGGTATCCCTTCCTATCTCATGCACTGCACTTGCCCCACCTAAAATAATCATAGGGGCACAGTCGATAGATGCTGTATAGACCCCCGTTATTAAATTCAAAGTACCAGGTCCGGAAGCAGCCATGACCACACTAGGCTTTCCTGTGACGCGAGAGTATGCATGGGCAGCCATAGCAGCGGCTTGCTCGTGCCGGAAGTCTACGGTTCTAATTCCTACATCCTGGCACTCCATAATCGTATCGAAGTTGGGTCCACCCATTAGGTAAAAGAGCGTATCGACTCCTTCTTCCTTCAAGGTCCTAGCAATAAGGTAATTACCGCTTACTTTCACCATGCGAAATATCTCCTGAAAATCGGATTAAGCTTAGTTAACGAAGGCAAGGTTATCACAGACCCAAAAAAAGCCACAAAACCAATAAATCTTCAGTGATTTTGAAATTTCGTTAAGGCGTTTGCGGCAGCTTGCATTTCAGCTTTACTAATACTAGACCCAACCCCATTACCCATAATTTTATCCCCAATCAACACATCAACAACAAATATAGGATTATGATCAGGTCCATCTCTGGATATCAACTTATAATCAGGTGTAAATGATGTTTTTGATTGAACTAGGATTTGAAGGTCTGTTTTAGGGTCGTTACGACCTTTCACAAACCCAGTCCCGGGTGATTCAATATTCAGATTTTGCAAAACGAATTGACTGGCCGCTGCATATCCCCTGTCTAGGAGCAGTGCCCCAACCAAGGCTTCGAAGGCATTAGCCAAATTCGAATCCTTATCTCTTCCTCCGGAGGCTTCTTCCCCTTTGCCCAATAACAAATAGTTACCCATACCTAACTTCCTTGCAACTTTTGCCAACGACACACCACTCACGATGTTCGATCGCAGTTTGGTTAAGTCTCCTTCATTAAAATCCGGAAATTTTTCATACAACGACTGCGCTATTACGGCGTCAATGACTGCATCCCCCAAAAATTCAAGCCTCTCATTAGAGTGATCTTCGCGACCATCGGATTCATTAACCCAGGAAGAGTGGGTAAGGCTCATATGGAATAATTCTTTGTCTATGAACTTATGTTCAACCTTCGCCAACATTTAGAAATCTATCCAGATATGACTAGACCGCCCCTTTGGGCCAGGGGGGCTGTGGTCGTTTCACTTCTCCTATGTATGACCTACTTTCAAACAATCCTAGAAAATGTTTAAACGCATCCACAGACTCCTCTTCTGGAGGAATAAAGGTTTTTAGATAAGCAGATTGGCCGTTACCAAAAACAAAGGTAGGAGTCCCGAAAGCTCCGTGGATATCAACCGCCTCGGTATGATCGTTTGCAATTATTTCTACAAGTTTTGGATCTTTAATATCAGATTTAAATTGCTCAATATTCAACCCACAGCCTTCGGCCAACTTGATGAACATTGAATCGTCGTTTAATGGCGCTCTTGACCCACCATGTCGCTCAGTAAGCAAAGCCAGGAAAAATTTATCGAAACGCTCATCTCCTTGCCTTTTGGCCGCCTCCCCCGCTATTGAGGCCATCAAAGATCGCGTGGAAGTATAATCTTCTTCTTGCCAAACCCTCCAATCGCCAGGATCTTTCGCGTTAATCTGTTGTAAGGAAAAATTCCTCCAGTTCAACTTTAAATCATCCCCATAGTGCTCTTTGACTTTATCCAGCCACACGGCTGCATTGTAAACGTAGGGTCAAGCAAAATCGTAGAATATATCAAATTCCATTTTGTTCATATTTATCTCCAATCTTTGTAAGGCTACTGTCGTTAGTTTACCTTAAAGCGACTGAAATGATACAACTCTACCGCAACTCTTAAAGCGTCTGAGTCCGCTACCCTAGTCCGCTACCCTAGTTGGTTGTTACATTTTGTTAACATTGACGCAATAACAAAGTAACAGCACGGTAAGATAATTATAAAAAGACAAAGCTGGGCTCATTGTTCTACCGAATGACCACTTAGAAAAAATTGGAGAATTGCTTTTATGGCAAACGAATCAGCAGAATTACTTAAGTTAATGAAAGACAATGGGTGCGACATATTGGACCTAAAGTTCACTGATTTACCTGGGTCGTGGCAACATTTCTCTGTTCCAATAAGTGAAATAGATGACTCATTAGTGAAGAATGGTGTTGGGTTTGACGGATCAAGTATCAGAGGATTTCAATCAATTGACGAATCCGACATGCTGATCGTCCCAGATGCCCCTACAGCAAAGGTAGACCCGTTCTTTAAGGGCACGGTGACTTGCATTGCAGACATCAAAGACCCTGTTTCAGGTGAAAATTACACTAGAGACCCTAGAAACGTAGCCAAGAAAGCCGAAGCATATCTAAAAAGCACGGGTATTGGCGATGATTCTTTCTGGGGACCAGAAGTAGAATTTTTTATATTTGACTCAGTAAGATTTGGATATGGATCAAATCATGGATTC
>DLRJ01000144.1:0-2706 GCA_002500485.1 Dehalococcoidia bacterium UBA7891
TCCTCTCACCTCGATTCCCTGCTAGCTTTTTTAATATTTAATTTCCATCCTGGACAAACCCTAAGTGCAACACGTTTTGGCGTTGTTTATAGAATTAAATCAACGGGAACCAGACCCATATGGATGAGGTATAACAAAGAAAATATTGATGACGCTCTGCAGGAAATTGGAGCTATCCGGTTATATCAAATTTACAGGCATTTTAAAGCTTGAATTCTTAAGACGTACTTGTCTTGCCTGCTTGTATGACTCTAAGTTCCCGATGTCCCACCATAAATCTGCAGGAATATGCCAAGCCCGGCAATTTCGCACCCCCGCTAACCAAACCATCAAGTGTCCAGGAGCATCTGCACTACCACCTTGATCCAAATATTGACTCAAGAGTTCGGGAAGATCCGGCGGCAAAAGATAAGCACCAATGGCTGAGTACGGAGAAGATGGATTGTCTGGTTTTTCTCGAATCTGCTTTATATAATCAGAAGAATCCAGACTAACTTCGGAATACCGGTTGGGCGGAATGGAACCTTCTATTTTTCGAACCAGAAAAAGTGGTTGCTCCAGATTTTCAGCTTGCTTACGCACCACTTCAGAAAGTGAAAAGTCCATAAGATTGTCACCAGCCAAGACCATCCATGGACCCTGAGTAGAAGATCGGAAACCTTGATCCAGTAACAAGCGCAAATCCGCAAGCGCGCCAGGAGCTTCTGTTGCCTCTTTAGCTTCGTTGGCTATAACTTCCACAGGAAATTCTTGAGTAAATGCCCACTCTTTAAACTCCTCTTGAAACCTTGCATTAACAACTACTGCGGCCTCTTCAATAACTCCTGTTTCCAAAGCCTGAAACAACAATCGAGTTAGTAATACCTGCCCCTGTAATTCTAACAATGGCTTTGGTCTATCCCTCGTTAAGGGATACATTCTAGTGGCAAAGCCTGCTGCGAGTAGAGCTAATTTCAAGGAACCTCCTTAAATAGTTGAGGCTCGACCACTTTAATTCCTTTCTTCTTTGCTTCCTCTTCTAATGCCGTCCACTCATCTTTGCCTTTCATGAGAGCGAGCACCGCCCCACCTGAACCACATAGTTTGGCCGCGGATCCGTGACGTCTACAAAGATCGATCATTGCTTGATCTTCCTCATGAATCGTAAAAAGAGAAGCACGCAATTCAAAGTTTCTATCTATGCATTCTGCAAGTTTAGAAATATCCCCAGCCAACAGAGCAATCCGTCCTTGTTCCACCAGAGGCTTATAGGAGTCCATTACTTTTTTTACTTCATTATCTCCGCTACTCCAACGCTCCATTATAGGAGCATGAACAGAACCACTGGGTCTTCCCGGTTTTGGAGAAATCAAAATCTTTAAAGATGGAAGTGTTTTAATAGGTAGCACTTCAGTCTTTTCCCCTGAAAAATCCATCCAAAGGAACTCCTCTTGGGCTTGAATCCAGCGATCCATAGGGCCCGCTATGATTCCAAGGTGTCTCTGTTCTACAGTCAATGTTGCATCAGCCAAGGATTTCCATGTCCACTGAAACCCATAGGCCTCGCCCATGACCCTCAATGCCGCCATCACTAGTGCACTGGAGCCAGCTAAGCCCGCCTGTATAGGAATGTCAGAGATGAACCTTAGCCCAAATTGTTTTTTAACTATGTGATGTTGAGAAAAGACCTTCCTGGCAGCTTTGAGAAGAGGTATTTCTTCAGAAGTCGAAACACTAGTATCTAGAAACACCTTAGCCTGCCAATTCCAAATGGGGAAACCCAGACCAAAACCTCCGTAAATATCAGAAGGGTTACCTAATAGGCTTACACGAGGCTGAGCTGTTGCAAAGGATTGTTTCATCAATCCCCTGGAATCCAGATATGGTGGTGGACATAGCTGAATTCAGTAAACAAGTATTGCTCACAGCTTCTAATTAGTATTGGGGGAAAATAATTTTTCAATTAATTAATTAAATAATCTTATTTCAATTACTATCAGAAATGGTCTGACTATTGGTTGCTTTTTGCCTCAAAAGACAGTTTAAGATATCAAATAAGTACTTCATATTCAAATCCTCTTTGTATTGCTTTAAAAGAGTAAAATATTTTTTAATCTCCAAGATTATCACGTCATTAATAATCCACAAACAGTCGTTTAAGACCTAATATTGTTCCTTGACTCATTTTGATATCCCAAATTAATTTTTTGAGAAGATTGATCAAATATAAAATATTTTATAGCTTATAATAATGAATTTCAGTACAGTAACTCTGTATAACATCAATTGCTTGGTTATGACCTAATAATCTAAATTAACAGAATTTATTTAAGGCACATTGAAAGATCAGAATAGAAATGGCTCCAGACCCCAATCGACTCAAGCAACTTGAATCCCTTGCCGAAAAACTAGGACAAGCCTGGCTTAAAAACTCATTGATTGAAGAACCGAATTATTCAGAAATACCACAATCTAGAGAAGAGGCTTATTTTGTCCAAGATCAAATGGCACAGTTTATTGACAAGGATATTTCAGGCTGGAAAGTAGGGGCAACTAGTGCTAAAATGCGTGAACTAGACGGACATGATGATGTAATTCCAGGACGAATATTCTCACCGGTTACTTTCGTTGGCCCCATACAAAAGCTTAGTATTGATCAATTCCCTAACGCTCGTGTAGAAACTGAGTTCGCTTTTCGCCTCAATGAAGACATTCCGATTCGCGACC
>DLRJ01000144.1:3042-4282 GCA_002500485.1 Dehalococcoidia bacterium UBA7891
AAACTGGACGGCAGCGGATCTGGAAAACAAAGTAAGTATGCATCCCGCCGTTGAAATCATTGGGAATCGTCATCAGCTAAAGAGCGTGACTAAATCAGAAAAATCCCTTATGACCATTGCTGACAATGGTGGAGGAATAGGATTCGTCTTTGGAACAGCATTTCATGACTGGAAAAATCTCAATTTCCGAAACCATTCCATATGTCTCCAGGTGGACGATAATCCTGAGGCAGAAAACTTTTTGGGAGAAATGCGTTGTCAACCTCTGGAGGCTGTGGCAGACCTTGTCAACCATCTCTCCAGCAGGGAGATTTCATTAAGGGAAGGTGACTTCGTTTCAACTGGCGCTGCTACCGTGCCTCAACCATTTTTAAAAGGTTCTTATGTTACGGCAGATTTTGGAATCATCGGCAAAATTCAAATAACTTTTGTCTGAACCTTACCTAGTAATATATATGCAGAAAATAAATACAGACATTGCCATTGTCGGGGCAGGGGGAATGGGAGCTCTTTTCGGTTCAATTCTGAAAGAGAATGGACTTGATGTAGTTCTCATAGACAGCAACAGTAAACATATTGAAGCCATTGAGGCAAACGGTCTTAAGATAGAGGGTTTTGGTGGGAATCGTACTGTCCGAATTCCTGCAACTTCTGATGCCTCTGAACTTGAATCTGCAAACATCCTTTTTTTCCAGTGTAAGGCACTAGATACACGTAATGCATCTAGATCAATTCGACATCTTCTCCATGAAAATAGTATTTGCATCAGTTTCCAAAATGGATTGGGTAATGAAGAAGTGATTGCGGATGAAGTTGGCGAAGATAAAGTTTTAGGCGGCCTGACTGCAATGGCAGGGCTACTTCTGGGACCTGGAAGGATCCGTGATTTTTCAAGAGTACCATCTTACATTGGGGAGATGCATGGTGGTCCATCTGAACGGGTTAACACTATTGCTAAAAAGCTGACTTGCGGCGGACTTGAAACACATACCTCTGAAGACATTTTTCACGATATATGGAAAAAGCTCCTAGGTAACATTTCAATGAGTGCGGTTTCCGGATTGACCAACCTAACCTCAGCAACGATAATGAACATTCCAGAATTGAAGTCTATATGCCTAAAGGCCATGGAGGAAGCATTTAAAGTTGCCGAAGTCTCTGGGATTTCTCTTGATCGTGAAGCAGTCCTGCATGGCATGGAACTAATTTCTCAGTCTGGAGGAACGGGAGACAACAAGTC
>DLRJ01000145.1:0-13577 GCA_002500485.1 Dehalococcoidia bacterium UBA7891
AGACCGGATTCGAACCGGCGACCTTCTGCTTGGAAGGCAGATACTCTAGCCACTGAGTTACTCCCGCTTACGAGCAACCATTTTAACCGTTTTTGAACCTATAGCCAATAAGTGTTGGTGAACTCTGAATTGAAGGTCGGTTAGGATTTGCCGTATTTTTTGCCGCATCTGTAATGGATTGTTGTCCATACTAGCTAAGCAGCCCTGGTGGGGGGCATTACTGCATTACCTATCCGATTGTCGTATCTATTCTCACTCTCTTCGATGGTTTTCGCGTATATATCCATAGTAACCGTAGGGCTGGAGTGGCCCATCCATTTCGACACTGTTACCACGTCTACCTTGCCTTCAACCAGCCACCAACTAGCGAAGAAGGTTCGTAAGTTGTGGGTCGTGAATCTGAGTCCGAGTTCTTTGATCATTGGCGTAAAGAATCTGTTTAAATAATTAGAGTATCGCAACGGTCCGCCATTGCTATCCTTGCATACAAACCCACCAGTCATTGCATTCGGGGAGTTTTCAAGAATTTCTCTAGTTACTTCTTGGAGTGGGATACTGCGTCGGGCACTTTTAGTCTTAACTGGAACCAGCCTGCCTTTGCTTGTTTGATTTCTAACGATGATCTTATTATTTATAAAATCTATATCTTCATAACGTATGGCGAGTGCTTCACTAATTCTCAACCCATGAAGCGACTGTAAATGGACGATCACCTCTTGCTTTCGACCTTTGGAGTGATCAAGAATTCTGTGAATATCGCTCAACTTTAAATTAAGTGATGGCTTGTCTTCAGCTAGGTTCTTGTATTCCCTTTTCAAATCCCCCATTAGACCTGTCGGTATCGGATTCTGGAGGATGCCCCTTTTTTTCCTCGCTAGCCAGTTCATAAGCTTGTTTAGAATCTTGTGGGTTCTGGCACATTTCCCCAGACCGTTCTTCTGAGAGAGGATAATTTTCTTGTAAGTTTCCTCAACTAGATTTACATCTAATCGTGAGACCTTGATATCTCCCATTAACGGAAGTATGTATCGCCGGATAACATACTCACGTTCTTCAAAAGTCTTTTCTCTGATAATCCCATTTTTCAACTGTAACTTTGATTCTTTTACGAAAAACTCGCAGGCTTTTTGAACTGTTAGACAGGAGTTCCACCATTCCTCACTACAACTGGCATTGAAGAGGTAGGGAGTTCGAGTCTCCTCAGCTCCACCATTATTCCTGTATTATGCCTGAGTGTATTAATACGCCACCACTAAGAATCCACCATCCAACAATCGCACCGCTTCCCATATTGAAACTAACTCACAAAATTAAAGCAGGTAAAGAATGTCAAAAAATAGATTAGAAGGAAAGGTAGCAGTCATTACAGGTGGTACCTCTGGTATGGGACGCGCTGCAGCAGAACTGTTCGCCAGCGAGGGAGCCAAAGTCGCCATAGCAGGTAGACGCATAGAGAAAGGTGAAATGGTGGTTAACAGAATCAGGGACAATGAAGGATCCGCAATATTTATACAGGCTGACGTCTCAATTACCAAAGACGTTATAACCATGGTGGATAGAACAATGTCCCACTATGAAACCATCGATGTCCTATTCAATAATGCCGGCATAAATAACTCAGGTGATGGTGACCCACACAATGAAGATGAGTCTGTGTTCGATGAAGTAATGGGGATCAATATTAAAGGAGCATTTTTATGCACCAAATATGTTGTGCCCCACATGATGAATGGGGGAGGAGGATCAATAATCAATAATTCTTCTGTTCTAGACACTAGAGCAAATTCTTCTTCATCTACTTCTTATCATGTGTCGAAAGGCGGAATGGCGATGTTGACGAAAAAATCGGCGCTCTCATATGCCAAGTACAACATAAGGGTCAACAGCGTACAACCCGGTGCCATTGCGACTGAAATGGGAGGAATAGATTGGGACGACCTAGAGGACACGGAATTAATTAATAAAAAAAAGAAATTACAGCCTCTTGAACGTATGGGTCACCCCATGGATGTTGCCTACGCAGCACTTTATTTTGCATCTGATGAGTCTAATTTTGTTACAGGCTCCAGCCTATTTGTGGACGGAGGAAAAAGCGCTGTATTAGGAGAATGGAATGAAAATGGGTGAAGCTGGGCGAAGTAATGAACCTCTCTAGTGGAAAGAAAAGATAAATATTCCTCTCCAGATATATTTTGATAACCGACTGACTGCTTTAGTAAAGCAGGGGCTTCTTACGAGGGTTGGAGATGGACTCTATAAGATGAATTCATTGTATCCAGAACGTAGATATCAGAATGAATGGGCTGTCATCAGAGGGGTAACTCTGCTACCCCCACAGGAAGGCCTGTCTATACCCCAATTAGTAAAGGTAAGTCCTGCCGGTATTGATGTGAAACACGATACCTATTTACCAATTGCAAAATAGTGATAAAGTGAGGAAATTATAACGATTGTGATTATATAAAATTATATTTAGATTCTATTTCCCTATAAAAAGATATCCTTATGTAGTTAACCAACCTAAGCCAGATAGAATCTAACGGCTAAGAGTCCCATGGGGGATTAGGTACAACAGGGGGGTATAAAGGGAGGCTTATGGAGTACTGGTGGGTTAATCAAAATCAAACTTACCAATTTGAAGTCTCCGGCGGATACATGTGGTCTCCAAAAGCCAACACTAATGGCGCTCGCAATCAATTTTACGACTACATGACCGAAACGAGACCGGGCGATGTGGTTTTCTCATTCAAAGACACATATGTCAAAGCCGTTGGGATTGTGGTCGGTCGAGTAGAAACAGCTACGAAACCCACAGAATTCAACTCTGTAGAGAATCAGTGGGGGCAGCATCAGACGTTAGCTGTGAGACCCCTTCCACAGCCTGAGCGATAATTTCTGTGCATTTGGCTATGCCACCACATGGTGCCAAAAAAGCCCCCACTGTTTCGATGTCCGGGTTGTTCCAATCCACGCCAGAAATCTTTTGGCAGTCTATCGGGATATCCACTTTTGCACCAAATGAAATTAACTCAACCAGCTGATGTCCAAAACTAATATCAGATTGAGTTATACCTGTTGAAGGAGGAATTTCGATAATATCGTTGGATGGGACTTGTTTATTCAAATAGCCCATTGGCGCAATGGTCCGTTCCTGTAGCGCTGCTCCGTTATTTCTCACAGCCCCTAGAACCATCAGAGCTGTCATGACAGCCCCACAAGTAGTGGACGAAGAGTTTGATTTACTGACAAACATTGCTGGGCCTCTCAAGTTCGATCCAGCAGATTTAAGTCGGTTTGGAAGCAGGTCAAGAACGTACTGCCAGCATCGAAGTTCACCAAGTAACAATTGAGACCTTATTTGATCTCTCATTCCAGTTTGAGATAGCGTTTCCAATGGGTCTTCAACCATTAATATTTCCTCCAATTCAGTCAGCCTCTATCCATTACGCGACAGGGTTTTCTCTTCCAGATCTTGCACTATTTACATCTGATCAGCAAAGATTCCCAAAGTAGATCGATTTGTTTCTGAATTCTCGCTACCTCTTCTTCACGACCAGGGCGCATAAGATGAGAAAATCTTCCTTGTAGTTCAAGCCATTCAGTTACAGGTTTTTTTTCGCGAGGTTTCGAATTTAAAATCCATTGGCCGTCATCCACTTCATAAATAGGCCATACACACGTGTCAACAGCCACTTTACCTAATCGAATTCCGATCTCGGGCTCGGTTCTCCAGCCCCTTGGACAAGCAGCCAAGACGTTGAGAAAGGATGGGCCTTCAGATTCAAGAGCTTTCTTCGTTTTTCGCATCAGATCTTTCCAAAGATGTGGTGACGCCTGAGCTGCGTATGGTATTCCATGATCTGCCACGATGGCAGTCATATCTTTTCGCGCTTGAGTTTTTCCAGCGACAGTTTCAGAAAAGGGGGATGTGGTGGTCCATGTACCTGGCAATGTCGCACTCGAGCGCTGTATGCCGGTGTTCATATAGGCCTCATTATTGAGACAAACGTATAGAAATCGGTGTCCTCGTTCAAGTGCACCACTCAAGGATTGCAGTCCTATATCATACGTTCCACCATCTCCGGCGAAAACTATAAAATTAGTTGGAGTAGTGTCGCTCATTACTCCTTTTTTTACTAAGCTGCGATATGCTGCTTCAATCCCTGAAACCGTGGCCCCAGCATTGGCAAATAGACTGTGTATCCAAGGGTTTCGCCATGCCGTCATGGGATAAGGCGAGGTAGACACAGAAAGGCATCCAGTGGCAGTAACAACAACGGTATTTGGTCCAGCTACGTTCAATATCTGCCTAACAGCAACCGATTCAACGCACCCCGGACACAAACTATGCCCGGGAGCCAAAAGCTCCTGCTCCTGAGAAATTTCCCTAAGATTTAATTTCAACCTGGCTCTCTCCGGCTGACGGCCAAGCATCAGGTTATTCCTAAATATTCTGTTTGATTCATGGACTCCCCCACTTTTAATTTTTCCTCAATGCGCTGAAAAGCCTCAATAATTTGTTTAGGATAAGTATCACGGCCCCCAATCCCATGCACAAAACTTGCAAGCGGTAATATCACGCCGTGAGAATACAAAGCTGCACAGATATCTGTATAGAGTGGGCTATAGGGTGCACCTGGGGATAGCGCTCGATCCAATACTGCTACAGCTTTTTTCCCACCTAAAACTTCACAAATTCTGGTTGATGGAAAAGGCCGATAAGAGCGAATTTTCAATAGGCCTGCTTTAGTGCCATCGGATCGAAGACGATCTATTGCAACGCGGGCAGTTCCTGCAACTGATCCAATCACAACCATAACTAATTCCGCATCTTCCATTCTATACAGTTCGACTGAATCTAAGGGACGCCCAGTAAGAAAGGCAAACTCCTCTCCGATGCTATCGATAACATCTTCAGCCCTGCTCATGGCCTCTATTCCTTGAAGCTTCAACTCAAAGGCATGTTTCGGTGACACCAAAGGGCCAAAAGTTACCGGGTTCTCGATATCTAGCAACGCTGATTTGGGCGTATATTGACCGACGAATTTCTTCACTTCTTTATCAGGTAAAACATCCACCCTTTCGACGCTGTGAGTGACCGTATAGCCATCTTGCGAGCCCAATACTGGGAGAAGAACATCCGGGTGTTCTGCGATTCTCACAGCCGCCAGCGCATTGTCGTATGCTTCTTGGGGGTTTTCAGCATAAAGCTGGATCCATCCACTATCTCTAGCGCCCATAGTGTCAGTATGATCGCCATGTATGTTGATTGGAGCGGACAGAGCGCGGTTTGCGCAATGAAGAACCACCGGTAATCTCAGGCCGGACACTGCATAAAGCACCTCCCACATGTAGGCGAGTCCTTGGCTCGAAGAAGCAGTCTGAGAGCGTACACCAGCAGCGGTGGCTGCAAGGCATGCGCTCAACGCTGAATGTTCACTCTCAACTGCAACGAACTCTGTGTCGACTTCCCCATTTGCTACGAGTTCACTGAACTTTTCTACAACAAGCGTCGAGGGGGTAATTGGGTAGCAAGCAACCACATCCGGATTGGTTTGGCGCATTGCCTCTGCCACTGCGAAACCTCCGCTGAGGCTTTTGGCGGTACTTTTTACAGTTCCGATGGCATCTTTCATTTCAATAGTTGAATCTGAGGGCAGAGGTTTCATTGTTCGTCACCGGAGGTTCCATTGATATTCTGAAAGGTCAATTCTTCGATCATATCAATGCAGTTTGGCGGGCATTCTTCGGCACATATTCCACATCCTTTGCAGTGGACGAGGTCAAATTCGATGAATCTACCTTCTTTTGCCACAATAGCACTGTCGGGACAGTAAATCCAACAAATCATACAGTGAGTGCACCTTTCCATATCTATAACAGGACGCTCAACCCGCCAGTCACCGGTTTGTCGATCGGCCGTATTACCAGGGTTTGGGATAATCCCCCCCGGAGCAGCTATAAATTTTTTTTGGGGATTCATTAACTATCTCCATTAGTTTTTAGAATCACATACCTCAAAACCTGACTACAATTGAACAGATGAAAAGGCTTGCTCAAAAGCGGTCTTGTTTGCTTCAACAATGTGCTGAGGGAATCGCATGCTAAGCCGACGTACGATAACATTTAAACATGTGTCTTTGCCCACGATAGGGGTGACGCTCAATAATCCTCCCAGCATAGCCGTATTTGGGATGTTTCGCTTTAAAGTGTTCATTGCAATTGAGGTAGCATCTACTGTAGCAACGAGGTGATTTTTTAATCTCTGTTGAGGTGCAATTTCAGAAGGGCTTTTCGGCGAATTAATTATTACAACTCCTCCATTGCTTAGGCCATGGTAAACGTCAATGGATGGCAGTAAAGTGGGATCTAACACGACTACTACTGAAGGCTCTGAAACGGGGCAATGAAGATCAATGGGCTCGTCGCTGATACGAGTGTATGCCCTTACAGGAGCTCCTGTTCGCTCAGCTCCAAATTCGGGAAATGCTTGGAAGTATCTCCCCTCATCTAATGCCGCTTCCGCCATTATCTCTCCGGCCGTCACGACACCTTGTCCACCCCTGCCATGCCATCTAATTTCGGCGAGGCCATTTTGTTCTACCATCGAACACTTTTTAATATCGTTAACTGTGTGCTGTCGCATCATTTAAACTCTCAATCTGAATTACTTGTAGCTATAATATTCACTCCTGTCCCTAGAACATCCGCTACAATAACATCACCAGCGTTCACCAGCCCTTTTGCTTGAACAACAGCTAGAGTATCCATGATATCTAGAACCAGATGTTTGGGCACCGGTTCAGCTGTTTTGACACTCACTAAAGGATTTTTGCCCGTTTCCGTAGGCACCGTCGTGGTAACTACCCTTTTTGGATCGAATATCTCATCAGAGATATATCCCCAGGCCAGTTTACATTGGGCCCTGTCGATACTGATCAATTCTTTTTCATCCCATTTCGCGTCTATTAGACAACTTGTGGGACACACCGTACAAACAATATTCCCTTCGTTCAATCTGCTACCTCCACTGTTAGCGAATCTAGACTTCTTTGGAAACGATCTGATCTTACGCGCATTCTAATCATCGCTGCTGGTGCCAATTCAATTTGTCGCATTCTTCGAATCACTTTTTCTCCCTGCTTAAAAACAATATAGCGATCCGCCTCCGGGCTTTTAACTCTCATCGAAAAATCTACCGGCTCATTTCCGGACACTTCATGGGGTATGACATACCGTATACCCTGACCGGGAAGTACTTTAATACTCGGTGACGGTAGTTTGCCAGCACCCGCGAAAAAAGCTGCACTACGCCCGGCTTTCTCTGATTCCATTGATGCATAATCTACAAGATCATGCACTTGTAGAGCATTCCCACCGCAAAAAATACCAGGTATCGATGTTTGGAAATGATCATCTACGATAGGGCCCGCCGTAACGGGGCTGAGTTTTATTCCTGCTTTTTTTGCTAATTCATTTTCTGGAATAAGCCCGACCGATAACAGTAATGTATCGCACTTCACAAACCTTTTGGTTCCGCGGACTATCCCTCCACGAGGACCAATTTTGGCGAGGGTAATCCCTTCGACCCGATCTATTCCATGTATATCCACAACCGTGGTACTTAAATAGAGTGGAATTTCGAAATCTTCTAAACATTGGACTATATTTCTGGCTAATCCACTGGGGTAGGGAAGGATCTCTGCAACACACTCGACCTCCACACCTTCGAGAGTCAAGCGACGAGCCATGATAAGACCGATATCGCCCGATCCGAGTATAACTACTTTACGACCGACGGATAAGTTTCTGATATTCATGTATTCTTGCACCACACCGGCAGTAAACACACCGGCGGGTCGTGTTCCAGGAATCCTGATTGCTCCCCGTGTGCGTTCTCTACAGCCAGTGCAAAGAACAATGGCGCCTGCCTTGACTCGAATTAGCCCATCACTGGAACAAATGACTAACTCACGATCTGATGAAATGTCCATGACCATCGTGTCAAGTTTGACATTTACTCCGGTGTTGGTGAGCCTGTTGATAAAAATTTGAGCGTATTCAGGGCCTGTGAAGGCTTCTCCCATTAGTTTAGTGCCAAAACCATCATGAATACATTGATTAAGAATGCCACCCATTCTCTCCCCTCTTTCTATAAGGAGAACGTGTTCTGCGCCAGATTCCTTGGCGGACAATGCAGCTGCTAAACCCGCCGGCCCCCCACCTACAACAGCGACATCTACTTGCTCAGTCCTCATGTTGCCTTGCCTCTTTGGTCGATCCTATAAATAGCTCTGACCCTCGTCCCTTGAGAGTGATTTTCCTTGAAGGAACCTTGAATTCACCCGTCATTATTTCCACTATACGGGTGGAACAAAATCCTCCTTGGCATCTCCCCATCATGGCCCGAGACCGGTACTTTATCCCGCTTAGGGTTTGAACCCCTAACGGGTTCTGAATCGCCTCAACTATTTCCTTCCTTGTAACCATCTCGCACCGGCATACTATCTGACCGTAGCTGGCGTCTTCATTGATCAAATCCTGCCGGCAATCAAAAGATCGCTCTCGAAACGGGAGGGATCTCTTTTTTTCTGAAACAAAACTCGACCTAGCCTGAAGGCCTAGTTTTTCCTCAACCCATAGGCTAACCTTTTCTGCAATTGCTGGTGCTGCTGTCAATCCGGGTGATTCAATACCGACAAGATTCATCATCCCGGGAACCTCCAAGGCTTCCTCTATAATAAAATCGCCAAAACCACCAACTGAGGAGCTTACGGTTTTTGGCCGAATCCCTGCATAAGAAGTTATCACATCGCGGGGGTCAAGGGCTGGCAGCAATTCCTGGGCCTCTCGCAGTAGTTTAGTCACGGTCGCTCCACTTGTCCCATCACTTCTCTTGTGCTTTACGTACTCGGCGCTCGGCCCAAGAAGAATGTTGCCATCGATCGTGGGCGTTATGTGCACCCCCAACCCCGATCCTCCTTTCGGAGGTACAGGATAAACCATGCTAGTTAATAAATTGCTTTTCGCATTGTCGATAATTACATATTCGCCTCTGCAAGGCCACACTTTGTATCTACGAACACCCGCAAGTCTTGCGACTTGGTCAGAGTAAAGACCTGCTGAATTAATAATCAGCTTGCTTTGAATAGAATCCCCGCCCATACCGATTTGGAAACCGCCCATTACCCCTGAAATTTTCTTCACCTCTTTATTCAGCAAAATATCAGCCCCATTCAATGCCGCGGACTCCGCCAAGGCTATTGTCAAGGTGTACGGGCATGTAATGGCGGCAGTGGGTGCGTGCAGAGCAGCGATCCCTCTGACATTTGGTTCCCTAAGGTTGACCTCATCCTCCCCAATAATTGCCAGTTCAGGGACGCCGTTGGCATCTCCAATTTCCTTCAATTTTCGTAAATCGGGTATCTCTTCCTTTGTTAGAGCAACAACCAACTTACCTACCCTTTTAAAAGGAACACCAAGTTCTTCACAAAGTGATTCGAAATGCTTCGCTCCGGCAACGTTTAATTCGGCTTTTACAGAGCCCGTCGGTACATTGAAACCAGTGTGCACAACACCGCTGTTTTTTCCGCTAGTACCTCTCGACACATCGCTATTTTTCTCTATTAGGGCCACGTTGAGATCATATCGTGTAAGTTGACGTGTTATAGCAGTCCCAACCACACCACCACCAATTACAATGACATCATACTGATCTTTGTTTCCCATTATTTATTAGCTTTCATCCGATTCATACTCCCACAGATTTCAGGAATATATACGAGCCTGAAATTCAATCGGCGTCCTACAAGCACCATATACTTCCAGATTTTCCCGGTTACTTTTACACACTATAACCACTCCCAATGGCTTAAAACAGCTAACCACATGAGAGCTATATGAGGTCTTGGACTAGTTAATAACTCACGCATTAGAAATGTTATGTGGTGTCGGCTGTTAACAGACGGCCCTGTTAAGGCTGAGCTCGCCAGTTAGAGTCTGGCCGGGGTCGCCATCTTAAACTCTTGGTGCCACTATAAATTATGGTCACGAAATGGTCACAAACCCTTGAGGATGTATGCATAAGGGCTAAGACTGTTAGTGAAGATTAGCCATTGTGTTGAGTACAAATGAAGACAATTTAACCCTTAAAGTGACCTTCTAAATCTCCCCTAGTACAATTCCTAAACTGGAGGCACGATTCGGCAGCACTGTCCGGGTGGCTGACTCCTCTTATTAAGTAGCGTTTCGTGCTGTTCCCAGCGTTCTTTTGCATGGCTAGATTATAGCCGATTCGTGTTCTACGATATTGGCAGTATCAGGTGATACCATCTAGGTGCCTCTATAATCCCAGCTCAACTAGCGACGTGTGGAGTAAATAATGAAAGCAGCCCTCTTTTACGGCGGAAAGGATATAAGGATCGAAGAGAGGCCCACGCCGAACCCAGGTCCAGGAGAAGTTCTCGTTGAAATACGATCCGCAGGCATTTGCGGCTCGGATCTTCATAATTACAGGGGGAATCGCCAGTCGGTTTGGGAGAACCCCTGGGAGCAGGGACACGAGTTGTCAGGAGTGGTCTCCGGTCTTGGGGACGGGGTGAACAACCTTTCAGTTGGCGATCGTGTAGGTATTGAAGCTGAACATTTAATTGGTTGCGGGAGTTGTGTGCAGTGTCGTAGGGGTGACTACCACATATGTTCTCGACGAGGGATGGTCAATGGGTCTCGCCATGCGAGTCACGGATTCTCGAGCCATGATGTTACTTTTGCTTCCAATTGTTTTGTATTACCCGATGGAGTGGGTTTTGACCAGGCGGCTTTGCTCGATTGTTATGCATGCGGCATTCATGCTGTAAATCGAACTGCGGTCACACCTACGGACACCACGGTGATTGTTGGAGCAGGTGCCATAGCTATGACCTTGGGCCAGGTAGCGAAAGCATATGGTGCGGGCAGGGTGATCATGGTTGGCACTCGCGTCGAGACTCTGGAGGTAGCCGTCAGATCTGGCGCAGCAGACGAATTCATAGTGAACGTTTGTAATGATCCTGTCCAAGATGTTCTAAATCTCACGGGAGCAACGGGAGCCGAGGTCGTCTTTGAAACAGTGGGGGGAGAAAGCCAGATCATTTCTCAGTGTATGCAAATGGCTGGCAGAGGGGGTACAGTCAGTGTGGTTGGGCTTTTCACCAAGCCACAGATTATAGATTCTCAGGAGTATGGGATGGCGAAAGAACTCAGACTAACCTGGTCCAATAGTTATTCGTCGTGGAAGGGCGTTTCTGAATACAAATCTGCCATTGATATGCTTGGCGATGGCCTCTTGGATGCAAATCCGATCATTACACATCGATTCCCACAACGAAACATCTCGGAGGCATTTGCAGCGGCTAGTGACAAGAAATCTTCCGGTGCAATAAGAGTGATAATCGATCACTGCTTGCCATAGTTATCCGAATTTGAAGTTCACCGGGTACTTTTTTAAAAGGTAGTTTGCCCATCACAACATAGACTTTATCTCCCTCAGTCACACACTGTAACAACCCCTATAACACCGCACCCACATACCCATATGAAGATTTTACCCACCGTGTGGCAGTCAAAATGCCACTACGTTAAGGGAATATAATCCACCCTAATGAGAACTTTCACTACTGTTCGCACCAAGGGAGGAATATGAACGGAATATTTTGGGTAATCTTAATAACCCTGATATTGGATTTCGGCGTTGGATTATTCTCAACTATCCTCAACGTGCTTTCTTTGAAATCAATCCCACCGGTTGAATTAGAAGACGTGTATCAAGGCGAAGAGTATCGCAAGTCACAAAGGTATACACGTGTACAGTCTCTTTTTGGATTAACAGGTAGCACTATTAAGTTCGTACTTTTGCTGACATTTTGGCTTTCAGGAGGGTTCAATTATATTGATCAAACAGTGCGTCTCATGGAATGGAATGAAATCTGGAACGGCGTCGCATTTATCGGAATATTGGCAACGTTTGGTTTGATACTGAATATACCACTAGATCTATATTCCACTTTTGTAATTGAACAAAGGTTTGGGTTTAACAGAACAACATACTCGACGTTCGTATTAGATACGTTAAAGGGTGTGTTCCTTTATATAATCATTGGCATTCCTCTCTTAACAGGCATTCTTTATTTCTTCGAATATTCGGGTTCTTTATCTTGGTTGTATGTATGGATATTTCTAACAGTTATATCGTTTGTCATTTCAATCATTGGCCCCATATGGATTATGCCGATATTCAATAAATTCACTCCACTCGAATCCGGTGAGTTGAGAAATGCCATTGTCGAGTACGCAAAAAAAGTGAATTTCACATATGGGAACATCTATGTGATTGACGGTTCTAAAAGAAGTGCTCATTCAAATGCATTCTTTACGGGGTTTGGAAAAACTAAGCGTATAGCCCTTTTTGACACGTTGATCGAGCAATTAAGCACAGATGAAATAGTATCCGTAATCGCTCATGAAGTTGGGCATAATAAAAAAAGACATGTTGTGTCTGGAATGGCTCTAAGTGTTTTGCACACAGGAGTTCTTCTATTCCTATTTTCCCTAGTGATGGAAAATCAATCATTGTTTGAGGCGTTTTCGATGAAGAGCACGTCTATATACGCCAGTATTGTGTTTTTTGGCCTGCTGTTTACCCCCATTGAGTTAATTATTTCTCCGGTGATGCACTTTATTTCAAGAAGAAATGAATACCAAGCAGATCAATGGGCGGTAGAAACGACCACTAGCAAAAATAACTTGATATCTGGGCTAAAAAAATTGGCTGCTGAAAACCTTGCCAATCTTTCACCACATCCGCTGTTTGTTATACTCAACTACTCTCATCCACCGTTATTCAACAGGGTAGAATCCGTAAATTCGCTGCTTAGTTGCCGGAAGGAATCTGGGGCATAGAGTCCCATGGGGGATTAGAGACAACGGGGAGGTATGGAGATTAATCTGAAAATATCATTCCTTCTACCCGCAGCATTTATGTTGCTGCTGGCAGCTTGTGGTGGGGGAAGTCAGATTGCTGATACCCCAACCCCTGAGACTAAGGTGCCACCTACGGCTACACCTACCGCTACTCCAACTCCGACACCTAGTCCAGCGCCAACGTCTGTCCAAGGTGTTCCACTTACGAGCGCATCCGCAATCACTTCACCGCCCCTAAAAATGGAAGGTATCAATACCCATATTGAAATGTACGGCACAGGGGCTGACCCCAATATCATCACGCTTGGCCCCAAAGTTGGTGGCCATCCAGGTTGGGAACCATACCTCAATAAAACCAGTATGGAATTCGAACTCAATCACGGAGTACCCGTACTCGCACCTATTGATATGGTGTTGGTAGGTTTCAAGAATCAAAGTGCCGAATATCGGATTCGCTCAGACGGACAACGACAGACCCCATACAATGATTTACTCCTATATTTCGAATCTGCAAGCTCTGATTGGCCAGGGATGATTATAGGTAGCTATCATTTATTGAGTTCGCCACTGTTGCCTGGTCACAACCAGAATCCAGGTTGTAGTGAAATTGAAGAGTGGGG
>DLRJ01000145.1:13884-14043 GCA_002500485.1 Dehalococcoidia bacterium UBA7891
TAGTGAAATTGAAGAGTGGGGAAGCAGGATGCAGGCTCAAGGCCACATGTTCTTACCTAAGGAGGACAGGGTCATGGATCCTACAGGAGACGCTCTTTCATGTGATGCTTTGATTGGATACACAGTAAAGCGTGGGGAACTAATTGGATTCGCTGGTAG
>DLRJ01000019.1 GCA_002500485.1 Dehalococcoidia bacterium UBA7891
ACCATGCCGTTATTTACTGATCAGATTACTCAATTGGAAAGTCCGATTGATGTAATGTATTTAATGCACAAAGTCTACATGAAACACTCTGATTTTACGGAGAATCTGGCTTTGGAGGCTCAAGAAGGTGGAGACCTCACTGTGTTTAAAGCTAATCTCGATGCGTGGCTCAAACATCTTCTATACCATGCCCAGACAGAAGATGAATATATGACAGGGCCACTTAAGGATAAGATATTGCAGGATGGTCGCGAACCTCTTAAGGCCAATGAGGTGGAACATGATGAACTTCGACAATTTGGAGGATCTGTTCTGGAGCTTCTTGACCAGGCTTCAGCAGAAAACGTGTTAGCCAGTGAAGAAGAAGAGCACGCCAAATTAATGGAAAAAGTCGACCAGGTTGAAGAGGCCGCGGGAGATGCGATAGCAGAGCGTTTCGTAAAGCCCAGAACACGACGACATTTATACCGAAGTGTTATGGAATTAAGAGTGTCCGAATTCGATCATTTCGAAAACGAAGAAGCTTTCGTTCTTCCAATCGTTAAAGAGCAAATGAGTAGCAGCGAAGAGCTAGAATGTTCTCGAAGACTCCTTATCGACGATGATTCTGACCAGCCACGATGGATAATTGATTTTATTATCGATCAGCTGGAGGGAGTGGAAAAGCAATTAGTCATGGACCTAGATAAGCAATTCCAGTAAACAGCAATATAGACTCAGGGTCTAGAAAGCCAATAATCGATCCTATTCCTGAGTGAGTTTATCCTAATTCGAGAAACGTTACGGCAAACAAAGCGCACATCAGCATAAACCCTGTGGTTGCAGTGGTGGTCAGAGCAACTCGTGGGCCCACGTTGACTATTTCCCGAAGGTTAACACCCAATCCCAGACCAGCCATTGCGATCACAAAAAGAAATTTGCTGATTATCTGAACTCTGTCGCCGATATACTCTGGTATGAGTCCGGTAGTTCTCAAAACAGCTAATATAATGAAGCCAACGACGAACCATGGGACATAAACCTTTATTTTCTCCCAATAGGTCTGCTGGGTTTCGGTCGAACTATGGATTACTCCCAAGACGATGATCATTGGCCCTAATAAAAGAACTCTTATTAGTTTAACCAGTGTTGCTATATGCCCCGACAGATTGGAAATAATGAATGAAGCCGCGACCACCTGAGAGACCGCATAGACACTGAGGCCTGCGATAACGCCATATTCATAATTAGTCAAATTTAGAGTTGGTGCCAATAGCGGTAAGAATAAGATCTGAACTACACCCAGAATAGCACTAATGCTAATGGCAGCGGCTATTTCTGTTGAAGATGCCCCAATGGCAGGAGCCACAGCTGCAACTGCCGAATTCCCACAAATGGAATTACCGGCTCCAACCAATAATGCCAGTCTAGACCCTAGCTTTAAAATCTTATGTCCCACAAACCAGGCAATGAATAAACCGCCACAGACTGAAAAAATAATTATCAAAAGCATCGAAGCCCCGGCATCCACGATCTTAAAAAGATTTACACTGGCCCCTAGCATCAAAACGGCAGTTTCCAAAATCTGCTTTGAGGCGAAACTAGACCCCGGCAATATTTTCTGTGGTAGCGGAAGTAAATTTCGAATAAGAACGGCAATAACTATTACAATTACCAGAGAATCAAATAAGGAAAAATCAAACACAGATTTCTCAAGAAAATATAGTGCTTCTGCACCTACTGCAAGTGCTATACAAAATAGCAACCCATATCCCAACGAGATCCTTTCGGGGTCCGGTTTAAACCAATTCATTAACCTTTCTTTATGTAACATTCCATATTCGTTTCTAGACGTATGGAACCAAATATTCTTGATATTCCTCACCAAGCGTTTCAACCAGCCATGCAAATATCCATTCACAATTTGTGTCTTCACATTCAGTGATTTCAGAAAGCGGAACTACAATGTTTTGCGAACGTTTAATTTCTAACACTAGTGAATGATGGTCTATGAATTCAGTCTCTAGATCGGTAATGGATAATAGGAATCGATTTTTGATCCTTTGTATCAAAGTCCCGTTCTTGTTATGCTCTTTCAGCATATCCATTATTCCCTGAACCAACTTTATCTCTCGATCGGAACTCTTTTCGATCAAATTCATAGCTGTTTGGTGGGTTCCCAGTTTGCGGATCCGTGATATTAAGTTACTGTTCTCCAAAGAGTTATAACAAAACAGTGCTGTTACCCAGTTTCTTGTTTCTAGCTCCAGCGTATTGGTACTGCGGGTCGTTCCTATCTGTTCTATCGTGGACTTCATGTTCTCAATAGCAATACACATGGATTCAGCCAGAAAGTCCAATGCGCACCCATCGCTCATAGACATGATGTTATGGTTGTTTTCCTGTTTGAGTGAAGCATAAGTCTATAGGTTTGATTATTGAGTTCATGTGATGTGATACAACAATAGGTGGTCTCTCAACACGTCCACAGCAAAGTCGTTGTCGACGTCTCTCCACACAGAATGTATATGATTTGCGCCATTTTGGATGTTGTCATATTCGATCAGAAAGGTTCCCCCATGCAATCTATAATAATGCGGGTCCCCAACTTGATTCCCTCCACCCCAGGCGAGATGAATTGTGTCTATGTTTTCTGTCCATTTTGATACAATGCCGCTCGCAATTTCAGATCTATATTCTCCAATGTATTCTTCGACGATATTTTTTAGGATGTTTTTTTGTGTTTGGCTCATATTTGTTGCTTTCAAGCCCTCTTCTTTGGGAAGAGAGGCCCTAGCTGAGCTGAAGGTTAGGATATCTGCTGGGGCCTCATCAAAGATTAAAGCTTTCTTGGATTGGGCCGGATCTAAACTCTGCATTAATTCTAATGCCAACGATTGCCGAGGTGCTAAAACCTCAAGCCCTTCATGTGTCCCGGATTGTACTCTTGCTGGATTTGCTCCGAAAAACGATGGGGTTATGGATAAAATATCATTGGCCCAGATACTGAAATGAAGCGAAAGATGATGCCCTTCAACTCTCCATCCCCAGGGCTCTATATCATCCGTAGGATCACCAAAAATGGTGAAGAAATATAAGGTTGGATCCCTTTCCCACATTATGATTTCCGCTTCTTTTTCGATTTTCCCTAGGATTTTTTCATGTTGGATTATTTGATTGGCTTTAAGATCCCCTCTCTCGCTTAGGCCTGTTTTCATTAATTCGAATGCAAGAGATTTTTGCGAACTTGACATATCTCGTAAAGGTAATCCGTGCCTGTTGATTGGTGCGTAATACCAATAAACTCTTTCGGCATCGAGAAACGGATACGTGATTTTCTTTATTTGTTCTTTTGAGAGACTCTGCAATAAATTCAGAGCACTTTCCCTCATTTCGGCTATGACCGACTCATATGACAATATTCATACCTCCATGTGATGTATAAATCCAAATTGGTTTTTTAGCACCATATGATCAATTACAATTTCGCTAGTTTGGGCATGACAGTATCAGCCAAAAGGGACATAGATTCTATCCATTGCTGTCGGGGCTCCCATTCATGTCCCATTGCGAGAATTGTTCCGAACCCACCTGTATCTTCATAGAGGGTTGCTAATTTTTCGGCTACTTCATCGGGGCTCCCGACAATCCAAACGTTGTCCATTAAATAGTCTAATGTTAAATCTGAATCTGGCATGTTAACATCCAATTTAAATCTGTCTAAACTGTTACTCCAATCAAGAAGATTAAACCAATAATCCTTATAGTCCCGGGCTATAGTTCCTTCCATCGCTTCCTTCCTGGCTTTTTTAGTAGTGTCAGCTACATAAATTTCTCTGGCTATCCGCCATTTTGAGCGATCTGGGACCAATTGGCTACGAGAGGCTCCTTCAGCATAGGCCTCCCAATGTCCTATTAGGGATGCTGTCGGTACTAAATTGATGCTGATGGGAATCCAACCTTTTTGTCCTGCAAACTTCAATGTCTCAGATTTCGGGGAAACTCCACCCACTGCGATAGGAGGATGAGGATCTTGAAAGGGTTGTACATGTAGTCTAAGACCTATTTTTTCAACTGGTTTTGGTATGACGTATTTCCATACCCCGTTGCTATATTTTCCCGGGGCAGGGTCTTCCCAAATCTTAAGGATTGCTTCAACAGATTCTAAGGTAAAAGATCGGCGATCACCTTCTTCAGCATCAAACCCAAATAATTCGTAATCACCAGGTGTTGAACTGGAGCCAATACCCCATAAAAGCCGCCCCCCAGTTTGATGATCTAGCTGTGCGATCCGATGGGCCAACATAGCAGGGTTATGGTTTGGCAGGCATGTAACGCCTGTCCCCAGTTTAATACGAGTAGTTAGGGCGGAAGCTTGTGCGATGAAAAGATCTGGACTCGGGATATTTTCCCACTCAAAGGTAAAATGCTCCCCTATCCATGCCTCAGAATATCCCAGCCAATCTAATTTCACTATCTGATCTATGTCCTCAACCAGTGTCTCACTCATGTCCGAGCCAGGAGGGTGAAGCGGCATGGTGAAAAAACCCAGATTCATTAGCGTCTCCGGTATTATGAATTATAGGCGTTATATTTAGGAGGAGAATATATAACTTACATTCACAAATACTAGATTTCATATGAGGATAATATGAAGATATAAAAGGCACTATAACGGTAAGACTTAACTCTGTATCGGGTTTTATGCAATTCAATCGAGCACAGGCCTATCTGACGTTTGATATTGGAATTTATAGAACGATTGGACATACTGTTGATAACTACTAGTGACATTGTCTTACCTCGACTATACCTCATGCATTATTCACACAGTGCACGGTTTGTAGTGTTAGCATTTCATACGTAGTCAGGGAATGGATTTAAGGAGAAAATACCGGGTGGAGGCAACCTCAGATAGTCCACATCAATTCAGGGTGTTAGGCACCAGCCCTATTCGTCCGGATGGTTTAAGTAAGGTGACGGGTCGTGCTTGTTTCGGCGCTGACTTCTTAATGACAGGGACCCTTCACGGTAAGATACTACGAAGCACTTATGCCCACGCTAGAATATTGTCTATAGATACCAGCGAGGCCGAGGCTCTCCCTGGGGTAAAAGCCGTGGTAACCGCTGAAGATTTTCCTATCCTTAACCAACCCATGGACCTGTCTCAAGCAGGGTCGACTCCCAGAGCAATGGCAGAAAATGACCTTGCACATAAAAAAGTACTATATCGGGGCCACGCAATTGCAGGTGTGGCAGCCACCAGCATACACATAGCAGAAAAAGCTCTTGAACTTATTAAAGTTGATTTTGATGTACTTGCTCCCGTTCTAGACGTTCGCCAAGCGATGGCCGATGATGCACCAATACTTCACGAGAACCTTACTACCATGTTTAGAACTGGAGGTTTCACTCAAGGTGATGACACTGGAATCAAAGGTAACATCGCCGGACATGTGAAGGTTCTTCATGGAGACATAGTAGAAGGGTTCAAGCATTCAGACGTTATTGTGGAGCGGGAGCTTAGAACCTCGATGGTACATCAAGGATATATTGAGCCTTTTGCTGCTACTGCCTTCTGGTCTCCGGATGATTATTTGAGCATATGGACTAGCACTCAAAACGCCTTCGGTATCCGTAATACCACCTCAGCAATACTTGGATTACCAGAATCCCGGGTTAAAGTTGTTCCATTGGAGGTTGGTGGCGGGTTTGGTGGCAAAGGAACGGGTTATCTCGAACCGGTCGCAGCCCTGTTATCCAAGAAATCTTCGGCCCCAGTTAAAATGGTTATGACCCGCAAGGAGGTGTTCGAAGGAACAGGCCCAACATCAGGAACCTTTATTCGATGTAAGATAGGCGCCGACTCCGATGGATATATTAAAGCTGCCGAAATGCATATGGCCTACGAAGCTGGAGCATTCCCTGGTTCTCCAGTCAGTGGTGGAGCATTCCCAGCTTTAGGTGCATACAAGATAGACAACATTCTGATAGATGGGTATGACGTTGTGCTCAACAAACCCAAAACCCAATCCTATCGAGCCCCTGGGCAGCCCCAGTCCACTCACGCAGTTGAAACCGTCATTGATGAATTAGCAGAAAAACTGGACATGGACCCTATGGAATTCCGTTTGAAGAACGCCGTTCGGGAAGGTGATATGTCACCGACAGGTCTTCCTCATTCCAGATTTGGGTGCGTGGAGGTCGAAACTGCAATGAAGGCACACCCTCATTACAATGCTCCTTTGCAAGGGCATAATCAGGGCCGAGGTGTTGCTGTTGGATACAGAATGCACGCTGGAGGGAATGGTTCTTCCGCAACTCTGAATGTTAACGACAACGGGACCATTAGCCTGATAACGGGATCAGCTGACCTGTCAGGCAGCCGAGTTTCTCTCGCAATGCAGGCGGCTGAGGCGCTTGGTATCGACACGGAGGACGTTAATCCTTCCGTGGCTGATACTGACTCCATAGGTTTCACTTCAGGGTCATTTGGTAGTCGAATAACCTTTGATACTGGGCGAGCAATTCTGAATGCAGCCGGTATGGTGGTAGAGCAAATGAAGGAACGCGCTGCCCTGCTATGGGAAGTTCGACCAGAAGACGTGGACTTCACTGACGGGATGTTCACGTGTAGATTAAATACCAACGAGCGATTAACCTTTAAAGGCATGGCAGGAGAAATGGCTAATACCGGAGGCGCAATAACGTGTTCGGCATCTGATTTTCAAGGCGGAGTGGGCCCACAACTTTCAGGCAATATTGTAGATGTCGAGGTCGATCCAGAAACAGGCAAGGTTGAAATTCTCCGGTACACAACCTTCATGGATGTTGGTCAGGTAGTTCATAAAAGCAACGTAGAAGGCCAAATGCAAGGTGGGGTTCTTCAGGGGGCAGGATGGGCATTGAATGAGGAATACTTTTACAACGAGGAAGGCGTGATGGTGAATTCTAGTCTGCTTGATTATAGAATGCCTACTACTACAGACCTACCAATGATTGATACAGTGATCATTGAGGTACCCAATTCACGCCATCCGTTCGGAATTCGAGGTGTTGGTGAAACACCCGTTGTTCCGCCACTGGCTGCCATAGCCAATGCTATTTACAATGCCACTGGAGTACGACTAACCAAATTGCCAATGTCCCCTTCTACGATTGTGGAAGCCTTAAGCCAAAATAGCGATTGTTAATTTCCAATAAAAATCCTCGTTATGGATTGTGGGTCACTACTCATATCAATATCATAATTTGAATTGCTCTGATTTCCCAACAGGGTTCCAGCCAAGAAGGTCAGTGGCAAGAGATGTGTCTCTCCACTTCAACTTGTTATCTGAAATTGCGTCAAAGGTTTCAAATTTTATTGAAGCCGGAGCACGCAGACATAAGTCTATGATGTCCACACAATCGGCGTGACTTAGGTATTCCGGATAGTGGCGAACCAGTTTTAGCTTATCCTCTACACAAGCTGATATCAGGCAGAAAATATTTGTGGGTCCTTTTGTGGGTCCTTTATGTCTGCGGTTCCCGTAAGTTCAGGGCAGTTCGCACAAACCCTAAATACCCTTAAAAGGCTGATTTGTGACCAAGTTCCTGTACGCATAAGTACTGTGACGAACCCTTGAGACCCGACAGCAGTGAGCTTAAAATCCGCTTCTCGGTAAGAGAGTGGGGGTTCGAGTCCCTTCCTGGGCACCACTTTTTCGCACCCCTACCCTAGCCTTTGTGGCTCCTGTTTTAAAATACTAGCCTTCTAAGACTTCATTCATCTTCTCTGAAGCTTCTAAATGCATGCCTGGGTCGACGGTAGATGACGCTGATAATATCCCTCCACTGTCGGGGTCTCAGTCACAGTTTGACACCATTGACGGTGATGTCGGTGGAAAACGTTATACACCCATTTACGAAGGGTGAAAAGGAACCATCCAGAGGTATACCAGAAGGTTAGAAGGGTTAGAAAATCACGCCCAGCTGCTGGCCAACCGAAACAAAAGAGACCACGGAATAGACTGAAATTAGACCGTGGAAGCCACAGATGAATGGGTTAGTTTTGGATCTTCATGGTTTACTCATATAGAATCGAATTTTTGCCCGAGCGCGTGAAGAACCAATAAGTTATGCTTCTTTCTCACACAGAGTGGCCGTTTTTTTCATTCATGGGGGAAAAATACCGTATATGGTAGAAGAATTTGATGTCCTTATAGTCGGGGCCGGAATTTCAGGTGTTGGCGGCGCTTTTCACCTAAAGACCCAACGCCCAAATACCAAGTTCATAGTTATAGAAGCCCTGGATAGTTTTGGTGGAACGTGGTGGTCTCATCGATATCCTGGAATAAGATCGGACAGTGATTTACACACTTTCGGCTACCGATTTAAGCCGTGGACAGGTCCTCCTATTGCCACAGCTGACGAAATCTTAAACTACATGTCTGAAGTGATCACTGAAAATGAGTTAGGCAATCATATTAGGTACAATCGCAAAATTGTGTCAGCCAACTGGTCCAGCTTAGAAAAACGTTGGGAAGTAACTGCTAAATTAACAGAGGGTGGAGAAGAAGAACATTTTAAAATTAAATTTCTTTGGATGTGTCAAGGCTATTATCGGCATCAGGAAGGATACATGCCGAAATGGCCTGACGTGGAAAAATATCAAGGGGAGTTAGTTCATTCCGAAGCCTGGCCAGAAGAACTTGATTATGAAGATAAAGAGGTTATCGTAATTGGCTCCGGGGCCACAGCTGCCACCATAATTCCAGCCATGGCATCTGACTGCAAGCACATTACAATGTTGCAGCGGTCTCCCACTTATTTCAGACCTGGAAGAAACCAAATTGAATTGGCTGAGACCTTAAGAGAGTTAAATATCGATGAAGAATGGATCCATGAAATAGTTCGACGGAAAATACTCTATGATCAAGAGATCTTCTCCAAGCGAACATTTGAAGAACCTGAAAAAGTGAAAGAAGAATTAATAGAAGGCGTTAAATCTCTTTTACCCGCCGAGTTTGATGTGGAGACGCATTTCACCCCCAAATATCGACCATGGCGCCAGCGTTTAGCCTACGTGCCCGACGGAGATCTTTTTCAGGGAATTTCGGAGGGCAAGGCTTCAGTTATTACCGATGAAATTGAGGCTTTTACAAAAGAAGGTATCTTGCTGAAATCTCAACAAGAAGTCAAAGCAGACATCATAGTAAGTGCGACTGGTTTCAATATGAATGTTATGGGTGATATTGACTTCCAGATCGATGATAAATCAGTGGATTTTTCAGATACGGTTACCTATAGAGGGATGATGTTTACTGGAATCCCTAATATGCTGTGGATTTTCGGGTACTTTAGAGCCAGTTGGACTCTTCGGGTAGATCTCCTTTCGGATTTTGTATGCAGATTACTCAATCATATGGAAGATATCGGTGCGTCTTGTGTGGAAGTCGCACTTCGTGACGAAGATAAAAACATGGAGCTTTTGACATGGATGGATTCCTATAATTTCAACCCAGGCTATCTGTTACGTGCAACATCAATTTTGCCAAAACGTGGAGACAAAGCAGAATGGCAACACACTCAAGATTACTGGAGGGAAAAGGATGAAATACCTGCCATAAACCTGAATGCTTCGGAATTTAACTATCGTTAAAACGAAATTTACTAAGTAGTACTTGAAATGATTTAGTTAAGAATGGGTCAGACGGACTATAAAACAGATGGGTTCCTAGATTCGAGTCAGATGCTCCAAATCCGGGTAAAATAGGGGAGAACACCTGCTCTAGAGCCAGAACCAACTCCTCTTCGATATATTGGGGAGTTCTAATGGGGTAGGCTTTCACCTTACCTGCCACCTGGCGAAGGAAATCTACATGCCAATGCAGCTTCTTTTTTTTGCGAAGGTGTCTGGATATCCTAGAGGACAAACCATTCATTCCAGATCCTGCATAAAGATAATATCCAGGGTTTACGTCCACTCTCCCAATTGAACCGATTGCAATATTACAGGCTTTGGGAATTTCCATAACCAGGATATAGGCCCCTTTATCTTCCATCCTCGTTTTTAGAAAAGACCAGGGCACATCAAGAAGCTTTACGGAGTCGCTTAGTTCTAAATTTTGGTCCCACTTAATTTCAATAGGAACAATTCTGAGCCGCTCTTTCAAGGCTAGTAAGGTCCGCGAAAAAACCAGATCTGTATGATAATCCGGCATGAATAAATTATTCCCCAACCCTTGTGAAATAAATAAAACGACCGGCTTAATTATTGATTCTTTTGACTTTGCTAATTCGTTCAAATGGCGAGTTCCCCTCTCTGTTATTGCATCTGGAAACATTGCGATTTTGTTGGCACTCAAAGTGACAGACTTAACTTCCATGAGAAATTTTTGCCGGTTTTCCGACATAAGAAAATCAAACCGATTTCTGCCAATACTAATTTCCTCCTTTTCAATATTTGCATTCTCAAGGGTCGGAATGAGTTTGTTTTTTAACAAATATCTTGCCACGGCATTGGCCTGGTGGGTGTTGAGGCCTATGAATGACTCGCCGGTAAAAACTGCACTAGCGGCGTAACGCAGTTTTCTAGCAGAATCATCACTTACCGTTTCGATAAGAAGAGGAGCGCCGGGCAACAGCAATTCGCCTAACCTACCGGGGTTAGCCATATATGCTTTAACTTCACCGACCCCCCCTAAGTGACATTTGATTACAAACCTGTTAATTCGGGAAAGAAATTTGGCTGTTAATGGCGTTTCTGAAACGAGTTTTGGACGTAACATTATCCTAGCTTCATAAGATTTGGCTCGAATCCCTTCGTGCTTCGAAGATAAGGAGGGGAAATTCAGAACAAGACATAATGTCTGAGAGACACCTCAAAGGTCTCAAAAATCTTAGATAATTGCTTCAAGACTGACGTTTTTAAAAACAGTTAATTAATAGTATTAACAACTATTTTTCAAATGCGTCAACCAAATAGGAAGAGTGATAGTAAGGTTAGCACTTTAAGAAAAGGACGTTCAAGTACTAGAACATGGGTGGGAAAAGTTCCCTTGCACTTTATAAAGCCATTTACGAAGGGTAAAAAGAAACCATCCAGAATTGCATTCACCTTCTTTGAGGATTCTCTTTGCATTTACTGGTCTACATGGCTGTAGATAGCCATCGTTGTGGAATGCTGTGACTGATAACCCTTACCTGGGAGAGTTCTAGAACAAGCACTACTGGCGATTTTTTCCAAATTCAATGGCAATTTCAATATACCTATTCCTAGACGAAGGGTTGAGTGTTAAGCAAATAATCAAAGCAAAAAGGGTTATTGAAATTGTGCTCAAAGATCCTGATAGGGCAAGTCCAGTCCACGAATTATGGGATGGGATAATTCCGAAACCCAACCTTAGTATTACCCCTAGGTTCAAAAGTATAAAAACTAAATCCATGATTCTTTGTAGAGGTAGTACCGCCCCTTCAAACATTGGTACCATTCTTGAGGCCATGCCTACAATGATCATTGTGATAAACCCCAATCCCCATACATGCACAACAGGTGCGGCCAATTCTATAGAGACGGCTATATTATGATTTAGATGGCCAACTGATAACCACACTTGCAGGACTCCTCCTACGAGTAACCAGAAATAACCAGATCGCAAGAACCATTCGTACCTTCCATAAGTATTTAACACATATTGCCTAACAGTCACTCTGCGGTTGTATATATGCACAGACAAGACGTATGAAATAAATCCGGCTAACTCTATCAGAGTTGCAATTAGCAACCACCAATTGGAGACGACTATGATTGGTTGAATTGCTATCACCGAAATTCCCACGTTGATGAGAATGAGGCTAACCTTGTTTAGAGAAAACCTTGGTGTAGGCAAGAATAATAAACCAGGTAATACTCGGAGGCTAATTCCAAAAACGAAATTGGCAACAAATCCAATTAAGGTGACATGCACAAAAGAATCTTCCATTGTAAACGAAACGATTCTCGCGCCCCGATCTATCATTTGCAAAACAATCACAAGATTAAGCAAACTCGCTATAAAACACCAAAAAAGGCTGGCCCAAAACCAAATTTCTGGCAATCCATGGCGAGATTTTCCTTTCGATAGCGTTTTACCAATTGTAAATATGAATATTCCGGCAGCAATCAAAAGGCAAATCCCCGACATGCCTAATAAGATTTCATTAACATTGAAAGAATTAACGGTCTGGCCGAAAAAGCGGCAAATTATCGCTAATAACACCAACCCTAAAGTCATTCTCTGAGGCCAGGGGAAATTCATTGAAGTATTACGTATACGTGGAACAATATGAAACGCTAGTCCCATCACAAATAAGCCGGCGAAACCAAAACCCTGAGCCATACCATGTGCTTGAAGATGAGTGATCCATGAATTCTTTAACGAGAATCCAAGCAAGGGCATAAATAACATGGCGGTTCCAGTCGTAAATCCCAAGGTTAAAGCTACACAAAGAGAAGATATAACATACGGTCGATAGAACCGCTGAGACGCCCATGTAGTTCCTTGAGCTCTTTGCTCTGTAGGGTTCAGGTTCATGTCAGAGCTCCTGGCATTTTATATATCTTTTGAACAGCTATCTTCTACTACCGTCAATGGCGATATTAAATGCTCCACAACATCGTTTGAATTTCCGCCCGCTACCGCAAGGGCAGCTCGCGTTTCTCCCTATATCATCTGTTTCTGCTTTTACCCGAATATCTTTAACAATCTGGAGTTTCACTTTTGTACGTTGATCGGCTGGCAATGATTCTGTTGGAACCACGAATCCTAAGGATTTGGCCATTTTGATAGAAGCATCTTCTAGTTTTTCATAATTCTTGCTGAAGAAATCTTTATATGTTTTACAAAAATATGGTAGAGAGTGACTAGCACTGTCATTGTGAATCGTCCGATAGCTTGGGCATTCCCCAAAACAGAGATTTCTCCAGGGGCATTCTTGACAGTCTGGATGAAGATTGGATTTCAAATTTGAAAACTGAAGGAATTTCTCGCTTTGAACTATTTCTTCCAAATTATTGTTATGGACGTTTCCAAGAAACCATTCATTACTAACTTGAAAATCACAAGGGTAGCAATCGCCATTATGTTCTAACACTAAATAACCACATTTAGCTGCGAATTGGCACATTTCAGATGGAAAGCCCCAAAGTGTTTGAAAAATATTGTCAAAAAGCCGAATCCGAATCTTGTCGATCCCTATTTTCAACCATGTGTTAAACAATTCGTCCAAGAATTGTGCGTACTCATCTGGTGTTATCGATTCATCTGTAATGGAAATTTCAGATGAGGTCTGGCAGGTTTCTTTCATTTCTGCACATGGAATGAACTGCAAATCCTTGAATCCTTGATCAACTAGCCACCGAAGTAATTGTTCAGGGCTTTTCACGTTTGCTTGGTTAACAACAACTAGAATGTTAAATGGCACTTTAAAGTCCTCTAGATGTTTTATACCTTCCATTACGTTCGAATGAGTTTTTCTCTGGATTGGGTCTATCCTGTAGCGATCATGCCATTCCTGAGGGCCATCAAGGCTTACTCCCACAAGGAATCTCCATTTTTTAAAGAATTTAGCCCACTCTTGCGTTAAAAGAGTGCCATTGGTTTGTATAGCGTTACTAATATGGGGTATGGCCGTAGGGAGCATACCCCTCGCCACTTTCCTTTCTAGTTCCATTGCAGCGTCAAAAAATTGGAGACCCATTATTGTAGGTTCCCCACCTTGCCAAAGAAAGGTTAAATGAGGAGCGGAAAGAGGGATGTATCCCTTCAAAAAAATTTCGAATGTTTCAAGTGTTAAAGAGGGATTATCAGACCAAGGGTACATTTCCTGTTTCTTGAGATAAAAGCAATATGTGCAATCCAAATTACACCTACTGGAAGACGGTTTTATTAAGGCACTCGTATGAAACTTCATGGCAAACTTGATTTAGGCTTATTTGGAACAGGCATTAAAGTCATGAATTCTTGAGTATTCGCAAAATTATGATTCCTATTCTTGGAGTTTTTCATCTTTCGAGACCCATTTATAGGGTCACTATCGAACCCGCATTGGATACAAGATAAATAATCCCAGTATGGCCCCTCTTGGTTTGACATGTCCCCACCGCACTTGGCACAGGATTTGAAATATATCATTTGGTTCCCCTCTGATATTCTAAGAAACTAATTCAGACGATTAACCTAGGAACCACCTCATTTATGAAAAGTCGCATTGATCTCTTCACCTTTTCGTGCTCCAATCCTCCAATTCTCATTTGAAGCATTAAATGGGAAGGGTTTAGTCTACTGATATAGGTATTGAGAATTTCAGCAACACTTTCCGGTGAACCAAAAGCGGTACCTCTTTCTTTTAAATCAGAAACGGTCGTTTTTGCCAGAATTGCCGGGTCCTGGGGGTAGTTTTCATATCCAGACATAGGCTTTGGTCTTCCTGGAGCTCCCGGGAGGAGTGTCGCCATCAACCTGTAAAACCAAACCGCATTATCGGCTTCTTCCCACGCCTCATCTTCGGTCGGAGCAACGTAAGTCCGTATGGATAGAGGTTGATCAAGTACGTCTGGGTCGTAACCATTGTTCCCCATCAGTTCGCGGTATGTTTCATATCCAGCTGCCACAGTTTCTAAATTGGTAAATTGGGGACCCCTAATGAGAGACATGCCGTATTGTGCTGCCACACTCAGACTTCTGGGGGTAACACTGGCTATATAAAAGGGAGGATGTGGCGATTGGATAGGTTTCGGATATATTTCAGTTGGTTCTTCGATAGACCAATATTTTCCACTATATGTAAATTTGGTACCTTTCAAGGCTCGAGACAATATTTCAATCGACTCCTGAAACATGCCGGAAGAATCTTCTTGAGGGATTCCAAACCCTTGAAATTCTGGTGGTTGATACCCTCTTCCCACACCCAACATTAATCTTCCTCCACTTATCGAGTCCACAAGAGCAGCGTCCTCCGCAATCCTCAAAGGGTGTTGGAATGGCAGTAAAGCGACTCCGGTGCCAATTCTCATCTTTGTTGTTCTTTGAGAAACCGCGGCAGCAAAGGTTAATGGATTCCCCATCATAGCGTATGTTGAGAAATGGTGTTCTGGTAACCATACAGAATCAAATCCAATTGATTCTGCAAATTCAATTTCATCTAACACTTCTTCATATACTTGTGATTGAGGAATATTCCCGAAATCAGAAAAAAGATAAAAAAGACCAAATTTCACTGTTTGACTCCTTCAGAAAGATAACGAAATGGTTGTTTGGTTAATGAGTTGATACTAGTGGTCATAATAGAATTTCTTCACATAGCCCGAGGTTTGCAATATTCAAGATCCTACTGGTGCTTGAGTTAAGGCTCTGCTTGAATTTGCAGGAATTACGAAAACGGGGCCTCCGTAAGAGCGGAGTATAGAATCTGTGACACTTCCCATTAATAATCTATCAACGCCACTCTTGCCATGGGTACTGATGACGAATAGGGACTCAACCGGATCCTTAATACTTCCGATAAGTGAACTAGCTGTGTTGCCGGTCAGTACATTTCGGCTTAGGACATTGAGGCCTTTTCCTGTGAGAGTGTTTGAAATGTCAGCTAGGTACTCTTTAGCATTTTCATAGACCTCTGGCATTATTTTGTTATGAACAAAATATGGAGATTCATCGATTGGGCTTGGTACCGTTAACTCAACTGGAGTCACTACATTCATCACACGGATCCCTATATCTAAAGTTTTAGCTAAATTCTCGGCAAATGGAAGGCTAGATTCTGACAGAAGAGACCCATCTAGCGGGACAACAATCTCATTTAATTTAGGTGGATTCAGCCTGTGCTTATTACTCCTCCCGGCTGCTACGACCATAACTGGGATGGTGGCCAACCTGATAACTTCTGTAGTTATACTGCCCAATATAGCTCGGGTCAATCCCCCCCTACCCTTGGTTGACATGGCGATCAAGTCGTAACCATAGTTGTCAGCCCATTCATTTATCTTATCTGCCGTACTCAATGATTCAGTGATAATAAAATGGCTTTCTATACCTTTGGAGGCCAGTAGATCTGTAAATGCATTTAATTTGAAGACTGAGGCAGAATCTCCAGCGGAATCCAAGTTTGTAATTGTTATTAAAGTAACCTCAGCTTTAGGGTTAGCACAGGCGATTTGAGTTACAAAAGAAAGCACTTCCTCTGAATTTGCAGAATCATCCAGTGGCACTAGGATTCTATTTAATTTCATGAAACCTCCCCATTCCATACATTCCTATTCTTTATGAAAGCCACATTAACCGAAAAGCCGTGAACCAGTGATGAAGAATAGCTACGCTATTGTGAAAAATTCGTGTTCATGGACGATCCAATTCAATCCTGTAGACTTCTTAAAAAGGCTATGATTGCTTCAATATCAGAATCGGAAAGAGCTGGATTACCTCCTTTGGGAGGCATGTCCACTCCAGTGCTATTGTCTTTGTCACCTGCACCGCGGCCTACTTTAATGAAATCTGATAGGTCGCTGTCACTGGTTGTTTTTACAAAAGAACTCTCAACGAGGTCTTTTCCGATATTGGGCAAACCTCTAGCGTCTGCTCCATGACATCCTGAGCACCCACTCTCAAATTGATAGTCACCTTCTTCGATCAATTCCTCAAGAGGCATTGACGTTGTTTTTGCTACAACCACCGAAGTTGCGGTAATAGGTATATTTGAGGAAACTGGCTCCGCTGAAGAGGTGCCACAACCCATCGCTAACACGGCCATTAACATGGGGTATAAAAGCGCAATTACAAAGTTTCTATTTTTCATCAAACTCCTTTAAAGATCGATTATTTATTAATGTTTATGCAAGGAATCGTGTGTTTCAACGACGTCGAAAATCTCCTTTAATGAAAGGATTTCAACCTCGAATTTAAGAGCAGTTTGACTAGCTTTTTGCTTATCTGAAAAGGCTATTATTCCGTGTCCCATCGGAGAGATAATATTTCCTGGTACAACAAAATAAGCCTCACTAGCTTTAACCCAGTTTTGGTCTCCATAATCAGGGACCCAAAGCGAAATAGCATCGTCTTCGTTTTTTTTCAGAAAAACGAACATGCCGCCTATGTCGTCGAACTTCCGACTCACTCCTCCCTTAGTTGTATATCCCGAAGCAAATCTACTGTCACTGATGATCATTCCACATTCATCGCAGACATCTTCTCCATAAAAAATACTTGGAGGGCCGCCCAGAGGTGCATTGCTTGTACAGCTAGCCCACAGAAAAAAACCCAGAATAATAAGAGATAGAACTCTTTTCATCTTAGATCCTTTTTTACACATAGCACGGCATAACAGAGGCCCAGGGGAATTACTACTGACATAGATAACAGGGTTAATAAACCCGGTAGCAAAAATGAACCATAAGTTCTTGTGGCATAAATTCCGCCCGGCCCCAGAACTTCAAGGCTACTGCGCAAAGTGAGTATTGCGGTTATTTTATACACCTGGAGGGGATTGGAAAGAGTAAGAACGAATAGTTCATTAATACCCAGATTCAATATGAGTGCGGTTCCCATTAGCCCTAAATCAGTGAATAAAACCAAAAATAACCATGTAAACAAAGCGGCACTGATGGCCGTGACGCTTTTTTGAACAATCACTGATATAAGGAATCCAAAACTAAGGGTGACAAGTGCCAGAAGAATCGTTAATAAAATAAAGGCACCATACAAGGTAGGCTGGAGAGCTTCACCTTTGAAGGTTATAAAAATGCCACTTACCCCGAAACCGCAGATAAGAGAGATAATAAGCGCGAGGCTTAGTCCAAGATATTTGCCAATTATTATTTCAAATTTAGAGACTGGCTGTGCTAGTAAATATAGCATGGTTTTTTTATCCCTCTCACCTGCAATACTCAGGGCGCCTAGGGTCAATCCCATTAGTGGAACGATCAATATCACCATATTTATGAGGCTAGCAGCAGTTCGCCCAAATCCGATGGAGCCGTAAGAAGAAGTCCCAGAAAGGGCAAGCCATGCGATCGAAAAGGACAATGTTCCAAAAATAGATGCGTACAGGGCTAACCACCGATTTCGCATCGCGTCTTTTAATTCTTTTCTGGCTATCACCAGCACGCTGAAAATATTCATATCCTATTTCCCACCATTGATTCGGAAAACTCCCTATTGGAACAATCTCTTACGATTAGGCCTTTCTCCATCACCAAAACCCTATCTGCCAAGTGGACCACATCTTCATGCCGATGGGATGCAAAAATAAGAGTTTTACCACTGGCTTTTAGCTCATTAAGATAAATTAAGAAATTGGACCTTGTATCAGAATCAAGGTTTGTGGTGGGCTCGTCTAAAACTAAAACAGGTGGATCAGACAGAAGGGCCAGTGACAAGGCAAGTCGTTGTTTAAGTCCACCGGATAATTGCGCTATTCGTTTATCCGAATGATCATGTAAATCTAATTTTTTTAACAGTTTTTCTCCAACAGATTTAGGAACCCCTCTTAAACCTGAGTAGAAATCCAAAGTTTCTAATACTGTTAAATCTGGATGAAAATCTATTTCTTGAGGAACAAACCCAATTAATTTCCTAAAAGGTTTGGAGTTATTCGCCAAATCTACATTGCCAATAGTTACTTTACCCTCTGCAGGAATAATCCCGAGAATACAATGAATAAGGGTAGATTTACCTGCTCCGTTAGAGCCCCATAATGCTACTGACTCTCCTGGTAATATCGAGAAGCAAATATCCTTAACAACCTCAATTTTACCGAAACGCTTAGTTAGGTTTGATACTACCAACGTGAAGTCATTTACGAGTGGATCAGAGTGGTGATCAGATCCGCGAGTCAGTAGGCCAGGGGTGTAGGCAAGGGTCCCAATGACCAAAAACAAACTTAGCGACAGGATTGTCATTGACATTGGAGAGGAGTTTGTAGGAATTAATGTTGCTGAAGAAACGGAAATCTGCATCAGAGGGTATTTATCAATTAATTTTGGTTTTGGTCGAATTATCGGTAATGCCTTGGCGGCTAGGTTTATCGATTGTGCTGCAGGACTAAATGAAAATAGGCGAAAATTTGGATGAGTTTCCAACACGTTTTCAAATAACTTACGGGACTCATAAGGGATATCCCCTAGACCATCATGGTCTGCATCATATCCTGCGTAATCGCTCCAATAATTCCCGATGCCATTGACCGACCAGATATTGTCAAGAAATTTAGTTCTCCCAGCAATAGAAATTTGTTCGATATTATCTTCAAAACTATTATTAGTGAATTGGTTCTTGCGGACGGAAGGGGTGAATTTGATCCCTATGTTGTTAAAAGAAAATAGATTTCCCTCAAATAAAACGGTGCTGTCAATTTCTCTAGGAGAATTATCGAGTGATGCGCCAATCTGATTATCAACAAATAGATTATCTCGAATTATCGCATCGTCCATATCTTTGAGCCCCACCCCAAACCCACTTGGGCCTCTGTTATTGGAAACGTAATTTCGATGAAACCGGAGCCGTCGGCTGTACATAAGAAAAGCACCCACGGAATTATCCACAAGCCAATTGTTATCTATGGTGGCATCGTCGCAGTACATGAAATGAAGGCCATAACGCCCTCCCGACACCTTATTTCCACGGATGATTAAGCGTTCGGAGTACCACAGGACGACATCCCTTCCTTCCGTGACTTCATTATTTTCGATTAATACATCGTTGCTATACCAAACCCGGATGGGGTCTCCTCGTCTTGGTAAATCGAGGCGCTTTGTGTCGATAATATTATTTCTAATAGTTGAATTAGACGCTTTTCTTAGATATATCCCAAAAAGGGTATTTCTAAACTGATTGTCTTGTACTGTTGCTCCTGACGCCTCTACCGCTATCCCTGAATTTTCTTCATCTAAACTTGCACCACTGTTGAGGATAGTGAAACCTTGAATAAGCACGTTGGGTGCGGTTATTTTCACAACTGTACCTCTGCCTTCACCGTCAAGTACTGGCTGGTTATGTCCAACTAAAGTCAAAGATTTTGAAATCACTATCGGAGAGGTATAAGACCCTCCAAATACGTGCAAAGTATCTCCTTTTTGGGCCGCTTGAATAGCATCATCTAGAGCATAAAACCTTCCTTGATCGGATTCGATGTAACCGACAATGATATCTTCTGCGGCTACATGCGCCGTACTATTAGTGCCTATCATCAAGAATGATATGGTTGCGATGATTACTGTAAATCTCCATATATTTTTCATTGTTGATCCGATGAATTCGTGTCTGAGAGTTGCCGGAGATAGGAACCCTTCTGGATGGCTTTAGTTAAAGGTTTGTAATTTCTGCGGTGGGTATAGAGTGCTACTGCCAAAAGAATCACACCAATGCAGGCAAGGTAGAAACCACTTCCAAAATTCGCATATGTCACGAAATTGGCGATTACTTTGGTACCCATTAATGGTTGTGTGAATGGCTCCACAGAGGAACTCAGAGGTGCCGTCGAATCCAGATTTTGGCCGAATAACCTCAACCAAAAATACAGATCTGCTACGAAAATTAGAGGGTACAACAACACAGGTAGCGATAAAAGAGCTGCCCATTTGTTGTGTACGAGAATTGCTGAAGCGGTGATTAAAGATAACGAAATAATCGCAAAAATACTCATGGTCCGTTCCAGTTTCGCAGCCTCATCTAAAGGTTTCATCCCTATGTAATGATTCAGCCCATCTACTTCCGCAACGTCTCCGGTCACACGATTAACGAACAGGTTAACTTCAAGTCCATCAGGGTATTGAGGTGCCTCCAAAGTCAATTTCCAGTATGGGAGAAAAATTGAGATCATCAAAACAAGCGCTGCAGCTATAAAGAGTGAAGAAGAAAGATAGTGATATCTCCTCAAAAGAGATCGGATTTCTTGTTCATCTAATGTGTGTGTAATTTTGCTTTCCATTGCCTCAAACCACATCTTTTGTTTTTAAGGGCAGATTAATGGGATTCAGACCAGACCACGTGGTCTGGTCTGATCCCATTAATTCCATGTTTTATGGTTGCACCAATAGATAGCCTGTCATCTCTAAATGTAATGCAGAGCAAAACTCTGTACAGTAGTAGCTGAAAACACCATCGTGAACAGCATCAAACTCAAACGTGGTGGATTCTCCAGGTTCAATACTGATATTTATGTTGTATCCAGAAAGAGCGAATCCGTGAGTAGCGTCATATGCTCTTTCCACGTTGGTTATATGCCATGTGACATGATCTCCTTTCTTAATTTCAATTTGCTCAGGAGTAAAATGGCTTCGAATGGCTGTCATGAATATTTCCACATTGTTCCCATCTCGAACAATTCGTTCTTCTCCAACAATTGTTGCGTGAGGATCGACCGATTGGGTTCCAGGGTTCCATCCGACTTCTGGGTAAACTTTCCAAGGATTCAATTTATCGGCCTTAATGATTTGAGCGTAATGTGGTTCACCAAAGCCTACAGGCATGTCGTATAGCAACTGCATATCGTCCCCAGGTTCAGCTATATCGATCAACTGGAAGTTCTGAGGAACTAAAGGCCCAACAGGCGTAAAACGATCGATTGCCCATTTATTTAGCGAAACCAGGTATTTTCCATCCGGACTCACAGTGTCACCTTCAGCTGCAGAGATGTGCCCAACGTTGTATTGAACAGGAATTTTGGATACCAAAGACCAGCCACTCTCGGGATGTTTGTCTTCGTAAGGCCCACCCATTGACCACCGGGCGACAGCTGGCTCCAAAAACAAGCTGGTATAGGCATAACCTTGATTGTCGAATTGAGTATGCAATGGCCCTAGACCAACCTCTATCTGAGCAGCCATAACGTCATCTAAATCCAATATTGGGACACCGTAGGCATCCTTTTGGGTCGGTCCCGCGGCTATTGCAGTTAATATTTTCTCGAAGCTGTAAACAGTCACATGTGGATCCAATTTTCCTGAAACGACCATATAATCACCACCAGGGAATACATCCACCCCATGAGGACTTTTCGGTTCTGGAGCAAAGTAAAGGAGATCTTTTTCAACTACGGTCTCCAATGGAATCACACGAAAGCCATTAACGGTGTTGGTGTGTCCAGCAGCAACGACTTCTACGGCTTTATTTAAATTAATTATGTGGAGGTAATCCATATCTCGCTGTGAAGCTCCAGCTTCAAATGGAGGATTTCCGTTTTCTACTCCCCCCGTACTCATCTCAGTATTGAATGAGTTGCAAAATACCCAGCCATCGCTTGCGAGTTTCCCAGCATCGCATATATCTTGCCAGTAAGGAGGTAATTCCATAGCAAAAGAGGCGTCTGGGTTAAGTCGTCCAGCAGTTCGGTCGAATTTCCAGAAAGTTATCATTCCTTTATAAGCATCGGCATAGTTTTCAAGGGAACTGTACTCAGAACCCAGAGGGGCTCCGTATTGGCCCCCTTCGATTACCCATTCTGAATTCGGAGTAACCATTGTGGATCCATGATCATTATTTGCAATAGGGTTTTTGATAATTTGTTTGGTTTCGAAATCCCTTAAATCTATTACCGCAACTCTAGCGTTGGCTTTATCGTTGGTAAAAAGGAACTGTCCATCATATTCTCCGTTGGTTTCGGTAATAGCGGGATGATGAGTATCGCCCCATCGTAGCTCTGTGTCACCAAAATTCCCCTGGTTTAAGACTTCCATAGTGTCCTCGGCTCCAAAACCCCAACCTTGCCACGGCTCAGGAGTGAACACTGCAATCGTTTTTAGCAGCCTCATTGACGGAATTCCAATAACGTGAATTTGACCTGAATGTCCTCCAGAAGACATCATTATGTACTCATCATGCATCCCTGAAGGATGATATGTTTTTACTGCAGCCTCAATATCCTCCGGGGTCAAACCTCTGAGATCCGCTATTTCTTTTATATCTGCTGGGATATCTACAGATCCCAATTGAGCTGAATTAGAATCCTGGTCAGAACAGCCAAGCACTATCGCTGTTAAACACAGAACAAAAATTAGACCTAGGGGAATCGCTTTGACATAGGTACTGGAAAACACTGGTGATCTCCTTTTGAATATGAGTTCCTAATAAGTTCTGAATTAATGTGCACCTAAATCCATGTCGATCGCATAAAATAAATATCTATTTTGTGAATATAATGTGAGCACGGTATTGGATAAAACAATAATTAGGGATATTTGAAAAATGCTGAAGGTAGGTTGACAGGCAATAATATTGATGATCTATTAAGGGGAGGAAAACAACCGGACCGTCTTTTTAGAAACGGTCCAGGCTCGGAGTATGTCTACTTAGGCGAATGCATAGAGAAGTCGCTGCTGTCAGCTCACCTCAATACTTTTCACCCACTTAACGTGATTGTCACCACTGCGGCTACCGCCAATCAACCTACAAGGGCCTCCGTGGCCAAATGAAAGAAAATCTCCATTCAACTTTGTAGCAATAATTATGTTGCCTTGAAGGACTTCCACTATATCGAAAGTTTTGAAGTAACCATCGCTACAAACTTTAATGGAATCTACTTCTTTGCAGTTAACCTCGGCCAATTTTAAGAGTTGTGATATCGGTATACCCGACCAAGTGAGGTCTTTGACCATCCACCCGTCGTTACAAAAAAAATCTCCCTTTATTATTATCTCGGGCATATCTAAAATCTCTTGAGCAGAAAAAACCCTCTCTTTTGGTACTTTGCCATTTATTACTAAGTTATACCAATTTGGACGTGACTCAACAGGCATAATCGGTAATTCTAGATGCCGGATCATTATTATCCCCCTTATCTTAATGGGAAGGTGTTATCCTTGAATTCAAGATTGATTAGCGAAGATATTTAAGGACAAGATATCGTGTCACTATGACACTCAAATAATCCCATTTACTGTATTTGATGTGAGTTTATTATGATATTTGTATAACAAAAAGTTGTATGTTAGACACAGGAAATTCTAGGTGTTAAGGTTCTACCATGACCTCCCAAGACCTTCCTGAAACTGACCCGGATACAATCGAGCTATTGGAGGCTTTACCCTCTACGGTTAGAGAGCTTGTTGATGCTCAATATGCTGCTTTAGCGATAATGAATGAGGAAGGTCGAATAATCCATTTCTTTTTTGCCGGTATTTCGGAGGAAGAAGCCGGTAGCGTTGGAGACCTTCCCCATGGCCACGGGTTACTTGGATTCCTAAATAACAATGGCAAAACTATTAGAGTTTCTCATATGGGAGCTCATCCTAGCTCCACAGGCTTTCCCAAGAATCATCCAGTTATGATCTCATTTTTGGGCGTACCTATAATCAGGGCAGGTAGGAATTATGGCAACCTCTATTTAACAAACAAGCAGGGAGCAGAAGAGTTCACCCATAGAGATCAAAAGATCGTTGAAGTCATGGCTGAATATATTGCTTTGGCAATTGAAAATGACCGTCTATTTAGAGCAGAATATCGGCTAAGAGAGCAAGCTAATTTCCAAACTCAAAGCCTTAACACAATGATCGATAATGTTCCGGTGGGAATTTTAGTGGCTTCTATGCCAGGAGCCGCGATTATTTTTTCAAATGATGAAATCAAAAATATATTCAATTCCTCATTTGAAATCGGAGATAAAATCGATTTTTCCGATGACGATATAACTTGGATGCATGAAGATGGAACCAGCCTTCCCATTAATACAGATCCCCTATCTGCCTCTATATCCGCCAAACAAGAGCTAAGGGATCAAATAATGGTGATTGATAGAGAAAACCCGTCTCAGACTATCCTATCTGTTGACGCTGTACCTATCCAACAAATAGATCAGACAGTCCTTCTTATTGTTATAAACGACATTACTCACATACATGAAGTAGAAAGACTGAAGAACGAATTTTTATCAATGGTGACCCATGACCTCCGTGGGCCCTTAGCGACAATACGAAGCCTAACGCAAACCTTGAACCATCAAGTCTCACCTTCAGAGCAATACACCACAACTCAAGCACTATCTGAAGAAGCAGAAAATATGTCTGATTTGGTCGATAATCTACTGAATATGGCTAGGATTGAGAGTGGAGCAATCCCATTTGACCCCGAATCGTGCCACATAATCGATATAGCAGAGGAATGCAAAAGACAGTTTGAGCGTAGTCGATACGGTACGTCGCATAGACTTCATTTAGAAATTCACAAGAATACCCCCTTCTTTTATGCTGACCACCTACTTGTACTTCGATTGTTGAATAATCTTGTTTCCAACGCAGCAAAATATTCCCCCGTTAACAGAGATATATGGTTAAAGGCCTCACGGATGAAATCTAATGCAAAGAACATTGTTGTGGAAGTTGTGGATCGGGGTATAGGAATACCAAAATCGGAACAAGCTAATATTTTTGACAAATTTTATCGCCTGGCCACTTCTCAACAAAATGGTAAGCCTGGGGCTGGTTTAGGTTTAGCAATCTGCCAATATATATGCAAGTTACATGGTTCGATCCTGACAGTTCAAAGCAAAGTTGGAGAAGGAACCGTATTTAAATTTTCTTTCCCTTCCATTGGATGATACTTACATTTATTAATGGAGAAGATATGAAAAAGGTCGGAGTATTGATTGCAGATGATGACCCTAGAATTTGCGCTTTTATATCAAGTCATTTATCTAAAAGAGAATCAATAAAAACAGCAGTCGTTCACGATGGCCAATCGGCTTTAGAGCAGGCGGCACTACAGCAACCAGAGCTAGTTATTCTAGATCTATCTATGCCTATTATGGATGGAATGACTGCCTTGCTGAAATTAAGAGATTGGTATTCTGGGGCAATCATGATCTTGTCCGCAACGGATGAGGAGGCTCAAAAGGTGCAGGCTCTTGATATTGGGGCAGATGATTATTTGACGAAACCATTTGGGATCGAAGAACTTTTGGCCAGGGTAAGAACTTTACTCAGACGGCAGAGAGAAATTGATTCGGTTGGTCAGGAGTCAAAACCCGTGCTCACTTTTGGTAATATCACGGCTGATTTGTCCTCAAGAATAGTGTTTAAAGATGGAGTTGAAATCAATCTCACTCGGACAGAATTTGAATTGTTGAAAACACTGGCGACCAATAAAGGTAAGATAATTTCCCACAGAGAATTGCTTCAAAAAGTATGGGGTCCAGAATATGGTGGTGAACATGAATACCTTCGGACTTTCATCAAACAGTTAAGAAAGAAAATTGAACAAGAACCATCTAGGCCCAAGTTTATTCTTACCCAGCCAGGAATGGGTTACCGCCTTGTAGGATAGACCCAGAAAACAGAAAATTGCTGGATATTCATATAAATTTCATATTAGCCTTCTAGGTTTCACACACCCTTCACACCGGTTCAACTAGACTTTTGTCGTCTCGTATTAAAGAAGCACCTTCCTGGTACGGGACGTCAAACCACTCATCCTCTTGCTGATTGCAAGAAAGGCAAGGGGATGGGTTTTGGCGGGAATTAAACATACAAGCTTGCAAGGATCGGCACGAAAATTTATATGAGCATATCTCCCAGTTCACAGCAGCCGATGTTTTTCCTTGTAGAAGGAAGCCAATGAAAAACAACTGGACGCTGCCCCTCTTTAGCTGGGTTCTAAGCACCGTAATTCTTGAAATTCTCGCCATTACAAATTTACATACCCTTCCTTCTAGTGGTTCAAAACAGGCCGTGGTTATAGACGAAGCCTTCTTTCTCCTCATATACATATGTATTCCTATTTTCACTTTGATTACAGTGTTTTTGATTTATAGCGTCTTCAAATTTCGGTCAAAAGGTAGGCCAGATGAAGATGGCCCACACGTAACAAATAGCCGTAACCTTTCCTATGTTTGGGTGATTGGGTCATTTATCTTGGTTGCTTTCGTGTTTGTCCACCCGGGTGTTACCGGTGTTCTGGAATTGAGAGCGGAAGAAAAGCGTGTACCTGATGTAGTTATCCAAGCTGAAGCGCAAAAATGGAGTTGGAAAATCATGTATCTCGAAGAAGGTGTGTATAGTCGGAATGAAGTCGTCTTACCTGCCTATTACAATACGAAGTTTTACGTCACTTCCAAAGACGTTTTACATGCTTTTTGGATTCCGGCCTTTAGAGTGAAAATTGACGCAGTTCCAGGCATGACCACACATGTCAACGCTACCCCGACTAAATTAGGCAACTTTGATGAGGACGTGAACTATCGACTTCAATGCGCTGAATTATGTGGAATAGGACATGCTCAAATGTCCATCCCGGTTAGAGTTTTATCCGAGAACGATTACAAAACTTGGTTGACGAATCAAAAACCCCTTCGATGAACCAATAAACTGATATTTGTCCCTAAACTACGGAGATCTACAAATGACGCAACTTAAGTTCTTATGGCCAATAACCCGAGGTTTAATAGGAGCGATAATTGGTTTGTTGGTCGGGTTGGTAGTAGGTCTTTCAGTTTCCAGCCTCACTGGAAATCCAGCAACAGAAATCAATATTTCCTTCTCCTATATCTTCGCCCTTTTGGGTTGGTTATTGGGAGTAGGAGTCTGGAACAGCTGGGTACGAGAGTGGATAGGGATAAAGCCGAGTTATTTCGAGGCAAAAAATTGGCAGCGTTACTTCGGCTTTAGCATGGACCACAAGGTGATCGGAGTCCAGTATCTTGTCACTTTCGTAATCTTGTTTCTACTTGGAGGTTTCTTTGCTTTATTAATGCGTATAGAACTAGCTGATTCAGGAGAAGGGCTTCTCGGACCTAATTATTACAACACCATTATGAGCCTTCACGGCATTATTATGGTGGCTGTGGCTGTGGCTGCAATCATCGGAGGGCTTTCAAACTACGTCTTACCCCTTATGATTGGGGCAGAAGATGTGGCCTTTCCTAGGATTAACGCACTAAGCTTCTGGATTATTCCTCCAGTCGCAATCTTGCTAATTTTGACACCTCTTTTCGGAGGTTTTGACTCAGGTTGGACAGCGTATCCGCCATTAAGTGTCACCAACGCGGACGGACAGTTGCTTTTTCTCTTTGCATTTTTGACCTTCGGGCTTTCTTCCATATTGGGAGGGCTCAATTTCTTGACTACAACCATTTGCTTACGAGCTCCGGGAATGACTTGGGGTAGGTTGCCTATTTTCGTATGGTCAATAGTGGCTGCTTCAATCATCAGTGTAACAGCTACTCAAGTGGTAGCTTTTGGATTGCTTATGGTCATATTAGATAGGGTTGCAGGCATGGTGTTTTTTGACGCTGGACTAGGTGGAAAACCTCTTTTGTATGAGCATGTGTTTTGGTTCTATTCCCATCCAGCTGTATACATTATGATCTTGCCAGCATTTGGCGCTCTATTGGAGATGGTAAGCCATTTCTCTCGAAAGCCTTTGTTTGGATACAAGTTAGTGGTCGCGTCTTTCCTGTCTATCACGGCCTTGAGTTTCCTAGTTTGGGCTCATCATTTATTTACAAGTGGAATGGAAGAATTTTTGCATATTCCATTCATGGCTCTTACTGAATTGATATCCATCCCAACCGGAATAGTCTTTCTCTCTGCCTTAGGCACCATATGGAGAGGCAAATTGTGGTTAGTTACACCCATGCTTTTTGTAGTGGGGACTGTGTTTAATTTTCTCATCGGAGGGTTAACGGGAATATTCCTCGCAGATGTTGCCACTGATATACATCTTCAGGACACATATTTCGTCGTTGCTCACTTTCATTACACAATGATGGGAGGCGAAATTTTTATGCTGTTCGGCGCAATCTATTATTGGTTCCCAAAAATGACTGGTAGGTTATACAACGAAACATTGGGCCGACTTCATTTCACCACGATGTTCCTAACTTACAACGCTTTATTTATAACTATGTTTATAGTTGGAACAGACGGAATGAATAGAAGGGTTTGGACTTATCCAGAAAACTTGGAAAATGGCAATATCCTAATAGGAATTTTTGCCCTACTCCTAGGATTATCTTTTATCCCATTTGTATACAACATGGTCGTATCCTGGGCTAAGGGGGCTGTCTCCGGTAATAATCCTTGGGGTGCCACGACATTGGAATGGGCCACAGATTCTCCTCCCCCAGAAGAGAATTTCACCCATCAGCCAAAGGTAGATGAAGGCCCTTACACATACGGGCAACCTGGGAGAAAAGAAACTCAAGCAACTTCTATCTAGTGTTGAGAAATTTGCAATTATAAGGATTGATAAGTGGACGATAAAGAGATCACCAGAAAATTCCGAAAGGGTTTATATGTATTTATAGCGTTACTTATTGTAGAAGTAGCTGAGTATATTATCGGGGTTAGAGTAACCAGTGGAAACTTTATCTTCATGGTACTGTTAGCCGCTCCAGGATCCTGGCTAATTGTTCATTACTTCATGCACATAAAAGAACTCTGGATCCCTCCAGAAGAATAGATCAAGTAGTAAGGGAGTACTTACCAAAGTGTCAACACAGTCAGAAGTCCACACAACCAGCCACGATGAGTTTTCAATGAAACGTGTTGGGTTATGGATATTTATATTATCGGAAACGTTCTTATTTGGTGCCTTAATTTCCACCCGATTTTATCTCCAAGGAGTCGAAAGACCAGACCATCTAAACCAACCCCTGGGATTGGCCATATCACTTGTTCTTTTGATGAGTAGTTTGGCAGCATTTAGGGGTGAAGTTGCAGTTGCCCATAACAACCAGCAAAAATTTCGAAAAAATATTATAGCCACTATCGTTTTGGCAAGTATTTTTCTGATTGGAGTAGGCTGGGAATGGTACGAAGCATTTCACTATTTTCCGCCTTCAAGTGCGTTTGGAACAATATTCTTCACAATGACAGGTATACATGCTTTTCATGTTATTACTGGAATAATTGCGCTGATCGTAATTGTAAGAATGGGATCGGATGGAAGATTCAATAGCGATTCTCATTGGGGGGTTGAGGGGGTGGTTAAATATTGGCACTTCGTCGATGTTGCATGGGTATTCATCTACCCTACCCTCTACCTTGTGAACTAAATATTGGCGAGATTTTTTGATTAAGGTCATCGGAAACAA